>NZ_FNTZ01000001.1:4395000-4695000 GCF_900105555.1 Pseudomonas coleopterorum
CGCACCGACCTTCGAAGTCTGGGTGGCGCGCAAGGATTACGCCGAGAAGCATCCTGAAGTAATCGCCAAATTCGCCAAGGTCACCCTGGATTCCTTTGCCGACTACGCGAAGAACCAGGCGCAGTGGACCGCCGACTCCGAGCCGGTGCGAAAGATCGCCAAGCTGACGGGCGCCAATGCCGCGGATGTTCCCGACCTGCTCGTCGGCTCCACCTACCCCGACGCCGAGGCCCAGGCTTCGGACGCGCTGCTGGGCGGCGGTACTGCCAAGGCGGTGGCCAAGACGGCCGAGTTCCTCAAGGAACAGGGCAAGCTGGAAGCCGTGCTACCCGATTACACGCCTTACGTCAGCGCCCAGTTCGTTCAGTGATCCCGCGCACGCCCAACGGAGTACCACCGTGGCCCAATTGATTCTCGACCGTATCAGTGCCCACTACCCAGGCGCTGCGCAGCCGGTTCTGCAGGACATCTCCCTGAGCCTGGGCCCACAGCAACTGTGCGTGGCGCTGGGTCCCTCGGGCAGTGGCAAGACCTCGTTGTTGAACCTGATCGCCGGTTTCGTGCCGCCCAGCAGTGGCCGCATCACCCTGGACGGGGTCGCGGTAAAAGGTCCAGGGGCGGACCGTGGCGTGGTGTTTCAGGATGACGCCCTGCTGCCTTGGCAGGACGTGCTGGCCAATGTCGCCTTCGGTCTGCAACTGGCGGGCATCGCCCGGCCGCAGCGTGAAGCGCGGGCGCGTGAAATGCTCGCGCTGGTCGATCTGGCCGGTTTCGCCGAGCGGCAGGTGTGGCAGCTCTCCGGTGGTCAGCGGCAACGCGTGGGCCTGGCCCGAGCGCTGGCGGCCGATCCGCAGGTGCTGTTGATGGACGAACCCTTTGGTGCATTGGATGCGTTCACCCGAGAGCAGATGCAGGAACTGCTGCTGCAGGTCTGGCAACGGACCGCCAAGCCGGTATTTCTGATCACCCATGACATCGAAGAAGCGGTGTTTCTGGCCACCGACCTGATTCTGCTCGCACCCGATCCGGGGCATGTCGAGGAGCGTCTGAGCCTGGACTTCGGCCTGCGCTACGCCGCCGGCGAGAGCGCCCGGGCGATCAAGTCCGACCCCCGATTCATCGAGACCCGCGAGCACGTGCTGGCTCAGGTATTTGCACAACGAGAGTCTGCACAACGAGAGTTCGCCCAGCGTGTTTCTCCACAGGGCGCCACCGCGCGCGAGGCACTGGCATGAGCCACTATCCGACCGAAGCCATCGACCGCACGCGCAAGCCCGCTGCGCGCCGACCCTGGCGTCTGAGTACGCGAGCCATCAGCACACTGACCCTGGCCGGCGTGCTGCTGCTCTGGTGGGCGGTCACCGCCAGCGAATTGATCGAACCGCTGTTCCTGCCCTCGCCGGGTGCCGTGCTGGACAAAGCCTGGCTGCTGGCAACCCAGGGCTACATGGACGCAACCTTGTGGCAGCACCTGGGTGCCAGCCTGGGGCGCATCGGCCTGGCCCTGGTCTTTGCCGTTTTGTTCGCCATCCCGGTGGGCATCGCCATCGGCCACAACCGCATTGCCCAAGGCATCCTCGATCCGCTGATCGAGTTCTATAGACCCATTCCACCGCTGGCCTACCTGCCGCTCATCGTGATCTGGTGCGGTATCGGCGAGACCTCGAAGGTGCTGCTGATCTACCTGGCGATCTTCGCTCCGATCGCCATTGCCACGGCCACCGGCGTGCGCAATGTCGATCCAGCCCGGCTGCGCGCCGCGCAGTCGCTGGGTGCCACACGGGCGCAGCTGATTCGTCATGTGATCGTGCCCAGCGCCCTGCCGGAGATCCTCACCGGCATCCGCATCGGCCTGGGCGTCGGTTGGTCGACCCTGGTCGCCGCCGAGTTGATCGCCGCCACCAGCGGCCTGGGTTTCATGGTGCAGTCGGCCGCGCAGTTTCTGGTCACCGATGTGGTGGTACTGGGCATCCTGGTGATCGCGCTGATCGCCTTTGGCCTGGAAATGGGCTTGCGCGCCCTGCAACGACGGCTGGTGCCCTGGCACGGCCAGAGCCACTGAATCACCGATTTCACCAACAGAGCTGACCAACATGACTCTGCACATCACCCCCTTGAGCCC
This sequence comes from Pseudomonas coleopterorum, assembly GCF_900105555.1. Classification (NCBI taxonomy): domain Bacteria; kingdom Pseudomonadati; phylum Pseudomonadota; class Gammaproteobacteria; order Pseudomonadales; family Pseudomonadaceae; genus Pseudomonas; species Pseudomonas coleopterorum. Next base: position 4,397,123 of record NZ_FNTZ01000001.1, read on the forward strand.
CACCCTCGGCGCGGTCATCGCAGGCGTCGACCTGAGCCGGGAACTGACCCCGGCGCAGCAACGCGAGATCGACGCCGCGCTGATCGCCCACCAGGTCTTGTTCTGGCGCGACCAGCCACTGACGCCGGCCCAGCAGGCCCGGCTGGCGCACCAGTTCGGTGACCTGCACATCCATCCGATCTACCCCAGCGTGCCGGGGCAGCCCGAAGTGCTGGTGCTCGATACCGCCGTGACCGATGTGCGCGACAATGCCATCTGGCACACCGATGTCACCTTTCTCGCGGAACCGGCAATGGGCGCGATACTGACGGCCCAACAGGTGCCGCCCTTTGGCGGCGACACCTGCTGGGCCAACGGCATAGCCGCGTTCGAGGCGTTGTCCGCGCCCTTGCAGACCCTGCTCGACGGCCTGACCGCCACCCACGATTTCGCCAAGTCGTTCCCGCTCGAACGCTTCGGCAACGATGCCCAGGCCCTGGCACGCTGGGAGCAGACCCGGCAGCAGCATCCGCCACTGTCGCACCCGGTGGTGCGGACCCATCCGGTCAGCGGGCGCAAGGCCTTGTTCGTCAATGACGGCTTCACCACCCGTATCAACGAGCTGTCGGCGGCGGAAAGTCGGGCGCTGCTCGACTTGCTGTTCGCCCACGCCACGCGACCGGAGTTCTGTGTGCGCTGGCAATGGCGTCAAGGGGATGTGGCATTCTGGGACAACCGCGTGACCCAGCATTACGCGATCGACGACTACCGACCACAGCGACGCGTGATGCATCGAGCGACGATATTGGGGGATCGACCGTTCTGAACGGGCGGGGGTGGCGATGGCCACCCCCGCTGACCATCATTCGCCGATGGCGGCCTTGTAGCCTGCGGCATCGAGCAGTTTGTCCAGCTCACCGGCAGCGCTGGGCTTGAGCTTGAAGAACCAGGCGCCGTAGGGTTCGCCGTTGACGCTCTCGGGAGCGTCGGCGAGTGCCTCGTTGATGGCGATCACTTCACCGCCTACCGGCGAGTAGATATCGGACGCCGCTTTCACCGACTCCACCACACCGGCTTGATCACCAGCGGCGAACACCTTGCCGACTTCCGGCAGCTCGATGAACACCACGTCACCCAAGGCTTCCTGGGCATGGTCGCTGATGCCCACGGTCACCGTGCCGTCAGCTTCCAGGCGCGCCCACTCGTGGCTTTCGGCAAAACGGAGTTCAGCAGGGATATCGCTCATATCATTGTCCTCAACAAGGGTCAGCGGCCAGCCCGCCATACGATTCAGATCAGGGTGCTACCATGCCGGACGAAGGTCGGCTTGACCACCCGTACCGGGTACCATTTGCCGCGTATCTCGACTTCCGCACGGTCAGCGGTCGCCATGGGTACACGCGCCAGTGCAATCGACTTGCTCAGCGTAGGTGAGAAACTACCACTGGTGATCTCCCCTTCGCCAACTCCGGCGATCCGCACAACCTGATGCGCGCGCAGCACGCCGCGCTCCTCGAGCACCAATCCGACCAGTTTCATCGCCGGCCCGACTGACCGCTCGCGCTCCAGCGCTTCACGCCCGATGAAGGCCCGCGAGATCGGTTGCCACGCCACGCTGCCGGCCATGTTCGACGCCAATGGCGAGTTAGCCTCGTCCATGTCCTGGCCATACAGATTCATGCCTGCTTCCAGACGCAGCGTATCGCGCGCGCCCAGGCCGATGGGCGAAATGCCGGCGCCGATCAATTCGTTGAAGAAGTCGGCAGCCTGGGCCGCAGGCAAGACGATTTCGATGCCGTCTTCACCCGTATAGCCGGTGCGAGCAATGAACCAGTCGCCTTGGTGGCGCCCTTCGAAGGGTTCCAATCGCAGCAGCAATTCGCGGCGCTGGCTGCCCAACAGATCGGCGACCTTGCGCCGCGCCTCGGGCCCTTGCACCGCCAGCAGCGCCAACTCGGGACGCTCGCGCCACTGCACATCGAACCCATCGGAGTGAGTGCTCAGCCAGGCCAGGTCCTTGTCGCGGGTGGCGGCATTGACCACCAGGCGATAGCCATCCTCGGTGAGGTAGGCGATCAGATCATCGACCACCCCGCCCTGCTCATTGAGCATGGCGCTGTACAAGGCCTGGCCGGTTGCGGTCAGGTTGCCCACATCGTTGCTCAGCAGGTGTTGCAGGAACGCCCGGGCATCCGGCCCGTGGATATCGATCACGGTCACATGCGACACGTCGAAGACGCCGCAATCGCGACGTACCTGATGATGCTCTTCGACTTGCGATCCGTAATGCAGGGGCATGTCCCAACCGCCAAAATCGACCAGCTTTGCGCCGAGGGCAAGATGCAGGTCATACAGAGGCGTACGCTGTCCCATGGGTTTCTCCTTCCGGGCGTGGCGAAAGCGCAGGCGGATTGTCCTTGGTGCCTGCGCCGGATGCGGCGCATTGTAGCGACAAGGTCGCGTGATGACATCCGACGCGACAAGGTCGCAGTGGTGATATCTGTAGCGACAAGGTCGCGGTGGTGATATCTGAAGCTTGGATCAGTGAGTTCGACCCAGCTGGCGCGCCGAACGTCGAATCAGCCCGATGACCGGCAGCAAGCCGACCAGCACCAGGGTCAGGGCCGGCAGCGAAGCACGAGCCCACTCGCCTTCGCTGGTCATTTCGAAGACGCGCACCGCCAGCGTATCCCAGCCAAATGGACGCATCAGCAAAGTGGCCGGCATCTCCTTCAACGTGTCGACGAACACCAGCAGCGCTGCGCTGAGCGTGCCAGGCAGCAACAGTGGCAGGTAGACCTTGAAGAACAGCCGCGCACCGCCCACACCCAGGCTGCGCGATGCTTCGGGCAAGGACGGGCGAATCCGCGCCAGGCTGCTTTCCAGGGGCCCGTAGGCCACCGCGATGAAGCGGACCAGGTAGGCGACCAGCAGCGCCGCCACACTGCCCAGCAGCAACGGCCGACCGGCGCCGCCCAACCAGCTGGACACTGGCACCACCAGTTCGCGGTCGAGAAAACTGAAAGCCAGCATCAGCGACACCGCCAGCACCGATCCCGGCAGGGCATAGCCCAGGTTCGCGATCGCCACACCGGCGCGAATGCCCGGCGTGGGCGCCTGACGCCGCGCGAACGCCAGCAACAACGCCACCGCGACGGTGATCAGCGCGGCCATGGCGCCCAGGTACAGGGTATGCAGGATCAGCTCACGATAGCGCTCGTCGAGGTCGAAGCGTCCGCGCTGCCAGCACCATGCGACCAACTGCACCATGGGCACGACGAAGGCGCAGGCGAACACCAGCGCGCACCAGCCACTGGCCAACCATGCCTTGAATCCGCTCAGCCGATACAGCGCCTGCCCGCGCGGCCGCTCGCTGGCCGCGTGATCCTGACCGCGGGCGCGACGCTCGCCATAGAGCACCAGCATCACGGCCAGCAATAACAGGCTGGCCAACTGCGCCGCGCTGGAAAGGCTGAAGAAGCCGTACCAGGTCTTGTAGATGGCGGTGGTGAACGTATCGAAATTGAACACCGCCACGGCGCCGAAATCCGCCAGGGTTTCCATCAATGCCAAGGCCACACCGGCCCCGATGGCGGGCCGGGCCATCGGCAGGGCGACCCGCCAGAAGGCCTGCCAGGGTGATTGCCCAAGCATGCGCGCCGCTTCCATCAAGCCCTTGCCCTGGGCCAGGAACGCGGTCCGTGCCAGCAGATAGACGTAGGGATAGAACACCAGCACCAGCACGATGATGACCCCGCCCGTGGAGCGCACCCGCGGCAGGCGCAGGCCGTTGCCGAACCACTCGCGCAGCAGGCTCTGCACGGGGCCGGCAAAATCCAGCAGCCCTACGAACACGAAGGCAAGCACATAGGCAGGGATGGCAAACGGCAGCATCAGCGCCCAGTCGAGCCAGCGCCGCCCGGGGAATTCACACAGGCTGGTGAGCCACGCCAGGCTGACGCCGATCACCGTCACACCCGTACCTACGCCCACCACAAGAGTCAGTGTGTTGCCCAGCAGCCGCGGCATCTGCGTGTCCCACAAATGGGACCAGATCTGCAGGTCGATGCTTTGCCAGGACAGCACCAGCACACTCAGCGGCAAGAGCACGAGCCCGACCACGGCCAAGACCAGCGGATACCAACGGCGTTGGACGAAAGAGGACAATGGGCTCACTCGTGGTTTTCAGATTGCGGGCTTTCTCAACGACAGCCACTCCTGTGGAGAGCTTACTGTGCTGTGTCAGCATGTACGGTGGTGCGCCGTTCGCGGGCAGAGACCCGCTCCCACAGAAGAACAGGTGCTTTTGTGCTTTGCGTGTGGGAGCGGGTCTCTGCCCGCGAAGGCCGCGCCACCGATATCAGCTCAGTTCCACCCGGCACGGTCCATCAACCGGATCGCTTCGGCCTGACGCTTGCCCGCCACTTCCACGGGCAGTGTGTCGGCCTTGAACTTGCCCCAACTGGCGACTTCCGCAGAGGGCGCCACCGCCGGATTGGCTGGAAACTCCTGGTTCACCCCGGCGAAGATTGCCTGCGCCTGCGGCCCGGTCATCCACTCGACCAAGGCGATGGCCGCCTGAGGGTGCGGCGCATACTTGTTCAGGCCAATGCCCGACAGGTTCACGTGCACACCGCGATCGCCCTGGTTCGGCCAGAACAGCTTCACACCCAGGTCCGGTTGCTGCTTGTGCAGGCGGCCATAGTAGTAGCTGTTGACGATACCCACGTCGCACTGCCCGGCATCGATGGCCTGCAGCACCGCGATGTCATCGGAGAACACGTCAGTGGACAGGTTGTTCACCCAGCCCTTGAGAATCTGCTCGGTCTTCTCGGCGCCGTGGGTCTCGATCAAGGTGGCGGTCAGGGACTGGTTGTACACCTTCTTCGCCGTACGCAGGCACAGGCGTCCTTCCCATTGCTTGTCGGCCAGCGCCTCGTAGGTGCTCAGCTCCTGCGGTTTGACGCGCTCGCTGGCGTAGGCGATGGTTCGCGCACGCAGGCTCAGGCCGGTCCACTGGTGGGACGCGGCACGGTATTGCGGGGGAATGTTGCCATCGATGACGGTGGACTGGATGGGCTGCAGGATGCCCATCTGCTCGGCTTGCCACAGGTTGCCGGCATCGACGGTGAGCAGCAGGTCGGCCGTGGCGTTCTGCCCTTCGGCCTTGATGCGCTGCATCAACGGCGCTTCCTTGTCGGTGATGAACTTGACCTTGACCCCGGTTTTCGCGGTGTAGGCGTCGAAAACCGGCTTGATCAGCTCGTCGATGCGCGACGAATAGACGACCACTTCATCGGCAGCGTGGGCGTTGCCACCCAGCAGACAGAGCGCCAGTGCAGCGAGAAGACGTTTGCGCACCATCATGAGGGAAACCTTGCCGTTGGAGTGAGGCCGAAATGGTAGTGAATCACATTTACCTTCTCAACCGAACTCGGGGCCCAGCCGTTACCAAATGTTGCGGGCAGGCGCAGGTGTACGGCTGTCTCAGAGGCGCGCGAGCTCAGGTAGATCGCCGGTCAAGCCCAGCGCCTGGCGGACGAACAACGCCTTGGCTTCCGGCAGTCGCTCCACCCACTTCAAGCCGGTGTTGCGCAACCAGCGCAGCGGCAGCGGGTCGGCCTGGAACAGGCGCTCGAAGCCTTCCATGGCCGCCATCAGTGCCAGGTTGTGTGGCATGCGTCGGCGCTCGTAGCGCGTCAGCACCGGCAGGCCCGCCAGCCGCTCGCCTCGCTGCCGGGCATGGATCAGTTCTTCGGCCAGCACCGCCGCGTCGAGCAGGCCCAGGTTGACCCCCTGCCCGGCCAGCGGATGGATGGTGTGCGCGGCATCGCCGATCAGTGCCAGACCGGTTTCCACGTAGCGCTTGGCATGTCGCTGACGCAACGGGACGCACAAGCGAGGATCGGCAGCGAGAACCTCGCCCAGACGTCCCTCGAAGGCTTGGCCCAGCGCTCGGCAGAAGGCCACGTCGTCCAAGGCCATCAGGCGTTCGGACTGCTCCGGCGTGGTCGACCAGACGATCGAGCACCAATGCTTGCCATCACCGCGCTGCAAAGGCAGAAAGGCCAGCGGGCCCTCGTCGGTGAAGCGTTGCCAGGCCGTATCGCGATGGCCCTCGCTGCACTGCACGCTGGTGACGATGGCGTGGTGCAGGTAGTCCCATTCGCGAGTCTCGCAGCCAGCCAGTCGACGCACCGCCGAGTGCGCGCCGTCTGCGGCGATCACCAGCGGGGTGCGCACGGTCTGACCGCCGGCGAGGGTCAACAGACGATCGTCACCTGAATGGCGCAACTGCTCCAGTCGCGCATTGGCCAGCAGCCGGATCCCGCTGTCCTGCAGGCGTTCGAGCAAGGCGTCCTGAACCACGCGGTTCTCGACGATATGCCCCAGGGTGTCGGCATGCACGCTGGCGGCGGAAAAGTTGATCTGCCCGGTGCCGCTGCCGTCCCACACGCTCATGTGTCGATAGGGGTTGGCACGCCGCGCCTTGATACCGTCCCAGGCGCCCAGGCGCTGAAGGATGCGCTGGCTGGCCATGGACAGCGCACTGACCCGCGCTTCGAAAGGCGCCAATGCGTCGAAAGGTTTGCCGGTCAGCGGCCCGCCGTCGATCAGCAGGATGTCCAGGCCGCTGTCGCGCAGGGCGAGCGCCAGGGCGCTGCCGACCATGCCAGCGCCGACGATGACCAGGTCGGCGCGCAATTCGTTGGTGTGGGTCACTGTATTCATCGCCCTTTGATGTCCGACCGAGTGCCCAGGCCCATTGCCTGGCGTGCGAACCAGCGCTTGGCCGGCGGCAGCAGATCGAGCCCCAGCAGGCCCAGATTGCGGCCCACCGCGACCCATGGATCGGGTGTCGCGAACAAACGCGTCAGCTGGTCCGAAAAGCCCACGGTCAGGTTCTGATCCAGGCGCTGGCGTTGCTCATAGCCACGCAGCAGCGACAGTTCGCCCACATGGCCGGTGCTGGCGAGCAAGGCATCGGCCAGCGCCTGCACGTCGCGCATCGACAGGTTGAAGCCCTGTCCGGCAATGGGGTGCAAGGCATGCGCCGCGTTGCCAAGGACCACCAGATTGGAACGCACCTGCTCCTCGGCCCGTACCAGCGACAACGGATAGACATGTCGGGCGCCCACGCGCTGCAGCGTACCCAGACGGTAGCCGAATACGCCCTGCAGCTCCTGCAGAAACGCATCATCGGACAACCCCTGCAGGCGGCGGATATCGGCGGGCGTACGGGTCCAGATGAGTGCGCAACGGTTGTCGGGCAACGGCAGCAAGGCCATCGGCCCATCATCGGTGAAGCGCTCGAACGCCTGCCCCTGATGCGGATTGCCGGGGGTGATATTGGCGATCAGGGCGTCTTGATCGTAGCGCGTGTGCTGCACGGCAATGCCCAACTGTTCGCGCAGCTCGGAACGACCACCGTCGGCCAGCACGGCCAGGTCGCACTGCACCTGAGTGCCGTCGTTCAAGGTCAATGCGTAACCGTCGGCCAAGGCCTGGGTGCCGGTGACTTCCGCCGGACAGCGCCAGCTCACCACCTCTCGGTCAAGCGCCTGCCACAGGCACTGGCCGAGCCAGGCGTTCTCCACCACATAGCCCAAGGCCGGTACGCCTTCGTCCTCGGCGCGAAGCCGCGCGGTGCCGAAGCGACCGCGGTCGGAAACATGGATCTGACGAATCGCTTCGGCACGCTGGCTGATCGCCGGCCACAAGCCCAGGCGCTCATAGATCTGCCGGGTGCCGTAGGACAACGCTGAGGAGCGCGCATCATAGCTGGGCTGGTAGGCGTCGCCGGGGGCGAAGCGCTCGATCAGGACGATGTTCCAACCGCGAGCCTTGGCACCGGCCTGCAACGCCAGGGCCAGGCTCGCGCCGACCAGTCCGCCACCGATGATGGCCAGATTGAAGCGGCTCATGCCTCAGCCCGCGCGGTCGCCATCAGCGCCTCGATATCGGCGACCGACTTGGGCACCGCCCCGGTAAGAATCTCGCAGCCTTTCTTGGTCACCACTACATCGTCCTCGATTCGTACGCCAATGCCCCGCCACTTCTTCGCAACGCTGAGGTTGTCGGGCGCGATGTAGATGCCGGGCTCGACGGTCAGGGTCATGCCGGGTTCGAGCACCCGCCACTCGCCACCGACCTTGTACTCGCCGACATCATGCACATCCAGGCCCAGCCAGTGGCCGGCGCGGTGCATGTAGAACGCGCGGTGCGCGTCGCGGGCGATCAGCTCGTCGACCTCGCCCTTGAGCAGACCCAGCCGCACCAGCCCCTGGGTTATGACCTGGACCGTGGCTTCATGGGCCTGGTTCCAGTGCTTGTCGGGACCAATGGCAGCGAAGGCAGCCTGCTGCGCCTCGAGCACCAGCTCGTAGATGGCTTTCTGCTCGGGCGAAAAGCGACCGCTCACCGGGAAGGTACGGGTGATGTCGCTGGCATAGCATTCGATTTCGCAACCGGCGTCGATCAACACCAGGTCGCCGTCGCGCAGCACCGCATCGTTCTGCTGGTAATGCAGGATGCAGGCGTTGCGACCCGCAGCCACGATCGAGCCATAGGCCGGCATCTTCGCCCCGCCCTTGCGAAACTCGTAGTCCAGCTCGGCTTCCAGGCTGTACTCGTGCAGCCCGGCGCGGCAGGCCTGCATGGCACGGACATGGGCACGCGCAGAAATATCGGCGGCCCGGCGCATGACCTTGATCTCGGCCGCCGACTTGTACAGACGCATGTCGTGCAGCAGGTGGTCCAGCGCTTCGAATTCATTGGGCGGCTGGGCACCCAGGCGCGCCTTGGAGCGGATGCTGTTGATCCAATCCATCAGGTGCCGATCGAACTCCGGGTGGCTGCCGATCGAGGAGTAGACGCGGTCGCGTCCCTCGATCAGGCCGGGCAGGATGTCGTCGATATCGCTGATGGGAAAGGCGTCATCGGCGCCGAAATCGCGCACCGCCCCCTCCTGCCCGGCCCGCAACCCATCCCACAGCTCGCGCTCCGGATTGCGCTCGCGGCAGAACAGCACGTACTCGCCATGCTCGCGCCCCGGAATCAAGGCGATCACCGCTTCGGGCTCGGGAAAGCCGCTGAGGTACTGGAAATCGCTGTCCTGGCGGTAGACGTGCTCCACGTCGCGATTGCGGACGGCCACCGCGGCCGCGGGCAGAATGGCGATGCTGTTGGGCACCATCTGCGCCATCAGTGCCTTGCGGCGGCGGGCATATTCCGATTTCGGGATGTGGCTCATGGGCAGGCGCAGGCTCCGGGGTCAGGTCAGTGCAGCGACGGCTTGGCGCTGGCCGCGGTCGGGTGCTTGGCCGACTCGGTGTAGAGCAGCAGCGGCGCGACGCGCAGGTATTCCATGACCTCCATGTAGTCGGTCTCGCCGTCTTCGGACTCTTCCAGCGCGTCCTGCACCTGGGCGATGGCGGCCAGATCCTGCAGCACTTCCATGGCTTCGGTGCTCAACGCCGTGTCGCGTGCGGTCAGACCGAAACCAGCCAGGAAACCCTGGCACCATTCGCCCAGGGCGGCAGCCCGCTCGGGCAACGGCGACTCGTCGCTGGGGACCAGCAGTACCACGGTCATGTCGTCGCTGGTGAGTTCGCCCTTGACCATTTCCTGCAAGCCGATCAAGGCCTGGCGAACATTGTCTTCGGCGGGTGCGCCGAGCAGATCGGCGGCATCGACCAGCCATGGCTCGACCTCGAAGCCGGCCCCGGCGCAACTGCGCCCCAGTAACAGGCCGTGCAGTTCGGCAGGCGAAACGGAGTGGCCGCTGCTGTTGAGCAGGGTGGCGAAGGCGTGATAGGGGGAATTCTGAATAGGCATGGGCAACTAGGCGCCAGACGGCGCAATGACTAGAATGAAGGCCTTGTATCCTAGCACCGGCAACCGCGCCAGACTATCGACGCGGCCAACTACGTGTTCATCTTCACCGGACCTGCCAGTTCAGCGGCAGGCGACTTTTTCCAACCGTACCTACCGGGACTCCATGGAACACAACGACCTACAAGCGCTGATGAGCCGACTCGAATCATTGATCGGACGAGTCGAGCAACTTAAACGACAAAACGGACTCCTATTAGCGCAGGAAAAGACCTGGCGCGAGGAACGCGCAAGTCTTATCGAAAAGAATGAAATCGCCCGGCGTAAGGTCGAGTCCATGATTTCGCGCCTCAAGGCCCTGGAGCAAGACTCATGAGTTCAAGCAATAGCGTCACCGTTCAGATCCTGGACAAGGAATACTCGATCATCTGCCCGCCGCAGGAGCGCAGCAATCTGGTCAACGCCGCCCGTTACCTGGATGGCAAGATGCGCGAGATCCGCAGCAGCGGCAAGGTGATCGGTGCCGACCGCATTGCTGTCATGGCCGCGCTTAACATCACTCACGACCTGCTGCACCGCCAGGACACACCGGCGCTCCCGGTCAATGACAACACCCGCGAACAGGTCCGCGATCTGCTCGAACGCGTGGATCTGGTGCTTGCCACCGATCCGGAAACGCCCAAGGGCTGAAATCCGCAAAGCTTTTCTGTATACTGGCGCCACTCCCTGGAGTGCTTGCCAGTCGGTCATGTCCCTGAGCCGATACGCACAACCACGGGGGTTGCACGTGGGGTTGGTGTGCATGTCCGCTCGACGGAAAGCCTTAAAACCTCCTGTGATCTCCACCTTGAACTTTCGGGTTCAAGGGCTACACCGACAGCGGCTCGTCGGGGAGTACCTGAATTTCCAGCCCATGCCAGCTCGACTCGGCGTGGGCTTTTCATTTGTCGCTGGGCAGCACAGCCCCGGTGGCGTCCGTGATCAGGATCGACCGCGCCCATGACCGCCTCCGCGCCGCTGCCTCGTCAACAACCGTCTCGTCAGCAATTGCGCCGCCAGCTGCGCGCCGCGCGTCGCGCCCTCACCCCCGCACAACAGCGTCAGGCTGCCCAAGGCCTCTATCGGCAACTGGCTCAGCATCCGTTGTTTCGGCGTGCCCGGCACATTGCGCTGTACCTGCCCAATGATGGTGAGATCGACCCACGGCCCTTGCTGCGCGAGGCCCAGCGGCGCGGCAAGCGGACCTACCTGCCGGTGCTCAGCGATTGGCCGCGCACCAAGATGGTGTTTCAGCGGGTACGCCGAGGCGAAAAGCTTCGTCCCAACCGATTTGGCATCCCCGAGCCCCGTATCCAGCGCGCCCGCCAACGCACCATCTGGGCGCTGGATCTGATCCTGCTGCCGCTGGTGGGGTTCGATGACGAAGGCGGGCGTTTGGGCATGGGCGGCGGCTTCTACGACCGCAGCCTGGCCTATCGCGCTCGGCGCACGGCGTGGCATGCTCCGGTGCTGCTGGGGCTGGCCCATGAATGCCAGAAGGTGGGGCGCCTGGCGCAGGCCAGTTGGGATGTACCGTTGCAGGGCACGGTCACGGACAGGGGTTGGTATCTGACTTGAGCGTGGCGGTGTGGCCTTTGCAGGCAGAGGGCCCGCCACCGTTACCGCGTACTCACCACCGAAGTCTGCACCACGGTCAACTCAACACCCGTATCAGCCTTGCTCGCCCACAGACTCTGCGCGTATCCGGTGGTGACCACACCCAGACCAAACAAGATCACCAATGTCCACAACAAATCCGGCTTACGGCGCATCGACGCTGCCCCCCTACAAGGCAATTCAAGAATCAACGGAACGGTATTCAGGCCTGCCGAACAGCAGCGCCTGGCTTAAATTTGCGCGCATTCTGGGGCAAGCTTCAACGACAAGCAAACTTTGTGCGCAACCAATTGTCGGCTGCTTTTAAACCCCCAAAAAGCTGGCCATTTCGTATCACTGAGGAACCCCTGTCATGGCCTACTGGCTGATGAAATCCGAACCTGACGAACTGTCCATCCAGGACTTGGCCGCGCTTGGCCAAACGCGCTGGGACGGTGTGCGAAACTACCAGGCGCGCAATTTTCTGTGCGCCATGGCGGTGGGCGATGAGTTCTTCTTCTACCACTCCAGCTGCCCCGAACCTGGCATAACCGGTGTAGGTAAAATCGTGGCCGCCGACTATCCAGACCCCACCGCCCTGGACCCGGACAGCCCCTACTTCGACGCCAAGGCCAGCGCCGAGAAGAACCCTTGGACCTCGGTCGACGTCGCGCACGTCGAGACCTTCGGCAAAGTGCTCGGGCTCGGTTATCTGAAGCAGCAAGCAGGTCTGGCCGAAATGTCCCTGGTGCAAAAAGGCAGTCGCCTTTCGGTGATGCCGGTGACGGCAGAGCAGTGGGCGCTGGTAATGCAGTTGCGCTGAACATTCGAATAGGCCGTGGCCTACTCTGAAATTGATGTCGCTTAAGTGCCGACTGACCGTCTGCGCTGTTACTGCACAATCAAGTTATTGAACAGCAAGTCTTCCACGATGGGCTTGCCCTCTTCGTCGTTCATCACTTGCTGCAATTGCTTGAGGGCTTCCTGGCGCAGCTTTTCCTTGCCCTCGACATTGCTCATCGAGTCGGAAGTCTGTTGCGCGAACAAGGCCACCAGTTGATTGCGCAAGAGCGGATCCTGGCGCTTCACCGCAGCCTCCGCCTCCGCCCCGGTCACCTTCAAGGCAATGTCTGCCTTGTACACGTGCAGCTTGGGGCCGCCATCGAGGGCGTAGTTGCCCACGAACGGCGGGGTCATGCCGATATAGGCCACTTTGGGCGCGGCATTCTCCCCCTCTTTGGCCGCCTCATTGGCCATCACGGCGGTTGGCAGAGCCAACGCCAGCACTATGGATACCCAGGCTTTCATCTTTCATCTCTCCGCAAGGTCGTGTCCTGGCCGGGGCTGTCGTGCCGGCCAGCGCTGTTACCTGCTTGTATCGGCCAACATGGACAATTCAATAGCTCGTGCGAATCCGAAAAGCTGAAACGGTTCTTCCGAAAAACGAAACCAAATGACGAGCAGAACTGAACCGTTTGAGTTCGCATTGCAACATTTTCGCGCACTCCACTGGGCGGTTATCGATTTCGTTTTCGGTAATGAAACTGTAACATTCGAATCCGCAGCAAATAACAATAAATGGAGCTTGTGCATGTTCGCCTTCTTCCGCCCCGCCCCTCATCGCGCCGCCCTGCCCGATGAAAAGATAGACAGCACCTACCGCCGCCTTCGTTGGCAGATCTTCGCCGGGATATTCATCGGTTATGCCGGTTATTACCTGCTGCGCAAGAACTTCTCGCTGGCCATGCCCTATTTGATCGAAGAGCAAGGCTACACCCGTGGCCAGCTGGGTCTGGCGATGTCTGCCATCGCCATTTCCTACGGCCTGTCGAAGTTCCTCATGGGGATCGTCTCCGACCGCTCCAACCCGCGCTACTTCCTGCCGTTCGGTCTGCTGATCTCGGCCGGCGTGATGTTCGTATTCGGGTTCGCACCCTGGGCAACCTCCAGCGTCACCATGATGTTCATATTGCTGTTCATCAACGGTTGGGCCCAGGGCATGGGCTGGCCGCCCAGTGGACGGACCATGGTGCACTGGTGGTCGCAGAAAGAGCGCGGCGGCGTGGTGTCGGTGTGGAACGTAGCGCACAACGTCGGTGGTGGCCTGATCGGCCCGCTGTTCCTGCTCGGCATGGGCCTGTTCAACGATTGGCACGCGGCATTCTACGTGCCGGCGGCAGTTGCATTGCTGGTGGCCCTGTTCGCCTTCGCGACCATGCGCGACACGCCGCAATCGGTGGGCCTGCCGCCGATCGAACAGTACAAGAACGATTACCCGGAAGGCTACGATGCCAGCCACGAAGAAGAATTCACCGCCAAGGAAATCTTCGTCAAGTACGTGCTGCGCAACAAGATGCTGTGGTACATCGCCCTGGCCAACGTGTTCGTCTACCTGCTGCGCTATGGCGTACTGGACTGGGCGCCGACCTACCTCAAGGAAGCCAAGCACTTCACCGTGGACACCACCTCATGGGCGTATTTCTTCTATGAGTGGGCCGGCATTCCCGGCACGTTGCTGTGTGGCTGGATGTCGGACAAGATCTTCCGCGGCAATCGCGGGCTGACCGGCGTGGTGTTCATGGCCCTGGTGACCGTTGCCACTCTGGTGTACTGGCTCAACCCGCCGGGCAACCCGACCGTGGACATGATCGCGCTGTTCTCGATCGGCTTCCTGATCTACGGCCCAGTGATGTTGATCGGCCTGCAGGCCCTGGAATTGGCACCGAAGAAAGCGGCAGGGACCGCTGCCGGCTTCACCGGCCTGTTCGGCTACCTGGGTGGCTCGGTCGCCGCCAGCGCCGCGATGGGCTACACCGTGGACCACTTCGGCTGGGACGGTGGTTTCGTCCTGCTGATCGGCGCCTGCCTGCTGGCAATCGTCTTCCTGATCCCCACGCTCTGGCACAAGCAAGTGGCCAGCGCCGAGCGCCATGCCTGATTAACCCAGGCTACGCCGTCAGGGCAGGAATTGCTGCGAAGCTTGAGTGCAGCTGCCCTGATGGCAACGCTTGAGCCTGGCTTCCAGGTTCTTGTCCGGCATTGCGTGATTGCGCAGGGCACTGACGGTCTGCTCGACGTAATCGCGAGTGCTGCCGAAGCGACCACTGGCACCGTCCAGAATCTGCGTCAGCAGGTTGTCGGGCAAGTTGCCGGCATAGCTGGGCAAATGCCGCTCCAGCACGAAACCCAACGCCTGTACCTTGGTGCCGTCTTCCAGACGGCAGTTGAGCCAGTGCGGGCGGTAGGAGGGATAGGGCATTTCACGCTGCCAAAGCGCCAAAAGCGAGTCTTCGAGATTTTCCTGCGGCAGGCGGTAGGCGAACCCGGCGCAGGAGCCGCCACGGTCCAGACCGAACACCAGGCCCGGCCGCTCGGGCGTGCCTCGGTGCTCGTGGGACCACAGGTAAAGGCCCCGGTGATAGCCATGGACTCGAGCGCGACGACGTTCCGCGGCGCTGCATTCGGGCCGCCAGATGAGCGAGCCGTAGGCGAACAGCCAGACCGGACCGCCACGATGACGTCGCATCGTCGTATTCAGTGAATGAAGAAGTTGCTCGTGGGTCAGTTTTGGCCCGAGATCGAGCGACGGTGGATAGACCACATTCAAGTGCGCAGTTTCGAGTACCGACATAAGCAGTCGCCTGTTATCCCCGTAAGATTGCAATGAACCCTTACTCTAACGCATTGCAACTGTCGCGCCCCTACCGTATGGCAGATTGATCAATAAATACAATTGCTTATAATCAACTTCGAACAGATTGGTTATAAGCACTAAAGCAGTACAGGCACAAAACTCCGTGCACGATTACACGGCGTCGTGTTCGACGCCGGCCATGCAGTGAGGAAGTTCAAGCCACAAAATGAAGCAGTGCCGAAGAAACTAGAGTGGGCGCGGCGCGTAGGCGAAGACGTCCGCACGCATCTGGTGCGCATCCATGCCGGCTTCGACCAGGGCATCGAGCGTGGCATAGATCATCGCCGGTGAGCCGCTGCCATAGACATGCACCCCGCTGAGGTCGGCGATGTCTTCGCAGACCGCTTCGTGCAGCAGGCCGCAGCGCCCTTCCCAACCGCACAGGTCGCTCACCACCTTGTTCAGAAACAGGTTGGGCAACTGCTTCCATTGCTCCCAATGTTCCAGCGCGTAGAAATCCTCGGGGCGACGCACACCCCAGTACAGATGCACCGGATGCTTGAAGCCCTGGGAACGGCAGTGCTCGATCAGGCTGTTCATTTGCGCCATCCCGGTCCCTGCGGCAATCAGCACCAACGGCCCATCGGGCAATTCAGCCAGGTGGGTATCGCCATAGGGCATGTGCACACGGGCCATGCCATTGCGCTGCAACTGCTCGATCAGGCTCTGTGCGCTGGCCTCGCGAACCAGCACATGCAGTTCCAGGTCGCGCCCGCTATGGGGTGCAGACGCCAAGGAAAAGGCTGACTTTTCGCCGTTGTCGCGCTCGATCATCAGGTATTGCCCAGCGTGGTAGCGCGGGGGCTTGCCAGCCGGCGCGCGCAGGCGCACACGCCAGACGTCGCCGCCGATATCGACGCAGTCGATCAGTTGGCAGGCGAGGCTGCGCACCGGCAGCTCGCCCTTGGCCAGCACACCGTCCCAGAGGATCACGCAATCCTCCAAAGGCTCTGCGATGCAGGTGTGAAACTCGCCGTGATCGATCACGACGCCTTCCTCACGAACGCTGCCTTCCACCAGCACCGCGCTGCACACATGGCAATTGCCATTGCGACAGCTCTGCGGGCACTCGTAGCCCAGGCGCTGCGCGGCAGCCAGGATCCGCTCGCCAGGCAGGGTTTCCAGCACCACGCCCGAAGGTTGCAAGGTCACACGCATCAATCTATTCCCAACTGATTCCAGAGTTCATCGATGCGTCGGGTCACGGCCTCGTCCTTGACGATGACCCGCCCCCATTCGCGCGTCGTCTCGCCTGGCCATTTATGCGTGGCATCCAGGCCCATCTTCGAGCCCAGACCCGACACCGGCGATGCGAAGTCCAGGTAGTCGATCGGGGTGTTGTCGATCATCACGGTGTCGCGCTTGGGGTCCATGCGCGTGGTGATGGCCCAGATCACGTCGTTCCAGTCCCGGGCATTGATGTCGTCGTCGGTGACGATCACGAACTTGGTGTACATGAACTGGCGCAGGAACGACCACACTCCGAGCATGACCCGCTTGGCGTGTCCCGGATACTGCTTCTTCATGGTCACCACCGCCATGCGGTAGGAGCAGCCTTCGGGCGGCAGGTAGAAGTCGGTGATTTCCGGGAACTGCTTCTGCAGGATCGGCACGAACACTTCGTTCAGCGCCACGCCCAGAATGGCGGGCTCATCCGGTGGTCGGCCGGTGTAGGTGCTGTGGTAGATCGGCTTGATCCGGTGGGTGATGCGCTGCACGGTGAAAACCGGAAACTTGTCGACTTCGTTGTAGTAGCCGGTGTGATCGCCGTACGGCCCTTCGTCGGCCATCTCGCCCGGATGAATCACCCCTTCCAGGATGATCTCGGCGGTGGCCGGCACCTGCAGGTCGTTGCCGCGGCACTTCACCAACTCGGTGCGGTTACCGCGCAGCAGTCCGGCGAAGGCGTATTCGGACAGGCTGTCGGGGACCGGCGTCACCGCACCGAGGATGGTCGCAGGGTCGGCACCCAGGGCCACGGCCACGGGGAAAGGTTGTCCCGGATGCTTGTCGCACCACTCACGGTAATCCAGAGCGCCGCCGCGATGGCTCAGCCAGCGCATGATGACCTTGTTGCGGCCGATCACCTGCTGACGATAGATACCCAGGTTCTGACGCTCCTTGTTCGGCCCCTTGGTGACCGTCAGGCCCCAGGTGATCAACGGCGCAACGTCGCCAGGCCAGCAATGCTGCACGGGCAGCATGCCGAGGTCGACGTCGTCGCCTTCCAGAACGATCTCCTGGCAGGGCGCGTCCTTGATCACCTTGGGCGCCATGGCGATGATCTTCTTGAAGATCGGCAGCTTGGACCAGGCATCGCGCAGTCCCTTGGGCGGCTCGGGCTCCTTGAGGAACGCCAGCAGCTTGCCGATCTCGCGCAGCTCGCTCACCGATTCGGCGCCCATGCCCATGGCCACCCGCTCGGGCGTGCCGAACAGGTTGCCCAGCACCGGGATATCGAAGCCGGTGGGCTTTTCGAAAAGCAATGCCGGCCCTTTTGCGCGCAGGGTGCGGTCGCACACCTCGGTCATTTCGAGCACCGGCGAGATGGGCACCTGAATGCGTTTCAACTCTCCGCGCTGCTCAAGCTGCTGCACGAAATCCCGAAGATCCTTGAATTTCATCGACCATGCCAGTTAGAAAATAAGCGTACATCCTACCTGCTCTGGCGACCGCTGGCAGCCGCCGGCTGGGCTTTAATGGGAATAGCGATCGGATTGAGGCAGTGAAAATGCGAATGGCGCCACAAGGGCGCCATTCGGATCAAGCAGCCGCTGGGCTTACTTGCGCTTCATCGACAGGAAGAACTCGTCGTTGGTCTTGGTCTGCTTGAGCTTGTCGATCAGGAACTCGATGGCTGCGACTTCGTCCATCGGGTGCAGCAGCTTGCGCAGGATCCACATGCGCTGCAGTTCGTCGTCGGCGGTCAGCAGCTCTTCGCGACGGGTACCGGAACGGTTGATGTTGATGGCCGGGAAGACGCGCTTTTCGGCGATCTTGCGGTCCAGGGGCAGTTCCATGTTGCCGGTACCCTTGAACTCTTCGTAGATCACTTCATCCATCTTCGAGCCGGTTTCGACCAGCGCGGTGGCGATGATGGTCAGCGAACCGCCTTCCTCGATGTTACGCGCAGCACCGAAAAAACGCTTCGGCTTCTCCAGGGCGTGGGCGTCGACACCACCGGTCAGGACCTTGCCGGAGCTCGGGATCACGGTGTTGTAGGCACGCGCCAGACGGGTGATCGAGTCGAGCAGGATGACCACGTCCTTCTTGTGCTCGACCAGGCGCTTGGCCTTCTCGATCACCATCTCGGCCACTTGCACGTGGCGAGTTGGCGGCTCGTCGAAGGTCGAGGCGACCACTTCGCCGCGCACGGTGCGCTGCATCTCGGTCACTTCTTCCGGACGCTCGTCGATCAGCAGAACGATCAGGTGGCATTCGGGATTGTTGCGCGTGATGTTCGACGCGATGTTCTGCAGCATGATGGTCTTGCCCGCTTTCGGCGGAGCGACGATCAGGCCGCGCTGGCCCTTGCCGATCGGGGCGCACAGGTCGATGACACGACCGGTGAGGTCTTCGGTGGAACCGTTGCCGGCTTCCATCTTCATGCGCACCGTGGGGAACAGCGGCGTGAGGTTTTCGAAGAGAATCTTGTTTTTCGCGTTTTCCGGACGGTCGAAGTTGATGGTATCGACTTTCAACAGGGCGAAATAACGCTCGCCTTCCTTCGGCGGGCGGATCTTGCCGACGATGGTGTCGCCGGTACGCAGGTTGAAGCGGCGGATCTGGCTAGGCGACACATAGATGTCGTCTGGGCCGGCCAGGTACGAGGCGTCAGCCGAACGCAGGAAGCCGAAGCCGTCCTGGAGAATCTCCAGCACGCCATCACCGGAGATTTCCTCACCGCTTTTGGCATGCTTCTTCAACAGGGAGAAAATCACGTCCTGCTTGCGCGAACGGGCCATATTTTCTATGCCCATCTGTTCGGCCATTTCGAGCAGATCGGTGATCGGCTTTTGCTTGAGTTCAGTCAGGTTCATAAGGGAATGACGTAATCGTGTATGGAGGGGAGAAATTAAGCTTTGGGCTTAATGAGGCCGCGCCGCAGAGAAGGCGACAGGATCGCGTACTGATTCGAGTAGGAGTGCGTCGGCGACGGCTTGCAGGGGGCAGAGGAGAAACCAATGCGAGGCCGAATGTAACACCTGGATTTGCAGGCGTCCAGTATCACGGCCAGAAAAAGGCCCCGACGAATGCGGGGCCTTTCGGGTGTCAGATGTTGGCGTCCAGGAAGGCTGCCAACTGCGACTTGGACAGTGCACCGACCTTGGTCGCCTCGACGTTGCCGTTCTTGAACAGCATCAGCGTCGGGATGCCACGCACGCCGTGCTTGGCCGGGGTTTCCTGATTCTCGTCGATGTTGAGCTTGGCGACGGTCAGCTTGCCCTTGTAGGTTTCGGCGATCTCGTCGAGTACCGGGGCGATCATCTTGCACGGGCCACACCACTCGGCCCAGTAGTCGACGAGTACAGCACCGTCAGCCTTCAGTACATCTGCTTCGAAGCTGGCGTCGCTGACGTGCTTGATAAGGTCGCTGCTCATGGAGTGTCTCCGTGGTCATATTCGGAAAGAAAAACGTGGCCCATCATAGCGGCACAGCGCCGTCACAGGAAGCCGATGATCATTGATCATCACTATGAACATCGGTGATACAGCCAATGGAACGACGCTCAACGCACCAGGAATGACCGCAGGTGCAGTGCAGGGCGCTCCGCAACGGTGCGTGCCGTGCCCCCGGATGGGCAGCTTCCACACGTCAATACCCATGGAAAGCCAGCGCAATCCGCGCCCTGCCCCATTCTGGCACGCGCTGTGCTACCACCCCTGGCAACCTCGACTCGATCGCAATCGGAGTACTGCCATGATTTCGCGCTGCAGACTGCTGTTCACTGCCCTGGCCGCCAGCTTCATGCTCGCTCAGGCCGTTCACGCCGACGGCCTGAGCGACATCACCGAACGCGGCACCTTGCGTGTCGCCGTGCCGCAGGACTTCCCACCGTTCGGCTCGGTCGGCCCCGACATGCAACCGCGTGGCCTGGACATCGACACCGCCAAGCTGATCGCCGATCAGTTGAAGGTGAAGCTGCAGCTCACGCCAGTGAACTCTACAAACCGCATTCCCTACCTCACCACCGGCAAGGTCGACCTGGTGATCTCGAGCCTGGGCAAGAACGCCGAGCGTGAACAGGTCATCGACTTCTCCAGTGCCTACGCGCCCTTCTACCTGGCCGTGTTCGGCCCGCCAGAAGCACCGATCGCCACTCTGGATGACCTCAAAGGCAAGACCATCAGCGTGACCCGCGGCGCCATCGAAGACATCGAGCTGAGCAAGGTCGCCCCCGAAGGCCTCACCATCAAACGCTTCGAGGACAACAACTCGACCATCGCCGCCTACCTCGCCGGCCAGACCGACCTGATCGCCAGCGGCAACGTGGTGATGGTGGCCATTTCGGAAAAGAACCCCAAGCGCATTCCGGCCATGAAGCTCAAGCTCAAGGACTCGCCCGTGTACGTGGGCATCAACAAGCAACAGCCGGAGCTCCTGGCCAAGGTCAACGAGATCATCGCCGCAGGCAAGAAAGACGGCAGCCTGGAAAAGAATGCGCAGACCTGGCTGAAGCAGCCGCTGCCCGCCGATCTCTGATTGTCGAGCGTACGCAATGGCCTATCAGTTCGCTTTCGCCCCGGTGCTCGCCCAGGCCGACCTGCTGCTCAAGGGTGCACTGTTCACCCTTGAGCTGACCGCCATCGGCGCGCTCCTCGGGGTGGCCGTGGGCATCGTCGGTGGCGCCGTGCGGGCCTGGCAGATCAAGCCGTTCGCCGGCCTGTTTGGGGTCTACGTGGAGTTGATCCGCAACACGCCCTTCCTGGTGCAGCTGTTCTTCATCTTCTTCGGCCTGCCCAGCCTGGGTGTGCAGATCAGCGAATGGCAAGCCGCAGTGCTGGCCATGGTGGTCAATCTGGGTGCCTACTCCACCGAGATCATCCGTGCCGGCATCCAGGCCATACCCAAGGGCCAGCTCGAAGCGTCGGCGGCCCTGGCCATGAGCCGGTTCGAAGCCTTCCGCTACGTGGTCCTGCAGCCGGCGCTGGCCAAGGTCTGGCCGGCGCTGAGCAGCCAGATCATCATCGTCATGCTGGGCTCGGCGGTGTGTTCGCAGATCGCCACGCAGGAGCTGAGCTTCTACGCCAACTTCATCCAGTCACGTAATTTCCGCGCGTTCGAGACGTATCTGCTGACCACCCTGGTGTACCTGGTCATGTCGATCCTGATCCGCATGCTGCTGAACTGGCTGGGTCGGCGTCTCATCATGAGGAACAGTTGATGGATTTCACCCTGTGGGACATCGTGCGCAATCTGCTCACCGGCCTGCAATGGACCCTGGCCTTGAGCCTTGTGGCGTTCATCGGCGGCGGGCTGATCGGCTTGCTGGTGATGACCCTGCGCATCTCCCCCATGCATCCGCTGCGCACCGTAGCGCGCTGCTACATCGAAGTGTTTCAGGGCACGCCACTGCTGATGCAGCTGTTCCTGGTGTTCTTCGGCGTGGCGCTGATGGGCGTAGACATTTCGCCCTGGGTGGCCGCAGCCCTGGCCCTGACGCTGTTCACCAGCGCCTATCTGGCCGAGATCTGGCGCGGTTGCGTGGAGTCCATCGGCAACGGCCAGTGGGAAGCCTCGGCCAGCCTGGCGCTGACCCGGACCGAGCAACTGCGCTACGTGATCCTGCCCCAGGCCTTGCGCATCGCCGTGGCGCCGACCGTGGGCTTCTCGGTGCAGGTGGTCAAGGGCACTGCGGTGACCTCGATCATCGGCTTCACCGAGCTGACCAAGACCGGCAGCATGCTGGCCAACGCCACCTTCGAACCCTTCATGGTCTACGGCTTCGTCGCCCTGGGCTACTTCGCCCTGTGCTACCCGCTGTCGCTCAGTGCCCGTTATCTGGAAAGGAGGCTGCATGCCGCTGCTTAGGATTTCCGCCCTGCACAAGTACTACGGCGATCATCATGTGCTCAAGGGCATCGACCTGAGCGTGGACGAAGGTCAGGTGGTCGCGATCATCGGCCGCAGCGGTTCGGGCAAGAGCACCTTGCTGCGCACCCTGAACGGCCTGGAATCGATCAATGACGGCGTCATCGAAGTCGATGGTGAATACCTGGACGCCGCGCGCGCCGATTTGCGCAGTCTGCGCCAGAAGGTCGGCATGGTGTTCCAGCAGTTCAACCTGTTCCCGCACCTGAGCGTGGGCGAGAACGTCATGCTCGCTCCGCAGGTGGTGCAGAAGGTGCCCAAGGCCCGCGCCCGCGAACTGGCCCGCGAGATGCTCGAACGCGTCGGTCTGGGCGAGAAATTCGATGCGTTCCCTGATCGGCTGTCGGGTGGCCAGCAGCAACGGGTGGCGATCGCCCGGGCCCTGGCCATGTCGCCCAAGGTGCTGCTGTGCGACGAAATCACTTCGGCGCTCGACCCGGAACTGGTCAACGAAGTGCTCAGCGTGGTGCGCAAACTGGCCGAGGATGGCATGACGCTGATCATGGTCACCCATGAAATGCGCTTCGCCCGCGAAGTCGGTGACAAGCTGGTGTTCATGCACCACGGCAAGGTGCACGAAGTGGGCGACCCCAAGGACTTGTTCGTCAATCCGCGTACGCCCGAGCTGGCGCAGTTCATCGGTATGCAGCCGGCTTGAAGGTCGCCTGGGCTCGCCAGAGCTCGGGCCCGGGCGCAAAGATCAGGATGGCGCGTTGGCGCCGTCGCCTGATCGTGGCACGATGCGGGGGTTAACGACCGAGATCCTTTGACCATGCCGCAGACCAAAGCCAAGAACCTGTCCCTGATCGCCGCCATCGACCTGGGCTCGAACAGCTTTCATATGGTGGTGGCCAAGGCCCACGTCAATGAAATCCGCATCCTCGAACGTCAGGGGGAAAAGGTCCAGCTTGCCGCCGGCATCGACGAGGAGCGCAAGCTCAGCGAAGAGTCGATGCAACGCGGCCTGGACTGCCTCAAGCGCTTCGCCCAGCTGATCAACGGCCTGCCCCTGGGCGCCGTGCGCATCGTGGGCACCAACGCTCTGCGCGAAGCCCGCAACCGCAATGAATTCATCGTCCGCGCCGAGCAGATCCTGGGCCATCCGGTGGAAGTCATCTCCGGCCGCGAAGAAGCTCGCCTTATCTATCTGGGCGTTTCCCACACCCTGGCCGATACTCCGGGCAAGCGCCTGGTTGCCGACATCGGCGGCGGCAGTACCGAGTTCATCATCGGCCAGCGGTTCGAGCCATTGCTGCGCGAAAGCCTGCAGATGGGCTGCGTGAGCTACACCCAGCGTTACTTCCGCGACGGCAAGATCACCCCCGCCCGCTATGCCCAGGCCTACACGGCGGCGCGTCTGGAGATCATGAGCATCGAGAACGCTCTGCATCGGCTCAGTTGGGACGAGGCCATCGGCTCCTCCGGCACCATCCGCGCCATCGGCCTGGCACTGAAAGCCGGCGGTCAGGGCAGCGGCGAGGTCAACGCCGACGGGCTGGCCTGGCTCAAGCGCAAGCTGTTCAAGCTGGGCGATGTGGACAAGATCGATTTCGACGGCATCAAGCCGGATCGACGGACCATCTTCCCGGCGGGGCTGGCGATTCTCGAAGCGATCTTCGATGCGCTCGCCCTGCAGCGCATGGACCACTGCGATGGCGCCCTGCGCGAAGGCGTGCTGTACGACCTGCTGGGTCGTCACCACCACGAGGACGTGCGCGAGCGCACCCTGGGTTCGCTGATGACCCGCTATCACGTCGACGTCGAGCAGGCCGAGCGCGTGGAGCGCAAGGCCCTGCATGCCTTCGACCAGGTGGCAGCGGACTGGGGGCTGGAAGATGGGGTCTGGCGCGAACTGCTGGGCTGGGCGGCGAAGGTCCACGAGATCGGCCTGGACATCGCCCACTACCATTACCACAAGCACGGCGCCTACCTGATCGAACACTCGGATCTGGCCGGCTTCTCGCGTGAAGACCAGCAGATGTTGGCGCTGCTTGTACGTGGCCACCGACGCAACATCCCCAAGGACAAGTTCGCCGAGTTCGGCGATGACGGGGAGCAGTTGATCCGCCTGTGCGTGCTGCTGCGCTTCGCCATCCTGTTCCACCACATTCGGGGCACTCAGACGATGCCGGCGGTTTCCCTGCATGCCAAGGCCAAGAGCCTGGACGTGGTGTTCCCCGATGGCTGGCTGGAAAACAACCAACTGACCCAGGCCGATTTCGCCCAGGAAGCCGAATGGCTGACCCGCGTGGGTTTTACCCTGACCGTTCGCTGAAGACCGCGCAGGCCCTTTCGCGGACAGAGACCCGCTCCCACATTGGAATGCGATCCCTGTGGGAGGTGGGCTTTACCCTGACCGTTCGCTGAAGATTGAGCAGGCGCCTTCGCGGGCAGAGACCCGCTCCCACATTGGAATGTGATCCCTGTGGGAGGTGGGCTTTACCCTGACCGTTCGCTGAAGACCGCGCAGGCCCTTTCGCGGGCGGAGACCCGCTCCCACATTGGAATGCGATCCCTGTGGGAGGTGGGCTTTACCCTGACCGCTCGCTGAAGACCGCACAGGCCCTTTCGCGGGCGGAGACCCGCTCCCACATTGGAGTGCGATCCCTGTGGGAGGTGGGCTTTACCCTGACCGTTCGCTGAAGACCGCGCAGGCCCTTTCGCGGGCAGAGACCCGCTCCCACATTGGAGTGCGATCCCTGTGGGAGGTGGGCTTTACCCTGACCGTTCGCTGAAGATTGAGCAGGCGCCTTCGCGGGCAGAGACCCGCTCCCACATTGGAATGCGATCCCTGTGGGAGGTGGGCTTTACCCTGACCGTTCGCTGAAGATTGAGCAGGCGCCTTCGCGGGCAGAGACCCGCTCCCACATTGGAATGTGATCCCTGTGGGAGGTGGGCTTTACCCTGACCGTTCGCTGAAGACCGCGCAGGCCCCTTCGCGGGCAGAGACCCGCTCCCACATTGGAATGCGATCCCTGTGGGAGGTGGGCTTTACCCTGACCGTTCGCTGAAGACCGCGCAGGCCCTTTCGCGGGCGGAGACCCGCTCCCACATTGGAATGCGATCCCTGAGGGAGGTGGACTTTACCCTGACCGTTCGCTGAAGACCGCGCAGGCCCTTTCGCGGGCAGAGACCCGCTCCCACATTGGAATGCGATCCCTGTGGGAGGTGGGCTTTACCCTGACCGTTCGCTGAAGACCGCGCAGGCCCCTTCGCGGGCAGAGACCCGCTCCCACAGTGGAATGCGATCCCTGTGGGAGGTGGGCTTTACCCTGACCGTTCGCTGAAGACCGCGCAGGCCCTTTCGCGGGCGGAGACCCGCTCCCACAGTGGAATGCGATCCCTGTGGGAGGTGGGCTTTACCCTGAACGTCCGCTGAAGACCGCGCAGGCCCTTTCGCGCGCAGAGACCCGCTCCCACATTGGAATGCGATCCCTGTGGGAGGTGGGTTTTACCCTGACCGTTCGCTGAAGACCGCGCAGGCCCTTTCGCGGGCAGAGACCCGCTCCCACATTGGAATGCGATCCCTGTAGGAGGTGGGCTTTACCCTGACCGTTCGCTGAAGACCGCACAGGACCTTTCGCGCGCAGAGACCCGCTCCCACATTGGAATGCGATCCCTGTGGGAGGTGGGTTTTACCCTGACCGTTCGCTGAAGACCGCGCAGGCCCTTTCGCGGGCAGAGACCCGCTCCCACATTGGAATGCGATCCCTGTAGGAGGTGGGCTTTACCCTGACCGTTCGCTGAAGACCGCACAGGACCTTTCGCGGGCAGAGACCCGCTCCCACATTGGAATGCGATCCCTGTGGGAGCGGGTCTCTGCCCGCGAAGGGGGCGCCGCCGATCGTGATGTCTGCTAGCGCACCGGCAGGATCGGGTTGCTCAGCCGCTCCAGCAGGGTGTCCTGTGCACTGCGGGCGTTCTGGTTGCCGGTCGGCGTGTTGCGCACGTAGCGCCCGTCCGCCTGCAGGATCCAGGAATGGGTGTTGTCGGTCAGGTAGCTCTCCAGCTCCTTCTTGACCCGCATGATCAGCTTCTTGCCTTCGACCGGGAAACAAGTCTCCACACGCTTGTCGAGGTTGCGCTCCATCCAGTCGGCGCTGGACAGGAACATCTGCTCCTCGCCACCGTT
Organism: Pseudomonas coleopterorum; assembly: GCF_900105555.1. Classification (NCBI taxonomy): domain Bacteria; kingdom Pseudomonadati; phylum Pseudomonadota; class Gammaproteobacteria; order Pseudomonadales; family Pseudomonadaceae; genus Pseudomonas; species Pseudomonas coleopterorum. The sequence goes on from NZ_FNTZ01000001.1 coordinate 4,423,490, forward strand.
GAGGAAGTAGAACACCCGCGTGTGCTCCAGGAAGCGCCCGATGATCGAGCGCACATGGATATTGTGCGACACCCCGGGAATACCCGGCCGCAGGCAGCACATGCCACGCACCACCAGATCGATACGCACACCGGACTGGCTGGCCTTGTACAGCGCGCGGATGATCTTTGGATCGGTCAGCGAGTTGAACTTGGCGATGATGTGCGCCGGCTTGCCATCGAGCGCGTACTGAGTTTCGCGCGCGATCATGTCGAGCATGCCCTTCTTCAGCGTGAAGGGTGCATGCAGCAGCTTTTTCATGCGCAGCGTCTTGCCCATGCCGATCAACTGGCTGAACAGTTTGCCGACGTCTTCGCACAGTGCATCGTCCGAGGTCAGGAGGCTGTAGTCGGTGTACAGCTTGGCGTTGCCGGCGTGGTAGTTGCCGGTACCCAGATGCGCATAACGCACGATCTCACCCCCCTCGCGCCGCAGAATGAGCATCATCTTGGCGTGGGTCTTGAACCCCACCACGCCATAGATGACCACCGCGCCGGCGGCCTGCAGGCGGCTGGCCAGCTGCAGGTTGGATTCTTCATCGAAGCGCGCGCGCAACTCGACGACCGCGGTCACCTCCTTGCCGTTGCGCGCGGCATCCACCAGCGCATCGACGATCTCGGAGTTGGCACCGCTGCGGTACAGCGTCTGCCGCACGGCCAGTACATGGGGATCCTTGGCGGCCTGGCGCAGCAGATCGACCACTGGCGTGAACGACTCGAACGGATGCAGCAGAAGGATGTCCTGCTTGCTGACCACGCTGAAGATGTTCTCGCTGTTCTGCAGCAGTTTCGGAATTTGTGGCGTGAACGGCAGGTATTGCAGTTCTGGGTGGCTGTCCAGGCCGGTGATGCTGAACAGACGCGTCAGGTTGACCGGCCCGTTGACTTGATAGAGCTCGGTCTCGGACAAATTGAACTGCTTGAGCAGGTAGTCGGACAGATGCTTGGGGCAGGTGTCGGCCACTTCCAGGCGCACCGCATCACCGTAGCGCCGCGAGAACAACTCACCGCGCAGGGCACGCGCCAGGTCTTCGACGTCTTCGGTGTCGACCGACAGGTCGGCGTTGCGGGTCAGGCGGAACTGGTAGCAGCCCTTTACCTTCATGCCCTGGAACAGGTCATCGGCGTGGGCATGGATCATCGAGGACAGGAAGACGAAATTGTCGCCTGGCCCACCGACGTCCTCGGGCACCTTGATCACCCGTGGCAACAAGCGCGGCGCCGGTATGATCGCCAGGCCCGAGTCACGGCCGAAGGCGTCGATGCCTTCGAGCTCGACGATGAAGTTCAGGCTCTTGTTCACCAGCAGCGGGAACGGGTGTGTGGGATCCAGCCCGATCGGCGTGATGATCGGGGCGATTTCATCGCGGAAATAACGACGCACCCAAGTCTTGAGCTTGGTCGTCCAGTGCCGGCGGCGAATGAAGCGAACCTGGTGCTTCTCCAGCTCCGGCAACAGGATGTCGTTGAGGATCGCGTACTGGCGATCGACGTGCCCATGCACCAGCTCGCTGATTCGCGCCAGCGCCTGATGAGGCTGGAGACCATCGGCCCCGGCCTGTTCACGGGCGAAGGTGATCTGCTTCTTCAGACCCGCCACGCGGATCTCGAAGAACTCGTCGAGGTTGCTGGAGAAGATCAGCAGAAACTTGAGCCGCTCGAGCAGCGGATAGGATTCATCCAGTGCCTGCTCCAGCACGCGGATGTTGAACTGCAATTGCGACAGCTCGCGATGGATGTACAGGCTGCTGTCGTCCAGACCCGGCACGACGATGTGCGGCGCCGGCGCGAGGGCCTCGCTCGGGTGCGCGGGTTCGACGATGGCTTCTATGACCAACGGCGCTTCTACCGGGGTTTCGACCACCGGCTGGTCTTGAGTGAGAGCGACTTGCGTCTGGGCTTCGTTGTTCATCTGGCGTTCCCGGGGGCGTAACTGCCCTCTGCAATTGAGCGGCACGGATCGCGTAATGCGTCAGGATGCCATTGGCGCCTGCACGCTTGGAAGGGGGGCGCGACAGTTATAAGCATCGATTATGACGTTCGCATGACATGCCTGGCCGCATACACATGCTGTCTACGATCTCAGGTTGACAAGCATTGTTCACGACAAGACACATTTGGACACTTTCATGTATGTCCCTGAAGGGTTAGGCTGCGCATTCACTTCGCCAGCATCGATAAAATGCTCCAACAATTCCTGAACGATTTTGGCTACTTCGCCCTGTTCCTCGGCACGTTCTTCGAAGGCGAGACTATTCTGGTCCTGGCCGGGTTTCTGGCGTTCCGTGGCTACATGGACATCAACATGGTTGTGGTGGTGGCCTTTTTCGGCAGCTACGCAGGCGACCAGCTCTGGTATTTCATGGGCCGCAAGCATGGCCGCAAGCTGTTGGCGCGCAAACCTCGCTGGCAGTTGCTGGGCGACCGCGCGCTGGAGCATATCCGCCGGCATCCGGACATCTGGGTCCTGAGCTTCCGCTTCGTCTATGGCCTGCGCACCGTCATGCCGGTGGCCATCGGCCTGTCGGGCTATCCCCCGCGACGCTATTTGCTGCTCAATGGCATTGGCGCGGCGGTGTGGGCCACCGCACTGGGATTGGCGGCCTATCATTTCGGCTCGTTCCTGGAACACATGCTGGGCAACGTGAAGAAATACGAGCTGTGGGTGCTGGGTGCGCTGGTACTGATCGGCGCCTTGCTGTGGATACGCCGCCGCATCAAAGCGGCCCGCATCGCCCGCCAGGCTCGCCTGCAACCCCCTGCGGTCACGCCTGCGCCCAGCGACGAACAGCCCTGATCGCCGACTCGAACTGAACACGCGACGCCGATCGGGATCCATGCTACTGAAACAGCGGACAGAATCGGAGTTCGACATGACCAAGAAAATCGCGGTGATCCTTTCCGGCTGTGGCGTCTATGACGGCAGCGAAATCCAGGAAAGCGTGATCACTCTGCTGCGTTTGGACCAACGTGGCTGCGAAGTGCAGTGCTTCGCTCCCGACGTTGCCCAGAAGCACGTGATCAACCACCTCAGTGGCGAGGAAATGCCCGAATCACGCAACGTGCTGGTGGAATCGGCGCGGATCGCCCGTGGCGAGGTGAAGGACATCGCCCTGGCCAACGCCGACGACTTCGATGCACTGATCGTCCCCGGCGGTTTCGGCGCGGCCAAGAACCTGTCTTCCTTCGCCAGCGACGGCGCCGCCTGTTCGGTGAACCTGCAGGTGCAGGCACTGGCTGAAGCCTTCGCAGAAGCACGCAAGCCGGTTGGCCTGATCTGCATCTCGCCGGCACTGGCCGCCAAGATCTACGGACCCGGCGTGACCTGCACCATCGGCACCGATGCCGATACCGCGCAGGCCATCGAGAAGATGGGCGGCACTCACCTGGAATGCGAAGTGACCGAGATCGTCGAGGACACCGCGCGCAAGCTGGTCAGCACGCCTGCCTACATGAGCGCCAAGACCATCAGTGAGGCCGCTGCCGGGATCAACAAGCTGGTAGATCGGGTGATCGAACTCACTCAGGCCTGACAGCCACCCTCAAGCCGGCACCCGGCGCAGCGTCGCGAGCAATGTGGCCGCCGCCACGAACAAGCCGGCAAAGGTACGGTTCATGCGCCGCTGCTGACGCGGCGTGCGCAGCAGGCGCAAGACCTTGGCCGCAAGCCCCGTATAGCCGGCCATGACGATCAGGTCCACGGTTATCATGGTCGCTGCAATGGTCAGGTATTGGGCCAGCAACGGCGCGTGCGGATTGATGAACTGTGGTAGTACCGCAAGCATGAACACCAGTGCCTTGGGGTTGCCGACGTTCACCAGAAAGCCTCGAAGAACCAGACTGGACGCTTTGCCTGTCGGCTTTTGCTGGGTTTCTTCACTGATGTCGGCGGGCAGCGCACGCCACTGCTTGACGGCCAGATAGAGCAGATACAGCACACCAAACCACTTGATGGCCTGGAACGCCGTGGCGGACGCTGCCAGCACGGCCCCGACGCCCGCGGCGATGATCACGATCTGCAGGAGCAGCCCCAACTGCAGGCCAATCGCATTCCAGTAACCGCGCAGGAAACCGTGCTGCAGGCCGCTGGACATTGACGCAATGGCCCCGGCACCCGGTGAAAGGCTGATGATCCAGCACGCAGCAAAAAAGGCCAACCAGGTTTCCAGCAACATACGGACCTCGACGCTTGAATAAGGACAGCCTAAGGTAAAGCGGCGCAGCGAATTTGGCTATGGGCCTGTGACGGCGGCCCGGCATCGAGCCGCAGCGTCAGCCCAATGCCTCCAGTTGTGCCTGCATGTCTTCGAGCAGCTCCAGCGCTTCCATCCACTGCTCCTCCAGCTCGCCTTCGCGAACCTTGAGCTTGGCCTGCTGGGCAAGCTGATCGCGCAATTCATCCTTGCGCGCGGCCTCGTAGAGCGCGCTGTCGGACAAGGCCGCTTCTATCTTCGCCAGCTTCTCGTGCACCTCACCCAGATCGCGCTCCAGCTTGTCGGCCTGGCGCTTGTGCGGGGCCAACTGCTGACGCAAGGCAGCGGCAGCCTGGCGCTGGGCTTTCTTGTCGGTCTTGTCGGGATTGACCGGGGTGTTGCTGACCGGGGCATGGCGTTGACGATAATCCACCAGCCAGCGCGCGTAGTCGTCCAGATCGCCATCAAACGTCTCGACCTTGCCGTCGGCCACCAGCAGGAAGTCGTCCGTGGTGCTCTTGAGCAGATGCCTATCGTGGGACACCACCAGCACCGCGCCACTGAATTCCTGCAGGGCCATGGTCAGGGCCAGGCGCATCTCCAGGTCCAGGTGGTTGGTCGGTTCGTCGAGCAGCAACAGGTTGGGCCGCTCCCAGGCGATCAAGGCCAGCGCCAGGCGCGCTTTTTCACCGCCGGAGAAATTCAGCACTGGCTCGTCGATGCGCGCACCGCGGAAATCGAAACCACCGAGGAAATCGCGCAGCACCTGCTCCCGCTCGGTAGGCGCCAGGCGTTGCAGATGCAGCAGCGGGCTGGCCTTGCTGTCCAGAGAGTCCAGTTGGTGCTGGGCGAAATAGCCCACCACCAGATTCTCGCCACGCACCAGGCGCCCGCCGATGGGCGTCAGCTCACCGGCGAGGTTCTTGATCAGGGTCGACTTGCCGGCGCCGTTGGGGCCCAGCAAACCAATGCGCGCACCGGGCGCCAACTGCAGCTTGACCTTCTCCAGCACAGCCTTGTCGCCATAGCCGAGGCGACCTTCGGAGAGGTCGAGCAACGGGCTGGAAATCTTCACCGACTCGCGGAAGACGAAATCGAAGGGCGAGTCGACGTGCGCCGCCGACAGCTCCTCCATGCGCTCCAGGGCCTTGATCCGGCTCTGAGCCTGGCGCGCCTTGGTGGCCTGGGCCTTGAAACGGGCGATGTACTTCTCCATGTGCGCCCGCTGCGCCTGCTGCTTCTCGTACGCTTGCTGCTGCTGCGCCAGGCGCTCCGCGCGGGCACGTTCGAAGGCGCTGTAGCCCCCGCGATACAGGGTCAGCTTGTGTTGTTCGACGTGCGCCACATGATCGACCACTTCGTCGAGGAAGTCGCGGTCGTGGGAGATCAACAGCAAGGTACCGGGATAGCCTTTCAGCCAGTCTTCGAGCCACAGGATGGCATCGAGGTCCAGGTGGTTGGTCGGCTCATCGAGCAGCAGCAGGTCGGAGGGGCACATCAAGGCCTGCGCCAGGCTCAGACGCATCCGCCAGCCACCGGAAAAGTCACCGACCTGACGGTCCATCTGCTCGTTGCTGAAGCCCAGCCCGGCCAGCAACTTACGGGCGCGGGCGTCGGCGGTATAGCCATCGGCGCTGTCGAGTTCGGCATGCAGACGGGCCTGGGCGGCGCCATCCTGCCGGGCTTCGGCGTCGGCCAGGGCATGCTGCACTTCGCGCAGACGTACATCGCCGTCCAGCACATAGTCGACCGCAATGCGTTCGAGGGTATCGACTTCCTGGCGCATATGGGCGATGCGCCAGTCGGCGGGCAGGTAGCAATCGCCCGAGTCGGGCGCAAGCTCGCCGCGCAACAGGGCGAACAGGCTGGATTTGCCGGCACCGTTGGCACCGATGAGACCGGCTTTCTGACCGGCGTGCAGCGTCAGCTCGGCATCTTCTAGCAGACGCTGCGGGCCACGCTGTAAAGTGAGGTTCTGAAGTCGAATCATAATGGCGGCGAAGTCTACCAGCTTCCTTGCCCACTGGCGCGAGTAGCACGATGCACGATGAATTGTGGGAGTTTGCCTTGAAGCTCTATGCCCGACCGGGCATCGAGGCCGCCTGCCTGCAGTTGCAGGCAGAAGGCGCCAATGTGTGCCTGCTGCTGTGCGGCGCCTGGCTGGGTGCCAGAGGCGTGGCCTGTTCGCATGAACGCATCATGCTGCTGCAGGCGATCGCCACGCCCTGGCACGATGAGGTCGTGCGACCACTGCGCGAGCTTCGCCAGCAGTGGCGCGCAAAGGCCATGCATGATCCTGAGCTGATGCCGCTGCGTGAATCGATCAAGGCGCTGGAACTCAATGCCGAGCGCCAGTTGCTGCAGCGCCTGCACCGCCAAGCCGCTCCGTGGCTCCTTGCCGCGGAACAGTCCAACATGACTTGGCTGCCCGCCCTGCTACCGGCGCCGGCTGCAGGCGTCAGCGATGCATTGCGGACACTGAGCGTGGCAGCCCGCGACACTCAGGCCTCGCTGGACGACGCGCCACCTTTGTCTGGCTGACCGGCCACGGCTTGGGTATCCGACTCGGTCGCGCTCGTATGAACGGCTGCCGCCAGCGACTTGGCGGCGGCAGGCTTCCTTGCAGGCCGGGCGGCAGGCTTGGCAGGTGCCTTCGCCTCGGGCTTGACCGCTGCGCCTGGCGCGGCGAGGACCTTGCGCGTGGTGCTGCGCGAAACAGCCGGTTTGCCTGCAGTGGCGGCGGCAGCGGCTCGGGTGGTCTTGCTCGCTGCCGGCTTGGCTGCGGCACGCGCGGTCGAAGCTGTCGGACTGGTTTTGGCTGGGGTACGAGCCGCAGGCTTGGCGGCCGAGCTGGCAGGCTGGGCGACCGATGCCGTGGTCACCTTGGGCTTGGTAGAACGGGTTTCGATGGCCTTGCTGGCCGCTTCGCGGACACGGCCCACGCCGGCTGCCAGCTTCAGGCTCTCCTGGGCATCGCGCTTGAGCTCGACGATGTAGGCGCGGGTTTCGGCCTGGCGTTCCTTGAGATCGTCGAGCAGCTCCTCGAGTTCGCTTACCGAATCATGCGCCTTGGCCTGTTTCTTTTTCTTGCCGGCGGCCGCGGCGTCCTGCACTTTGGTGCGCGACTTGTGCAGTTTTTCCTGAGCCTTGCCGCGTTGCTTCTCTAGCTTGGCGAGCAGTTTTTCAGCATCGGCCAAGGCTTGGGAACACGCACTTTCAAGGTGCTCGAGCAAACTGCCGGACAGCTGTTGCAGCAAATGCAGCGGGGTGTTTACAGGCTTCTTGTTAGCCGACATGGGTTACCTCCGGGCCGATGGGTTGAGGCTCATACTAGACCTGAGACCGTAGAGCCGCCAGAACATGTTGACCCTGCCTGTCAGCCCCCGTTGCGCACTCGGTGGCATAATCGCTCGATGCTCGGTCTGTCTTGTTCTGGAGAACCCAATGCTGTCTCGCCTGCTGCTGTCGTTGTCCCTGGTGCCGTTGTCGCTGGTGTGGTCGCACGCGCAGGCTGCGCAGGGTACACCGGATAATGGCCACGATCTGGCCTACAGTGTGGGTGCCAGCTTGGGCGAACGCCTGCGTCAGGACGCCCCCGGCCTTCAACTGGACGCCTTGATCAAGGGCTTGCAGCAAGCCTACCGGCAAGAGCCGCTGGCCTTGAGCGATGAGCGCATGGGCCAACTGCTGGCTCAATACCAGTCGCAGGCGGACAAGACTGACACGGGCCCGGGCGCGGATACGGAAAAGGCGCAGGCGGCCGAGCGTCGCTTCATGGCCGGCGAGCGAGCCAAGGCCGGTGTGCGGGAGATCTCGGATGGGGTATTGGTAACCGTACTCGAACCTGGGGCAGGCAGCCCTGCCACGGCCGATGGGCGCGTGCAGGTTCAATATGTGGGAAGGTTGCCTGACGGCAGCGTATTCGACCAAAGCAACCAGCCGCAGTGGTTTCGCTTGAACAGCGTCATCGAAGGCTGGCGTACGGCGCTGCAACAGATGCCTACAGGTGCGAAATGGCGCGTGGTGATTGCCTCGGCCCACGCCTATGGTGCGGAAGGCGCAGGAGATCTGATTCCCCCCTATACGCCACTCACCTTTGATATCCAGCTATTGGCCACGGCCCCATAGGGCCGTACCCGGGACGAATCACGCCTGAGCGACGGATTCCTCCTTGTGGGCGTTGTGCAGCACTTCGATCAGGCAATCCTCGAGCTCGAAGCGTTCGTGCAGCAAGCCGCCCAGCTCCTTTAGCTTTTCCAGGATAACGGCGGCATCGGAGCAGTCGCCCTTGTCGCAGTAGTCGTTGAAGTCGAGGGCTTTCTGAGTAATCTCGTCGATGCGTGGCCAGATCGTGTCAGCCAGCTCCAGACCGCGCGTGTCGTTGAATGCTTTGGCTTCGTCGGTCAGTTGCTCGTAGATCTCGAAATGGCCTGCCGAGGTGTAGTCGACCAGCAAACCGCAGAAATCCTGAAGCCTCTTACGATCCTCGACCAGCGCTTGGGGTGTGTCGCCCAATGCATCGAAAGCCTTGATCAGCTCGTTGCGTTCCTGCAGCCAGCGATCGATCAGCAGGTGAACTCCGCCCCAGCGTTCCTGGGCATTCTTGCAGCTTTCCAACATGATGAGTGCTTCCCTTGTGGGTCATGCCCGGCGTTGCACTCCTGTATCACAGGAAGCAGGGCTCGGACCGATTCGCGGTCTGTGACAGCGAATGTCGATGTACGTGCAGGGGGAGATTATGCCCGTGCGCCAGTGGCATCAAGGTACGCATCGGATAAAGTTCATACAAGTGTTTAATCGTGGCAATACCGGAACGAATACCGGATTTGCGAGCCTCGCCCCTGTTCCACGATCAAGTGGTGGAACAGGAGCGCAGCAGCCTGAGCACTCAGGCCGAAACGGGCTTCAGAGCGGGCGAACCGTGGTCGGCAGCGGCGCGGCCAACAGGCGCTCGTCGAGCAGCCCGAGACCTTCCTGGAACAGCAGGTTGCTACGCTCGGTATCGCCGAGCTGAGCCAGCAGGCGGGCCAGCTCAGCACAGGTTTCCGGACTGCGCTGCAGACGCAGGCTGCTTTCCAGGTAATCGCGTGCCTTGCCCCACAGGCGGTTCTGCAGACACAGGCGGCCGAGTGTCAGCAACAGCCCGGCGTCATCGGTGTGCTGCTTGAGCCAACCTTCGGCGGTCTGCAACTGACGCGCCGGATCGTTGCCGATGACCAGGCCGTAAAGGCGAGCCAAATGCGTGTCGTACTGACGCTTCTGCGCCGTACGCAGTACTTCTTCGGCCTGGGTCTGCGCGCCTACCTGCCGCAGCTGCTCTGCATAGGCGAGGACCAAGGCAGGCTCCTGACGCTGTGCCGAACTCAGTGCCTGCCATGCGCGCTCGAGTGCAGCCAGCCCCGCTTCGCCCTGACCCTGATCCGGTGCCGACACATGCGCGGCCACGCTGAGATTCTCGCCCCAGGCACGTCGCTCCAGTTCGGCCAGTTCGGCCGCTGGCAACGCCTTGTCCTTGCGCAACTGTGGCAGCAGCTTGACGACGGCTGCCCAGTCTCCACGCTGCTGATGCACGCGTTGCAGTTGACGCAACACCTGCACGTTGCGCGGATGACGCTCGTGCATGGCCTGCAGGGTTTGCAGGGAGCCGTCGCTGTCGCCGCGATCGCTCTGCAACTGGGCATGGCTCAAGGCAATCGCCAATTCGGCTTGTGGCTGACGTGCCAGGGCCTTTTCAAGCAGGCTGTCGCTGTCTTCGTAGCGGCCCAGCTCGTTGGCTGCGCGGGCTGCGCCCAGGTAATACAGCAGGGGCTGACGTTCGTGTTCGGCGGCGTGCTGCAGGTGTTTCTGAGCGCTGGCCCAGCGTCCTTCAGCCAGGTCCAACTGGCCCTTTTCGATGGCAGCCTGCACGCGGCGACTGCGGTTGCGGCCCGACCACGGATTGACCACGCGGCCGGAGGTAACCACCACGCTGATCAGCAGATAGATGATGAATACCAGCATCACCAGCACCACCAAGGCCAGTAACGTGGTCCACAGGCCGGATTCGTAGCGCATCACGTGGGGGTAGTCGATCAGCACATAGCCCGGGTGCTTGGCCACGGCCAAGCCGAGCCCGACCATGGCCGCGATCACCAGAAACAGGATCACGTAGAACCGTTTCATGGCTGGCTCTCCGTAGCGCCTGGCGTGGCTTCGGTTGATTTCTGCAGGCCTTCGACTGGCGTATGGCGGCGTTGCAGGTAGGCCTGGATGGCATTGAGGCTGGCATCCAGATCAGGTGTGGTGACCGACACCGGCTGGCTCTTGAGTGCGGTCAGCTGTTCGATCATAGCTTGGGTGTGGCCGTTTTCGCGGTTGAACCCTGCGATGAGAATGCTGCGTGCGTCATCCAGTGCTTGCGTATAGACCTTGCCCTGACCGTTGAGCGCGGCCCATTGCGCCTGTTCCAGTGCAAGGCTCAGAGCCAGGCGAACCTGGTTCAGGCTTTGCCCGGCCAGCAACGGACGGATGCTGTCATCGGGGTTGAAGTCGACGCGGAAGAACCCGGAAATCTTGTTCCACCACTGACGCCAGCGGGTCTCGCCTTCAGGCGAAGTGCCTTGCGCGGCGTCGGCGGCGGCCTGGAATTCCGGGGCCAGGGCCGTCAACTGCGTTGCCTGCTCGCGCAGGGCACTCAACTGCAGGAACAAGCCGGTGCGGTCGGGCTGGGTTGTGCCTTGCAGCGAGGCCAGGCTGCGGGTCAACTGTTCGCGGGCGGCGAAGGCTTGCGGGTCGTCCTGCTCGCGCAGGATTTCGTCGGCGCCCTGCACCAGTGCCTTCGCGCTGGTGACATCCTGCAGCGCGGACAGACGCAGGCTGGCCAGGCGCAGCAGATGCTCGGCCTCGGCCAGGCGCCAGTCCTTGCGGCTGGCACCCAGCACGGTTTCCAGGCGCTGGCTCAGACGCTGCTGATCGCCCTGCAACTGCGCGACCAGACGGCGGCGATCTTCCAGTTCGTTGGCATCGGGCAACTGCGCCAGGTCGGCGCTGAGTTGCCGTTCGTTGTGCTCCAGGGTCAGCGTCTGCGTGGCGAGCCCTTCGATCACTCGCGACTGCTGCTGATGACCGGCCGTGAGCGTGCGCACCTGCCACACGCCCCACCCTGCGGCAGCGAGGCCAGCGGCGGCCAGCAGCAGCGCGATGATCGCCAAGCCATTGCCATTGGCCGAGCGCTGAGGCGGCACGGCGGCTGGCTGTTCGAAAGGCGCCTTCGGGGCGCTCTGCGTCTCGTCTTTGGGCAAGGCTGTTTCGCTCACGTGTCCATCCTTTGCATAGGGGCGCGCCCGCCTGGTTGGCGGTCGCGCCTTACGATCTGGGTGCGGTCTGCGTGTGCAGCGCCGCCAGCAACGCCGAAGTGCTGGCACCTCGGCAATCCACAACATTCGAAGCGCCAGCGTCACGTGCCAGCGCCGCCACTCGCGGGCTGGGCACAAACAGTGGAAGGGCGCGGATCGCCGACCACTGCTCACCTGCCAACTGGTGCAAGTGTTGAAAACCCTGCCCACTGCTGACCACCACGGCGTTCAAGCGTTCCGATGCGATACGGGTCGCGAGCGTACCCGGCGGGTAGACCGGAATGCTGCGTCGATACAGTTGCAGATACTCCACCGCTGCGCCTTGGTCGCGCAAGTGTTCGGCCAGCGCCTCGCGTCCGCCCTCGCCACGAATGATCAGCACCCGTGGATGGGGACCGCTCAAAGCGGTGCGCAATTGGGCCAGATTCAGCAGGGCCTCGCTATCGTCTCCTGTTTCAGGATACGTCACGTGCAGCCCGCGCTCCTCGAGAATGGCCGCCGTGCCGGCGCCGACGCTGAACCAGACAGTCTGGCCGAGGCTGGTGGGCGCTCGTTCCAGCGCCAGGCGGGCGGCGGGCTTGCTGACGACGATCACTGCATCGTATTGATCGAGGCTGGCCAGAATTTGCCGCTGGCTATCGCTCGATGGCAGAGGCTCGATTGCCAGCAGCGGCAAGCTTGCTGCGAACACACCCTCCTCGCGCAGCGCCTGAGTTTGCTGCGCGCACTCGTCGGTGGGCCGTGTCAACAACACTCGCCACGGGCTCAAGGATGACCTGCCTCGCCGTACACCGCACGCAGGATGTCGTCGGCGCCCTGCTCCAGCAACGCTTCGGCGACCTGTACGCCCAGCTGTTGCGCATCGGCCAGTGGTGCCCGTGCCTGGGCATGCAGCAAGCGCTGCCCGGCCGGATCACCCACCAGGCCGCGAAGCCAGATCTGTTCGCCTTCGAGCACCGCATAACAGGCGATTGGCACCTGGCAGCCACCGTTGAGGTGCTTGTTCAGCGCCCGTTCGGCGCTGACGCGGAATTCGGTATCGCGATGATGCAACGGCCCCAGCAGAGCGTGGATCTCGCTGTCGCCCGTCCTGCACTCGATACCGACCGCGCCCTGACCGCCCGCAGGCAGACTGTCCTCGACGCTGATGCTGGTGGTGATGCGGTCTTCGAAGCCCAGACGGATCAAGCCGGCTGCGGCAAGGATGATCGCATCGTATTCACCGGCGTCGAGTTTGGCCAACCGGGTGTTGACGTTGCCCCGCAGGAAGCGGATCTGCAAGTCCGGGCGGCGCGCCAGCAGTTGGGTCTGACGACGCAGGCTGGACGTGCCGACGATACTGCCGGGCGGCAACGCTTCCAGGCTGTCCCAGGCGTTGGAAACGAAGGCATCGCGAGGGTCTTCGCGTTCGCAGATGCAATACAGACCCAGCCCTTCGGGAAAGTCCATCGGTACGTCTTTCATCGAATGCACGGCGATGTCTGCCGTGCCTTCGAGCAAGGCGGTTTCCAGCTCTTTGACGAACAGCCCCTTGCCGCCGATCTTCGACAAGGGCGAATCGAGCAGCTTGTCGCCGCGACTGACCATCGGGACCAGGTTGACCTGAAGACCGGGATGGGCCTGCTCCAGTCGAGCCTTGACGTACTCGGCCTGCCACAGGGCAAGGGCACTTTTACGGGTGGCGATGCGGATTTCGCGAATGGGCATGAATCGATCCGTATGAAGATTAGCGGACGATGATACCAGCTGTGCGGCAGGCCGCGCCCAGTCAGCCAGACTGGGCCGGCCACTGGAGCCCTAGAGGTGCTGCATCATCTTGCGCACGCCGGCGACATGGCGTCGGCTGACGATCAGCGCGTCACCGTTGAGACCTTTCAGGTAGAGCTGAAAGTGGCCCAACGGTGTGCGTTGCAGGCGCTCGATGCGCTCGCGGGCCACCAAAGCATTGCGGTGAATGCGCACGAAACGATCGCCGAATTCGTCTTCCAACGCCTTGAGCGGCTCATCGAGCAGCACTTCGCCGCCCTCGTGGCGCAGGGTCACGTACTTGTGGTCGGCGATGAAGTAGATCACCTGATCCAGCGGAATCAGCTCGATGCCTTTACGGGTTCGCGCACTGATGTGGCTGCGCGGACCGGTACCGGCCTCGGCAGCAGGACGAGTCAGTGCAGCCAACTGCACACGGTTGGGCTTTTCAGCCTTTTTCAGTGCTTCGAGCAGATGTTCGGAGCGCACCGGCTTGACCAGATAACCCACAGCGCTGACCTGGAATGCGTCCAGGGCGAACTCGTCATGGGCGGTGCAGAACACCACCGCTGGAGGCGTGTCGCGCTCGCACAGCTTGGCGGCAACTTGCAGCCCGTCCAGGCCAGGCATGCGAATGTCGAGCAAGACCACGTCCGGCTTGTGTGCCTCGATCATGCTCAAGGCTTCTTCGCCGTTGCTGGCACCGGGTTCGAGCACATGATAACCCTCGAGCTCGCCAACCAATCGGCTCAGGCGCTCGCGGGCAAGGGGTTCGTCATCAACGATCAGGACATTCATATAGCGCTGGATTCCTGCGTGAGTCTCGCACATGGATAACGTAGACAAGTGAAGTGACGACCGTCACGGCGATTCACGCTAAGACTTGCGCGCGGACCGAAAAGTGCCGCAAGTCGAGCGCCAATGTTTGCCAGTGCCTGCTGGGTTCCGCCTGACGCGTGCCCTGCGGCGGCCTCCTGGTAGGGATTGCTGATGGTCAATATGAACTCTCCCCCTTTATAGTCGGCCTCCACGCTGACCACCCCGCCCGCGATCAATGGGGCGATGCCATGCACCAGCGCATTTTCCAACAATGGTTGCAAGGTTAGTTGAGGGATCGGCAGATCATCCGGGATTGTTTCGATCCTCCAGTGCAACTGTAGACGCTCGCCAAGACGATATTGCTCAATCGATAAATAACGTTTGGCCAATTCCACTTCGTCCCGCCACATGACCAGGCTGTTGGGCTGGGCGAGACTGGCGCGGAACAGGTCGGACAGGTTGAGCACCGCCTGCTCGGCCTTCACCGGATCGCTGACCACCAGGCTGGCGATGCTGTTCAGGCTGTTGAACAGGAAGTGCGGACGAATGCGCGCCTGCAAGGCCTGGATGCGCGACTGCAGTTCAGCCTGTTGCTGGCGTCGCCACTGGCTCTGCAAGTAGAAGTAACGCAGCAGCAGTGCCGACATGATCAGCCCGATCAGGGCATGACGCAGGTAGCGGTTGACCTCTACGGTCGGCGTGTCGAGCCCGCCCAATTGAAAGTAGTCGATCACCGCCGTGCCCGTCAGGGTCAGACCCACCACCAACGCGCAGCACAGGCCACCTGCCATGCCCGGGCGCAGCCGCGCCAGCCAGGGGCGCAGGGTACAGAGCAGGCCCGCAGAGAGCAGGACGATCCACTGCACGAACAACGACGTCAGTGCCAGGCGCACCCAATTGAAGCCCGGATTCATGGGCTCGGCCAGCACCAGCACGAACACCAGCAACTGCGCCAGTACGATCAGCATCAGCAGGGCCTGGGGCAGGCAGAGCTCGGGCAGGAAAAAGTCCGGCTCGGGAGGGTTCGACGGCTTGCTGAACATGTACGGTTCCTGGCTGCTGTGGTGTGTTGCGGGCCTCTTCGCGGGCAGAGGGCTCGCCGCCCGCCCCGCTCCCACAGGTCAACGTGATCACTTGTGGGAGCGAGGGCTGCCCGCGAAGGGGTGAATGCAGACAATAGACATCTGCACTATGCCGCCAACAGACCCAGGCCGCATTTGTTATTATCGCGGCAATTTCCCGTTCACGCCTTGCACGAGCCTATTCATGAGCACTGACAAGACCAACCAGTCCTGGGGCGGCCGCTTCAGTGAACCCGTCGACGCCTTCGTCGCCCGCTTCACCGCATCGGTCGACTTCGACCAGCGCCTCTACCGCCATGACATCATGGGCTCGATCGCCCACGCCACCATGCTGGCCAAGGTCGGCGTGCTCACTGACGCGGAGCGCGACACCATCGTCGACGGCCTGCGCACCATCGAGCAGGAAATCGAGGCCGGCCAGTTCGACTGGCGCGTGGACCTCGAAGACGTGCACATGAACATCGAGGCGCGCCTGACCGATCGCATCGGCGTGACCGGCAAGAAACTGCACACCGGGCGCAGCCGCAACGACCAGGTTGCCACCGACATTCGCCTGTGGCTGCGTGACGAAATCGACCTGATCCTGGGCAAAATTACCCGCCTGCAGCAAGGCCTGCTGGAGCAGGCCGAGCGCGAAGCCGACACCATCATGCCGGGCTTCACCCACCTGCAGACGGCCCAGCCGGTGACCTTCGGGCATCACCTGCTGGCCTGGTTCGAAATGCTCAGCCGCGACCATGAACGCCTGGTCGACTGCCGCAAGCGCACCAACCGCATGCCCTTGGGCAGCGCCGCGCTGGCCGGCACCACCTACCCCATCGACCGCGAGCTGACCTGTCAGCTGCTGGGCTTCGAAGCGGTCGGTGGCAACTCGCTGGACGGCGTTTCGGACCGTGATTTCGCCATCGAATTCTGCGCTGCGGCCAGCATCGCGATGATGCACCTGTCGCGGTTTTCCGAAGAGCTGGTGCTGTGGACCAGCGCGCAGTTCCAGTTCATCGACCTGCCCGACCGTTTCTGCACCGGCAGCTCGATCATGCCGCAGAAGAAGAACCCCGATGTACCGGAACTGGTGCGCGGCAAGAGTGGCCGGGTGTTCGGTTCGTTGATGGGCCTGCTGACCCTGATGAAGGGCCAACCGCTGGCCTACAACAAGGACAATCAGGAAGACAAGGAACCCTTGTTCGACGCCGCCGATACGTTGCGCGATTCGCTGCGGGCCTTTGCCGACATGATCCCGGCAATCAAGCCCAAGCACGCCATGATGCGCGAAGCCGCGCTGCGTGGCTTCTCCACGGCCACCGACCTGGCCGATTACCTGGTGCGCCGTGGCCTGCCGTTCCGCGATTGCCACGAGATCGTCGGGCATGCGGTGAAGCACGGTGTGGACACCGGTAAGGACCTGGCGGAAATGAGCCTGGAAGAGTTGCGCCAGTTCAGCGACCAGATCGAAGCGGATGTGTTCGAGGTATTGACCCTGGAAGGCTCGGTCAACGCCCGCGATCACATCGGCGGCACCGCGCCGGCTCAGGTACGTGCAGCCGTGGCTCGTGGCCGGGAATTGCTGGCGGCTCGCTAAGCGCGCCTGGCAGGTCCGGCCTCTTCGCAGGCAGAGGGCTCGCCGCCCGCCCCGCTCCCACAGTAGGTGTTGAACATACATCCTGTGGGAGCGGGTCTCTGCCCGCGAAGGGCGCCCCACAGAATCCGACATTGACCCCATCGAGAACATGCCATGAGCGACAACCTGATAGACGAAGACGAAGCGTTCGCCGAGGCCACCCTCACCCAGGCCATCGAGAACCAGATCGAAAGCGACAACCCGCCGGCTGCCAAGGCCACGTTCAACAAGCTGACGCTGGTCGGTTACGAGCGCGAGGACATCCTCAACATGATGGCTCATGTGTTGGCGATCGAGATCGACGCCATCCTGGAGCAGGACCGGCCCTTCGACACCGCCTGGTACGAAGCCGCCCTGCGCGCCCTGCCCGAGCTGCCACCGGAAAAAGTCTGACGCCGCACAGGCGCGTTCGCCCAGGGCTGACTACACTGGAAAAACCCCGCTGCCACCGCATCAGGGGTACAGCGCACAGCGCCATTCGGCGCTGTCGTTCATTCCATAAGAAAGTCGGGAGCGCCTATGTCGTCCTACACCCCGGAACTGGTTGCCGAGCTGGAAATCCTTGCCCTGTTCAACCTCGGTAACACCATGGAAGGTCTGAAAATCCACCACACTGCGTCGCCCGCGGCCGTCGCAGCCGCCACTCGCCTGCATGACAAGGAACTGATCACCAAGCCTGACGGCGGCTACCTGACCAGCCTGGGCCATGAAGCGGCCGAGCACGCGCAGTCGTTGCTGACCATCCTGACGGTGGCCGAACCTGCCTGAGCGGCAGAGGCTTTATCGATCGTCCGCAGGCGCCGACAGCGCCTGCAACCGGCGCTGCTCGGCAGCCACGATGATTTTGCGCCGAGTGTCGTCATCGGCCGAGCGCCAGGCCCTGATGTCCTCGACGTGGCGGAAACAACCCTGACAGACCCGCTCTTCGTCCAGTCGGCACAAGCTCACGCAGGGTGACTGTACCGAGGGGCTGACATTGCTGTAGAGAGGCTTGGGCGCGCGTGCAGGCTGGCTCACAATCATCAGATCTCTTCGAAGTCCAGCTCGACGCCGGCCTGTTCCTTGGTGGCCCGGGCCAACACTTCGCCCAGCAACTCCTCGGATTTCTCGCAGCTCCACTTGCCCGACTCTTCGTCGTAGTCGAAGTGATAGCCACCGGAGCGTGCGGCCAGCCACAGCTGGCGCAGGGGCTCCTGGCGGCTGATGATCAGCTGGCTGCCGTTGTCGAACTTGATGGTCATCATGCCGGCGGAAATCTCGATGTCGTCGGCGTGGTCTTCGAGCAACTCCTCCAGCGCCTGCTGGGTGGCATCGACCAGGTCGTGGAAACGGGCTTCGGTCAAACTCATTGCAGGAACCTCGGAAAGTGTCTGTGCGCGCTACGGGCGGCAAGATACGAGCAGCCAGCGGTTTATGCAAAGCATAATGCACCCGTCTGGATCGATGGCACTACCGGCAGCCCACCTGCATAGCCACCATGCCGGGCGCTGGGTATACTCGGGCGCAATTACTGCTTATACAAAGGATTTCGCCATGAAGCGCCTGATCTCTTCCCTGGCCGCGCTCGTCGCCGTTGCCTGCCTGGTGTCCGCCTGCGGTCAAAAGGGCCCGCTGTACTTGCCCGATGACAGCAAATCCCCCGAAGACCAAGCCAAGTCGTCGCAACCGCACAAGCATTACTAAGGGAACACCATGGACGCTTTTCAACGCCGCGACGGTGAACTGTTCGCCGAAGGCGTAGCGCTGTCTGCCGTGGCCCAGCGCTTCGGCACGCCGACGTACGTCTACTCGCGCGCCCACATCGAGGCGCAGTACAACGCCTACGCCGATGCCCTGCAGGGCACCTCCTCGCTGGTCTGCTTCGCCGTGAAGGCCAACTCCAACCTGGCCGTGCTCAATGTCCTGGCGCGTCTGGGCGCCGGTTTCGACATCGTTTCGGGCGGCGAACTGGAGCGCGTGCTGGCCGCTGGCGGGCGCGCCGATCGCGTGGTGTTTTCCGGCGTCGGCAAGACCCGCGCCGACATGCGCCGCGCCCTGGAAGTGGGCGTGCACTGCTTCAACGTCGAATCCACCGACGAACTGGAGCGCCTGCAGGAAGTGGCCGCCGAACTGGGCGTGCGGGCTCCGGTGTCGCTGCGGGTCAATCCGGATGTCGACGCGGGCACCCACCCGTACATTTCCACCGGTCTGAAAGAGAACAAGTTCGGCATCGACATTGCCGCTGCCGAAGACGTCTATGTGCGTGCCGCGCAACTGCCCAACCTCGACGTAGTGGGCGTGGACTGCCACATCGGCTCGCAGCTGACCACCCTGGCGCCGTTTCTCGATGCGCTGGACCGTCTGCTCGATCTGGTCGATCGCCTGGGCGATTGCGGCATTTACCTGCGCCATATCGACCTGGGCGGTGGCCTGGGCGTGCGCTACAGCGAAGAACAGCCGCCGCTGGTGGCCGACTACATCAAGGCCGTGCGCGAGCGCCTGGACGGCCGCGAGCTGACGCTGGTGTTCGAGCCGGGACGTTTCATCGTGGCCAATGCCGGGGTGCTGTTGACCCAGATCGAATACCTCAAGCACACCGAGCACAAGGATTTCGCCATCGTCGATGCGGCCATGAACGACCTGATCCGCCCGGCCCTGTACCAGGCGTGGATGAACGTCACCCCGGTCAAGCCGCGTGAAGGTCAGGCGCGCGCCTACGACATCGTCGGGCCGATCTGCGAAACCGGTGACTTCCTGGCCAAGGACCGTGAACTGGTGCTGGCCGAAGGCGACTTGCTGGCAGTACATTCGGCCGGCGCGTACGGTTTCGTCATGAGCTCGAACTACAACACGCGCGGTCGTTGTGCCGAGGTGCTGGTCGATGGCGACCAGGCGTTCGAAGTCCGCCGCCGCGAAACCGTGGCTGAGCTTTTTGCCGGCGAAAGCCTGTTGCCGGAGTAATCCCATGCTACTGCGTTTTACCAAGATGCATGGCCTGGGCAACGACTTCATGGTGCTGGACCTGGTCAGCCAGCATGCCCACATCCTGCCCAAGCATGCCAAGCAATGGGGCGATCGCCATACCGGCATCGGCTTCGATCAACTGCTGCTGGTGGAAGCGCCGAGCAATCCGGACGTCGACTTCCGCTACCGCATCTTCAATTCCGACGGCTCGGAAGTGGAACAGTGCGGCAACGGCGCGCGCTGCTTCGCCCGCTTCGTGCTGGACAAGCGCCTGACGGCCAAGAAGACCATTCGCGTGGAAACCAAGGGCGGCATCATTACCCTGGACGTTCGCAACGATGGCCAGATCAGCGTCGACATGGGCCCGCCGCGCATGCTGCCGGCCGATATCCCGTTCCAGGCTGACGCCCAGGCGCATAACTATGCGCTGTCGGTCGATGGCCAGAGCGTCGAGATCGCCGCGCTGTCCATGGGCAACCCCCATGCGGTGCTGCGCGTGGACGACATCAACAACGCACCGGTGCACACGCTGGGGCCGAAGATCGAACATCATCCGCGCTTTCCGGCACGGGTGAACGTGGGCTTTCTGCACGTCGTCGATCGCACCCGCGCACAGCTGCGTGTCTGGGAGCGTGGCGCCGGTGAAACCCAGGCCTGTGGTACCGGCGCGTGCGCCGCTGCAGTCGCGGCCATCAGCCAAGGCTGGATGGACTCCCCGCTGCTGCT
The DNA here is from genome assembly GCF_900105555.1 of Pseudomonas coleopterorum. Lineage (NCBI taxonomy): Bacteria > Pseudomonadati > Pseudomonadota > Gammaproteobacteria > Pseudomonadales > Pseudomonadaceae > Pseudomonas > Pseudomonas coleopterorum. The sequence continues at coordinate 4,443,989 of NZ_FNTZ01000001.1, forward strand.
CGATCTGCCGGGCGGCCGCCTGTCCATCGAATGGGCCGGGCCAGGCCATTCGGTGATCATGACCGGCCCTGCGGTGCGAGTCTTCGAAGGACAAGTACGTTTATGAGCGAGTACAGCCAATGACCGATCAGCCTCAAGTACCCGCGCCTGCGGAGCTCCTGGAGGCTTCGGCCGTGGCCGAGTTTCTCGCTGCCAACCCGGCCTTCTTCGAGCAGCATGAAGAACTGCTGACCCAACTGCGCCTGCCCCACCAACGCGGTGACACGGTATCGCTGGTGGAGCGGCAGATGACCCTGCTGCGCGAGCGCAACGGCGAGATGCGCCAGCGTCTTTCGCACCTGATGGAAGTTGCCCGCGACAATGACCGCCTGTTCGAGAAGACTCGACGACTGATTCTGGCCATGCTCGATGCCACGTCCCTGGATGAGTTGGTGATCAGCGTCGAGGACAGCCTGCGCGAAGATTTCCAGGTGCCGTTCGTCAGCCTCATCCTGTTCAACGACATCCCTGCCCCGGTGGGTCGCAGCGTGACCAGCGGCGAAGCCCAGCAAGCCATCGGCGGCCTGTTGTCGGAGGGCAAGTCGCTCAGTGGCGCATTGCGCGAACACGAACTGGCGTTCCTGTTCGGCAGCGATCAGGCCTCGCAGGTTGGCTCGACCGCACTGGTGCCGTTGTTGCACCAGGGCCTGCACGGCGTGCTGGCCATCGGCAGCCGCGACCCTGCGCATTACAAAAGCTCGGTGGGCACGCTGTTCCTCAACCATATCGGCGAAGTGCTCAGCCGGGTATTGCCGCGTTACACCGGCGCCTTGCGCTCGGTGCGCTGAAGTGCGTGAACAGCTGGACGCCTACTGCACGCACCTGCGCAGTGAGCGCCAGGTGTCGGTGCATACCCTGGATGCCTATCGGCGCGACCTGACGAAAGTCGTCGAGTTCTGCGAGAAGGAAGGCCTGGCCAGTTGGCAGGTATTGGACATCCAGCAGTTACGGCGCCTGATCGCGCGCCAGCATCAGCAGGGACAATCGTCGCGCAGCCTGGCACGGCTGCTTTCGGCAGTGCGCGGCCTGTACCGCTACCTCAATCGCGAAGGCCTGTGCAGCCATGACCCGGCCAATGGCCTGGCCCCACCCAAGGGCGAACGGCGCTTGCCCAAGACGCTGGACACCGATCGGGCCCTGCAGCTGCTCGAAGGAGCGGTGGAAGATGATTTCCTGGCTCACCGCGATCAGGCCATTCTCGAACTGTTCTACTCCTCGGGCCTGCGGTTGTCGGAGCTGACCAGCCTCGACCTGGGTCAGCTCGACCTCGCCGATGGGCTGGTGCAGGTGCATGGCAAGGGCAGCAAGACCCGCGTGCTGCCCGTCGGGCGCAAAGCGCGAGCGGCTCTGGAGCAGTGGCTGTCCATGCGCCCGATGAGCAATCCGATTGACGACGCGGTGTTCGTCAGCCAGCAGGGCCGACGTCTCGGACCGCGCGCCATCCAGGTGCGGGTCAAGGCCGCCGGCGAGCGCGAGCTGGGGCAGAACCTGCACCCGCACATGTTGCGTCACTCGTTTGCCAGCCACTTGCTGGAGTCTTCCCAGGACCTGCGCGCCGTGCAGGAAATGCTCGGCCACGCCGACATCGCCACCACGCAGATCTATACCCACCTGGACTTTCAGCACCTGGCCAGTGTCTATGACAGTGCCCATCCACGGGCCAAACGCAAAGGCGGCGACTCATGAGCATCAAGCTGATCACCTTCGACCTCGACGACACCCTGTGGGACACCGCCCCGGTGATCGTCAGCGCCGAGGCCATCCTGCGTGACTGGCTCGCCGATCAGGCGCCGAAGCTGGGACCGGTGCCGGTGGAACACCTGTTCAAAATTCGCCAACGCCTGGTCGACGCCGATCCTTCGCTCAAGCATCGCATCAGTGCGCTGCGCCGCCGCGTACTGCTGCACGCCATGCAGGAAGCCGGCTACCCGGAAGACGAAGCCGGACCGTTGGCCGACAAGGCCTTCGAGGTATTCCTGCATGCCCGGCATCAGGTGGAGATCTTCCCGGAGGCCCAGCCGACCCTGGAAATCCTCTGTCAGCGCTACACCCTGGGCGTGGTCACCAACGGCAACGCCGATGTGCGCCGGCTGGGCCTGGCCGACTTCTTTACTTTCGCGCTGTGCGCCGAAGACCTGGGTGTGGGCAAGCCGGATTCACGGCCGTTTCTGGAGGCCATGCGCCTGGGCGGCGCAAGCGCTCATGAATCGGTGCATATCGGCGATCATCCGGGCGATGACATCGCTGGCGCGCAGAAGGCAGGCATGAAAGCCATCTGGTATAACCCGCAGGGCAAGCCCTGGACCGCCGAAGGCAAACCCGACGCCGAAGTGGCCAGCCTGGCCGAACTCCCCGCGTTGCTAACCCAGCTAGCCTAGTCACCGCCGTGGGAGCGGGGCGGGCGGCGAGCCCTCTGCCCGCGAAGAGACCCGAATTGCCCACCTCACGCCCACAAAAAAGCCCGCAGCGACCGCGGGCTTTTTCGTCAGCGCACCAAGCGCAACAGACCGTCAGATAGGACGGCTACCGTACTTGTTGTCGGGCTTCTTGGGTGGATCGGCCACCACATTGGGCTCGACTTCCTGCACTTTGCCGCCGCGCGAAAGAAATTCTTCCATCGCCCGCGCCAGCGCGTCGCGCTCTTTGTTCTTGGCTTCGATACTCGGCAGTTCGTCCACCGACACCGACGCCTTGGCCTTGCCTTTGGCAGCGGGTGCGGGCGTGTCACCACCTTCGTCGTCCGCCACGTCTTCGGCAGCGGCCTCGAGGGTTTCCTCGGTATCGTCTTCTTCGCCTACTTCGAGGTCGTCGTTTTCCAGATCATCGTCGCTCATGTTCTACCTCATGACTTGCGAAAGCAGATTATTTATAGCCCAGCTTTACCTTATGTCGACGGCTGCCGGAAAAAATTCACATCCACTGATAACCAGCGGTCAAGCGTCCTCGCCATACAGCGTGGCAAGGACCCGACGCGCGCCGCCATGATCGCGATGCTCGCCCAAATAAATACCTTGCCAGGTACCTGTCGCCAGCCTTCCCGAGGTGACCGGAACGGTCACCTGGCAGCGCAGCAAGCTGGCCTTGAAGTGCGCAGGCAGGTCATCGGGGCCTTCGTCGTTGTGTTCGAAACCGTCCGAGCCCTGTGGCACCAGACGGTTGAAGAAGCGCTCGAAGTCCCGGCGAACGGCCGGATCGGCGTTTTCGTTGACGGTCAACGACGCCGAGGTGTGTTGCAGCCACAAGTGCAGCAGGCCCGTGCGGCATTCGCGCAGGCGCGGCAGTTGTGCAAGCAACTCGTCAGTCACCAGATGAAACCCGCGAGGCTTGGCTCGCAAGGTGATGAGGGTCTGCTGCCACATACCGATCTCGTCCGTTCGGGGCGCATTCTAGCGCGCTCTGGGAAAAAGCAAAGAGCCTGTTCGTGACTGTTTTGCAGTGAGCCGCCGTCCTCGATCGCTACGGCAAAGGGCCGCCCCGGCGGCAAAACCGCAGGGACTGATGCAGATGACAAATCGCAGGCAAAAAAATGCCCGGCAAGCCGGGCATTTTTTTCCGAACGGTTACAAGTTGTAGCCGCGCTCGTTGTGTTGCGCGAGGTCAAGGCCCACGGCCTCTTCTTCCTCGTTGACTCGCAGACCCATCACCGCATCCAGAACCTTGAGGATGACGTAGGTCACGATCGCGGTGTAGACCACGGTGAAACCGACACCCTTGAGCTGGATCCAGACCTGCGCGCCGATGTCTTCGACGGTGCCGAAACCACCCAGTGCGGGAGCGGCGAACACACCGGTCAGGATGGCGCCGACGATGCCACCGATACCGTGTACACCGAAGGCATCCAAGGAGTCGTCGTAGCCCATCTTGCGCTTGAGCGTGGTGGCGCAGAGGAAGCAGATGACACCTGCCGCCAGGCCAATCACCAGGGCGCCCATCGGGCCGACGGTGCCGGCAGCCGGGGTGATGGCAACCAGGCCAGCGACCACGCCCGAAGCGATACCCAGCGCGCTTGGCTTGCCGTGGGTCAGCCACTCGGCGAACATCCAGCCCAGTGCAGCGGCGGCGGTTGCGATCTGGGTCACCAGCATCGCCATGCCAGCGGTGCCGTTGGCGGCAGCGGCGGAACCGGCGTTGAAGCCAAACCAGCCGACCCACAGCATGGCTGCGCCGATCAGGGTGTAGCCCAGGTTATGCGGCGCCATCGGCGTGGTTGGGTAGCCCTTGCGCTTGCCCAGCACGATGCAGGCAACCAGACCCGCCACACCGGCGTTGATGTGCACCACGGTGCCGCCAGCGAAGTCCAGCACGCCCCAGTCCCACATCAGGCCGCCGTTGCCGGACCAGACCATGTGCGCGATCGGTGCATAGACCAGGGTGAACCAGATGGCCATGAAGATCAGCATCGCGGAGAACTTCATGCGCTCGGCGAAGGCACCGACGATCAGCGCCGGGGTGATGATGGCGAAAGTCATCTGGAAGGTGATGAACACCGCTTCGGGGAACAGCGCCGCAGGGCCGGTGATGCTGCTTGGGGTGACGCCGCTGAGGAACGCCTTGGACAGGCCGCCGACGAAGGAGTTGAAGTTGACGACGCCTTGTTCCATACCGGTCGTGTCGAAGGCCAGGCTGTAGCCGTAGACCATCCACAGAATGCTGATCAGGCCGGTGATGGCAAAACACTGCATCATCACCGAGAGCACGTTCTTGGAGCGCACCATGCCGCCGTAGAACAACGCCAGGCCAGGAATGGTCATGAACAGCACGAGGGCGGTCGAGGTCAACATCCAGGCGGTGTCGCCGGAGTTGAGAACGGGGGCTGCCGCCTCGTCCGCCAAGGCAAGGCCAGGCATTGCGAGGGACAACAGGGCTCCTAGCCCTGCGAATTGACGCAGAGTCATATTGTTTACTCCTGGGGCGTTGGGTTGTGTCGGCTTTTTTTTAGATTGCGTCGGTATCGGTTTCGCCGGTACGGATGCGAATCGCCTGTTCCAGATTGACCACGAAAATCTTGCCGTCGCCGATCTTGCCGGTGTTGGCGGCCTTGGTGATGGCTTCGATGACGCGATCCAGATCCTTGTCGTCGATGGCAACGTCGATCTTGACCTTGGGCAGGAAGTCGACCACGTACTCCGCGCCGCGATACAGCTCGGTGTGGCCTTTCTGCCGACCGAAACCCTTGACTTCGGTTACGGTGATGCCCTGCACGCCGATTTCCGACAACGACTCGCGGACGTCGTCCAGCTTGAATGGCTTGATGATGGCAGTGACTAGCTTCATGAAACTCTCTCCCGAATTGGTGGACTTGCCCCAGGAAAACAAACCCGGATCAAGTCTAAGCGCAGTGCCTGGCTTTGTAACGCATCGTCGACCCCGCAGCCCCGGACCGACACCAGATAAACTGCTCCTGACGAAACACATCCTGCGAAGCTCAGCACTGCTCTCGTCACGGCGAGTCCATCAGTGCCAGGGTCACTTGGCTCTAAGCAGAAAGCTTGCCATGTCGCGCAAACCGCGTGATTTCGCCGCCCTGCCCGGCTTTTGTGCAACTCCGCCAGCAGGTCACGCCGACAGGTGCACAACAAGGGTGCAGCCATGGGCACACTCGTGCTCGAAAACCGTGCGCGGCCGGCCTGCTTTTCAGCGTGGGGCTGCGTGATACACTGCAACCCACTCTGCCTCAGGATATTTTCCATGCTCGCGCCCAAAGCTTTTCTCGACGCCCTGAGCGACCACGCATCCCGCCTGTTCAGCGGCGACACCGCGCAGCCGCGCGCCGAACTCGAAAGCCAGTTCAAGGCCTTGCTGCAGTCCGGTTTCAGCAAGCTGGACCTGGTCAGCCGCGAAGAATTCGACAGCCAGATGGTCGTCCTAGCGCGTACCCGTGCGCGATTGGAGAGCCTGGAAGCCAAAGTCGCCGAGATAGAAGCCAAGGCCGCGCCCAAGGCCGACTGACATCAGGGTGCAGCACGTCGCTGGGGCGACTGCACCGCTTTGCGTCACTCCCAGGCATTGCCATTGAACATGTTATTGAACGGCAGGGACGTGCTTCGATGAACCGCAACGAGCTGCGCAAGGCCGATATCAACCTGATGGTCGTGTTCGAGGCGCTCATGCTCGAGCGCAACGTCACCCGCGTCGCGGAAAAGCTGTTCCTCGGCCAGCCCACCGTCAGCTCGGCGCTGAACCGACTGCGCGCCCTGTTCAACGACCCTTTGTTCATCCGCATCGGCCATCGCATGGAGCCCACCGCGCGCGCCGAGGAAATCATCAGGCACCTCTCGCCCGCGCTGGACGCCATGTCCGTCGCGCTGAGCCTGACCCACGATTTCGACCCCACCGTGAGCACCATGACCTTCCGCATCGGGCTCTCGGACGACGTCGAGTTCGGCCTGTTGCCGCAAGTGCTGCGCGCCTTGCGCACCGAGGCGCCAAAGGTGGTGATCGTGGTGCAGCATGTGGATTACTGGCGCATCCCCGACCTGCTCGCGTCCGGCGACATCACCGTGGGCATCAGCCAGACCCGCGGCCTGCCGGCCAACGCCAAGCGCAAACTGCTGCGCCGCATGCGCCCGCGCGTGCTGCGCGCCGACAAGTCCGCCACACCGCTGACCCTGGACGAATACTGCTCACGCCCCCACGTGCTGGTGTCGCCCACCGCGCACACCAGCGGTATTGCGGACGAATGGCTGCAGGAAATCGGTCGCACACGCCAGGTGGTACTGTCGGTGCCCCAATTCAGCTCCCTCCCCGCCCTGCTCGCCGGCACCGACCTGCTCGCCGGCCTGCCCGACTACGCCGCCACCGCCATGGCCGCCCATGGCAATCTGTTCGACGAACCGCTGCCGTTCGATGCGCCCACCCTGGACCTGTCGATGGTGTGGTTGAGCATCACCGATACGGACCCGGCGGAGCGGTGGTTGCGGTCGCGGTTGGAGGCGTACATGGGGGATCGGGGTGGGGTGGTGTAGGGTCGCAACAGCGCATCACTCATCACACAAATCCGCCACTAGTGCCGGGTTTGTCGTTCAAAGGCGACATCTGGACATGGTGAACTGCCTACTGCTTTCATCCTTGCGTCCGTAGCACCCTGAATCATTTCCCCACTGGCATACCCGCCCTCATCCACTACCCTCGCACCACCACCGCAGGAAGCGGTTCATCTTTCAACGCATGGAGCACGCATGTCTCTCGCTATCGTTCACAGCCGGGCTCAGGTGGGTGTGGGTGCGCCTGCGGTCACGGTCGAGGCGCATCTGGCCAATGGGCTGCCAGCGCTGACCCTGGTGGGGTTGCCGGAGGCATCGGTCAAGGAGAGCAAGGATCGGGTGCGCAGCGCGATCCTCAATTCGGGGCTTGAGTTTCCGGCGCGGCGGATCACGTTGAACCTGGCGCCGGCGGATCTTCCGAAAGACGGCGGGCGGTTCGATCTGGCCATTGCGCTGGGAATCCTGGCGGGCAGTGGGCAGATTCCGGCGATCACCCTGGATAATGTGGAGTGCCTCGGCGAACTGGCGCTCTCAGGTGCCGTGCGGCCGGTGCAGGGTGTGTTGCCCGCTGCCCTTGCCGCTCGCGACGCGGGACGCACGCTGATCGTGCCCAGGGATAACGCCGAAGAAGCGGCGCTGGCCTCGAACCTGACGGTGATTGCCGCGGATGATCTGATGCAGCTGGTCAGTCACTTTAATGGGCGCGACCCGATCAGTCCCTTCAATGCCAACGGGCTGCTGCTGGTGAGCAAGCCTTATCCGGACCTGAGCGAGGTGCAGGGTCAGGTTGCGGCAAAGCGCGCGTTGCTGGTGGCCGCCGCTGGCGCGCACAACCTGTTGTTCAGTGGCCCACCGGGAACAGGCAAGACCTTGCTCGCCAGTCGATTGCCCGGATTGCTGCCGCCGCTGGACGAGCGCGAAGCGCTGGAGGTGGCGGCCATTCAGTCGGTGGCCAGCCATGTGCCGCTGAAGAATTGGCCACAGCGGCCCTTTCGGCATCCCCATCATTCGGCATCGGGTGCGGCGCTGGTGGGCGGTGGAAGTCGGCCGCAGCCAGGGGAAATCACCCTGGCGCACCATGGCGTGCTGTTTCTCGATGAATTGGTCGTTAGGTGAGCTTGTCAACAGTGTCTACAAATGACGACCGCTTTGTAGTCACGCTCAGCATTGAACCAGCGGTAGGGATCAACGGGCTTCTCTGCCCGTTTACGATCCCGAAGTGTGCTCAACCGAGCCTTCTCGGATCTCCAAAAAACAGCGCTTATTGGGTAGTCGGAGAAAAGGGAAATTGGGATTTCACATACGCGTGGTATGGCGCAAAGCCTCTAATCGGATTCTGCTCGCCTAGAGCATCCGCCACACTTTCGAGGCGCGGGAGTAAAAGCGACGGCTCATATTCGAGAGTTCTTGCCATCCGGTGTAGCTTCTCCAATGTGATATTTACCTCCCCCGCTCTATATATCCCATATAACTTCGATCGGCCTTTATAGTGGTCAACTGATCCCGCATACTGCGTTAAATTTTTCTTCGGCAACAGCAAGCGTCAACCAATCGTTGAACTGATGCGGCCTTTGCCAGATGTACCGTTGCATCATGATGCTGACCGATATCCTGCTGAGCGAATAACGCGCTCATGTAGTCAATTGTCGATATCACCTGATTACGAACGGATAGCTAGCCTAGAAAGCGCGCTGGAGATTAAAGATGGAAGATAATCAGTTACTCGAGCAATTACACCGCTGAATTTATAATGGAAACCCTATGGACAGGAGTTACTAAATAAAAGCACAGATAAAAAACGCCTTCCGGCTGTTACACAGGGACGATTCAAAAACTTAGCTCTAGGCGCTTATAGAACAATGATTAGACCTACCTTCGACAACTGAGCCAATCATGCCTACTAGCTCTCCAACTAGAAACTTTGTGAACATATCCTTTATAAATTAAAATCACACATGCTCTTCGGCGCCTCTATTCCTTAAAATATCTCAGTACAACTTCTATGGCGACATCAGAGCTGAAGACTGAGCCTCCCTCAAAAAACATCAGTAGGTTACTAACGCTCTGACGCCGTGTATCTATACGACCAGAAATCCTATTAGGGAAAAATCTTGCGAAGTGATACGCAGAGCCTTACTCCGAGCATTTTCTGGTAAAGGGAGCGGCATTCATGATCGTGCAGAAAAGTTCTGCGTACGATGAACTCATGAAATAAATCTGGGCAAGCGGTCTATGTGCTGAATTTTTATCCAACATTTCGACCTATCTATGCTTGGGCGAAGAGTATACTTAAGGCTAACACATGAATATCTTAAACGAGCCGTTAAATGGTAATATTTAGCAGCGAACAAGCTTAAAACGCAGATTTATGCCTCAGTATTAACGCTCATAGAGATTGCCGCTTGGAAGGGCTTCATACTCAAGACTAAATTTAATCTATCCTGTGTAAGATCACAGATAATACGTCGACAGCGGAGCCCACCAACATAAGCTCGTTCAACTCACCCAACCCCACATCTACTATGTTTACATGAATCACCATCGCCCCAGCTGCCTGAGCAATCTCAGGAATATCAGCAGCGGGCCTGACTATTCCGGACGTCCCTACAGAGACTAAAACATCGCAAGCTTGTACCTTTGAAACCGCACTTTTCCAGGCTCCAGATGGTAAGTCCTCACCAAACCATACGACACCGGGACGTAACCGACCGTTACACTTAAGGCAACGAGGCGGCTCAATCAGCTCACCTACTTCAGACACCTTTGTTTGTTCAGTCGTCAGATCCGCTGGTCTCTTGCAGGCAAAGCAGGCAGGCCTATCCAAGCTCCCATGCAGATGTATTACGTTTTCAGACCCAGCTCGTTCGTGCAGATTGTCGATGTTCTGAGTTATCACGGTAATCGTCCGGGCTCCTCCTCCTAAACGCGAGATCATTTCGTGGGCCGCATTTGGTAATGCTCTAGCGACTAGATTACGCCGCCATAAGTACCAGCCCCATACCAATGCAGGATTTTTTTTAAACGCTTTTGCAGTTTCTAATCTTTGAGGATCGTACATCTCCCAAATCCCGGTTAGCTTTTCTCGAAATGTCGGGATACCGCTTTCAGCGGAAATTCCTGCGCCGGTAAAAAACACAATTTTTCGAGCTGCTTTAAGCGCCGAAATTGCTATCTCTATATTACTCATGTGTAAACCTGCCCATAGGTCGAAACTGTAGCGCTTGAGTGCTAAATATAGAGTTGAGCTCATGCCTCATGATCATAACACGACTTCAATCTATTCTTAAACACGTGCTGGATACCCTACCTATTCCGCTTGACCAGCATCGCGCAAACAGTTTTATCATATGGCGAATACGTTCCGACGGAGAATTAACAAATGCTAGCTTCAGTAACAGTTCGCGGACTCAACCTTCAGCGTGCGCAAGCCGACTTAAGATTATTATTATTCCTCCCGGGCAAGCAACTCCAGTTCAAATATAGACACCTTGCTCGATTTGCCACAGCACTGCTTCTACATTAAAAAAGCCTATAGATGTCGATAAAAGTTTGCAAGGACATTGATAGTTGAGCCCGCGTACAGGTTCAACGAACCATAGCTCTGCTGAGCTTCTACTTCCCAACACTCGCTCAGCTATTATCAAAATCTGCTCTCGCCTCGCCAGAAAAAAGCCATATTGCATACTCCAGCAGTTTAGCGAGCATATTCTGCTTCTTGTGAAACCCTCAGGTTTGTACATTACTTAAGTCCTCGCTAGAGGTTTGGCGATCACGTCAATTCGTTAGCGTACGTCTGAGCGACAGGGTCTACAAGAAAGGGGCAACGCGGGACGGAGCTTCGCACCATCCCACGTACCCTCTTCCGATGCTCGGCAAATGCTATAGAGATATGTTTAGACATCATCTAAAGGTCGGATATTATTGCCCTTGTCAATATAACTTACGCGTACAAATTTTTGTAGTTATTAAATCACCTGAAAAGGCCATGACGATAAGCCTCATGCAAAATTAAAATGCGAATAAACCGCAGGCTTATGCTGCTCTACAAACTGATATATAAAATCGCCATACGCCTCACCTGCAATCATATTAAAAATAAATCCTGTGGTATAGTATAGTATTCAATTCGATGCACGATAAATTTGCTTTGTACCTGTTAGTGACTTCGCATCGAAATCTGGACGATTTGAGTCGTGATAGACCGCACCGCTTTCTACCTGGAATAGGCATGTCGCCACGTCATTACAATCAAATCCCATACTTAGGGATTGAAGACGTTCCATACACCACGATGCGCCTCCATTGATCCTACTTGGGGTGACGATTTGAACCTCTGAGACCCTAAAGGCCGCATCCTGCTTGCTCAGAAGTTCGGAAAGCCCCAATTCGTCGCTCAAGAGCTCCTCGGTGGAGACGACACTGCCATCCTGCCACCTCATGACGCTCACATGATACCAATGGGTGTTTAGCGACCTTGAGATGCTATTCCAATGCGCAAGGCCAATAACGAATAAACCTGGGGCACAAGCCATGTCATCTTCGTGAGTACAGAACATTCCTGGGTGTCCCAATCTCGTGCATCGCTTCGCGAAAGGGATGAGATCAGATTCCGTCGTCACGTTGCCCGGATTGCCGAACTACTGATAGTCACGGAGCTACCACTGCATCTCATCACTCAGGGCCTGCCACTACCGTCTGCTCGCATGAGCACCAGAGCACCGCCAGTGCAAGATGACGCCACTTAGGCGTCACGTTATCAATATATAGATTTGTTAGGCGGTACGCAAACGCGGCATACCGTCCCCTTTTAGGGGCCTAAAATGTCGCTACGCGAATCTTTTGGAGCGGTGCTACAGCTGCTCCGTACTCGAAAAGGTCTGACACAGAGTGATATCTCCAAGACCGTCGCCCAATCCCACGTTAGCCAGTTAGAGACCGCTAAGACTAGCCCTACCGTGGAGGTTATCTCCGATTTAGCGTCAGCGCTGGACATTCAACCTATGTCACTGCTTGCCTTGGCTCACGCGTCACATAAACGGAAGACCGCACGTGAAATGCTCATGGAGTCCATCGCTGAGCTGCACGAGCTAGAGTTGGCGGATGCTCCGCTACCGCTCAAATCGGAGTTGATAGTGACGCCAGCGATGGTAGAGGCTACCAGGAAGAGAAAGGCTGTCGAAGAGCTGAAGGCAAGGGGTCTGACCCAAGCTGAAGCTGCAAAGGAGTTAGGAATGGCGGAAAGCACGCTGAGACGACATTGGCATCAAACTGCTAAGGTGTAGTGGTCCAATGAAACCGGACACCCATTTAGGCGAGAATCCTCGCCACACAGAGGTGTTCGATGAGCAGACAACGACGTACCTTCACCCCCGAATTTAAGCGCGAAGCTGCCAGCTTGGTGCTTGACCAGGGCTACAGCCACGCTGATGCAGCCCAGTCGCTTGGGTTGTTAGAGTCGGCCTTGCGCCGGTGGGTCAACCAGCTCCAGCAGGACCGAGGCGGTGCCACACCGGCTAGCAAAGCGCTGACGCCTGAGCGGTAGAAAATCCAGGAACTGGAAGCCCGAATCAACCGCCTGGAACGAGAGAAATCGATTTTAAAAAGGCTACCGTGCTCTTGATGGCCGAGGAACACGAGCGTTCGCGTTAATCGATCAATTGCCGACTCAAGAGCCGATTGATCTGTTGTGCTCGGTATTTGAAGTAACCCGATATTGCTACTACGCGTACTGCCGGAAACGTCGGTATCAAAATGCCGAACGGGTGGTTTTGCGCAGCCGCGTGAACAGCTGTTTACGCAAAGCCGAAGCGCTGCGGCCAGCCGGAGCATCATGCTGATGATGAAAGCGGACCGCATGCAGATCGGGCGATTCAAGGTACGCAAGTTGATTCGCGAGATGAACCTGATCAGAAAACAGCCCGGTTCGCATGCCTATAAAAAGGCGACCGTGGAGCGACCTGATATTCCGAACGTGCTTGATCGAGGATTCACCGTCGCATCCCCAAACAAGGCCTTGTGCGGTGACATCACATACGTCTGGGCTGGAGGCCGATGGTACCACCAGTGACAAAAATCGGGAGTGCAAGGGTCAGGGTATTGACAACCTGGCATCCGGCGTTCTCGGCGGCATGGCTGGTTGCGCCATGATTGGCCAGTCGATCATTAACGTGAAGTCAGGCGGTCGGACACGACTCTCAACGTTATGCGCCGGCGTCTTTCTGCTTTTGATGGTTGTGTTTCTCGGCGAGTGGCTCTCCAGGATCCCAATGGCGGCGTTGGTAGCGGTCATGATCATGGTGTCCATAGGCACCTTCAGCTGGGACTCACTGCGCAACCTGAAACAGCATCCACTGTCGACCAACCTGGTTATGGTCGCAACCGTTGTCGTGGTCGTAGCCACCCATAGCGCTGTGCTTGTTCACCAGATACCGCATGTAGTCGCCCATACCAGCAATGCCCAACGCTTCTGCATCAACGGGGCTAGCAGGCGGGGTCGCGGTATCGAAAGCGTTTCCGACATCGATGCTTGGGAAGCTGCTCAAAACCTGAGAGAGCCGAGAATTGCGGCCTGGCGACATCTCGCGCTCTGCATCACGCAATGGTTTCAGGTACGCAGTGGCGAGCAGAAGACGGGCCCCTGCATCCAGGGACGGCCCTTCCCCGTTCTCTCCGGAACGCACTGAAACATCCACCCATCTGCGGGTGAGCGTTGAGCCTTGGACGCGCGTGGCTGACCAATGGATGTGCAGCCGACCTACGCTGTTCTTGTAGGTAACATACTCAGCGAACGCACCCAGTTCGGCCTTACTCAAACCATCTAATGTGCACCTCAACGTAATGGTGCTGGCCTGAGCTCCGCTGTCATCGATATGGAAGTCTTCTAGTTGCAGCTTCAGGTATTCGGCATCACGAGTTTGCAGTACATACCGGATCGCATCGATGACTGCCGTTTTACCTGCATCATTTTCCCCAACCAGCGCGGTGACACCTGGGTTGAAGGTGACCTGCAAGCCATGGTTGGCCTGGCCAAACTGGCGGAAATTGTCTAGCTTCAAAACAGATAGGTACACAGCGACGCTCCCTGTTACTCATGACGAGACAGGGACGCCTATCTTGGCCGTTTCTGCCAACGCAGTGCATCCCTGATGACTGGTAGCTTTATGACATGATCTAGCGGACGAAACCATTCTCTTGGGATGACTGTCCGCTACTGGCCGTTAGCTGTTACCTCAGTAAGGGCAGCTTCGGGTCGTTTCCAGCCGGTCAAGGCGTACCGGTGCACTGGGCATATCCAATGCAGATGGCTGGTCAAATCGAATGCAAACAGGTGGTTAAATTAGTCGATTACCCACTGTGCGTTGGAGGTTGGCCTGAGCTGCAATGAACGTGGCGCCTGTGCCTTAGATTGCATGGCCATTAGCGACCATCAGCGGCTTGTGACCCAGCAGCTGCGGCATCTGACGATGCTTGATCAGATTTGCCGTGGGGTGGACCACTGATTGGTGGTGCCTCCATTTCAGGGTGAAATCAGATGATCGTAAGTAGGCCTGGTTAGGCGAATAGACTAGAATGCCATCAAACGCAGTGGCCCGCAGACAGGACAGGGATATCGCTCAAATGGCTACGGCCCAACAAATCATTGCTCTGCTAAGCAGCCATAATCAGGGGGATGAGGAGCAATTCCTCTCAATCGCCTTGCAGGTTGCGGCCGCTGAAGCGAGACGCGGTCGGAATGATGTTGCGGCCGAGCTGAAAACGCTGGTTGATACTGCTCGGAAACGTGGACAGAGCAAATCGCGTCAGGGGCCGAGCCATGAGCAGGTTGCCATTCCGATTTCTAAACCTCGTGGCGAACTGGAAAACCTTCTCTCTGTAGCCTACCCAAAATCTCAGCTGCAAGATTTGATCTTGGATGAGTCCAAGAGTAACCGGTTGAGGAGGCTAATCCACCAACAGCGTCAGCGGGATAAGCTGAGAGCTCATGGCATGCCTCCTAGTTCGCGGCTACTTCTGGTGGGACCTCCTGGCGCCGGCAAGACGTTGACTGCTTCCGTTTTATCCGGGGAGCTCCAGCTGCCTTTATTTACCATCCGCCTAGAAACGCTAATCACCCGTTACATGGGTGAAACTGCATCCAAATTACGTTTGATTTTTGACCATCTCAATACAGTACGCGCAATATACCTCTTCGATGAATTTGATGCGATTGGGGGGCGGCGTAACGCTGATAACGACGTTGGCGAAATGCGCCGCGTCTTAAACTCCTTTCTTCAGTTCTTGGAAGAACCTAATAGCACTGATAGCCTAGTGGTGGCGACTACGAATCATCCAGAGCTCCTTGATAAAGCGCTTTTCCGACGATTTGATGAAGTAATCGAGTACGCCCTGCCGGATGCTAAGGGTATAAAAGCGGTTATAGAGATGTGTATGAGCGCCTATCTTCCCAAAAGAATGTCATGGGCCAAGATCGGCACTGTTGCTTCAGGTCTCAGTCAAGCTGAGATCAGCCGTGCGGCGGCTGAAGTCATAAAAGACTTGATTCTCCACGATGCTAAGCAGGCATCTGTCGAGCAGATTGTAGCCGCACTTCTGCAACGGCATGAACTCAAAGATACTCTTTCAGGATTAGGCCCTAGCTGATAGCTAAAACGTCTTGGGCTTTGGATTTATGGAAAAATTCCAATATGGCATCGTACGAGCTTCCGCACTGCAGATTTAAAAAAATTTAAATCTGGTCGCCCTTATAAAAAACGGCAGATGGATATGAGCTCTGCCTCGAACGAGCGAGAGGCAGGCCATGGGAGTCGTCTCCGTGAGAGATTTGATCTTTCCATCAAAGCTCATGCAGGGCGAAATGGATATTTCAGCAATGAGATTAGCGAAACTCCACCCGCTCTTTACCTCGATGTAGTGATTCAAGCAGGGGCGCCCCCGCCCGATCTTAATTGGAAAACACAACACATTCGGTTATCGGCTCTGAGGGTGCAAGAAGACGGAGTAACTGTCGGCGCGTTGTACGTGCCTGAAAGCTCGGTTTCCTTTTTTGATCAAAAACTAGTTGAGTATGCCGAGCAGAGAACTCCAGGAGGCAAACCAAAGAACGACTCAAAGTTCTCTTCCCTAAATCATTTCTCACTCGGATCCATTCAGAGCCTCTGGACAGATTCTCGCCCCTTCCCAGCAGGTACGAATAATCTTTGGTGGGAGTGCTGGTGCGGATCATCTCAAGTCAATCTGATCAGACGAATAGCGGAAAAGCTCAATCTTAGAATTAACGAAAATCTGCTAGTTTTCCCCGATACCGAGGTCCTGCTAATTTTTGCAAATGCTGTCGAAATATCTATGCTTGTGGATAATTCCTGTGGTATCCAAGAGCTGCGAAAAGCATCCGACAGCCCTTACTTCTTCACTAGGTTAGCGCCTCGTGAGCAACAAGACTGGAGTAATAACTTACTAGAGCGGATCCGGATTACCGGCAATGACCGCCCCGCAGTTTGTATCTTGGATAACGGCGTGAACTCGGCACATCCATTACTGCAGCCAGCGTTAGATCCAGAAGATTGTCAAGCAATAAATAGCGACTGGGGAAGCGATGACCATAATGGGCATGGTACCAACATGGCGGGAGCCGCATTGTTTGGTGATATGACCTATGCGTTGGCTGACCAAAGAGATTTGGAGCTAACCTACAAGCTAGAGTCAGTAAAATTCTTGCCACCCTCCGGCTGGGCACGTAACGCTCCGGAAAGCTATGGAATCATTACTCAGGCAGCGGTTAGCTTAGCGGAAACGAAGGCTCCTACAAGGAGCCGAGTATTCTGTATGGCCGTGTCGAATGAGCATGTCTCTGGAGAGCGGCCAACAACATGGAGCTCTGCGATCGATCAGTTGTGTTCCGGTACAATGATTGGTGACTTTGACGATGAAGATCATTCTGGTCCACGACGCCTATTTATACTTTCGGCAGGCAATATTCCGGATTCAACAAACCCTGCAGATGTATCTGATCTTTACGACTATCCAATCGAAGATCCTGCTCAATCTTGGAATGCAATAGCCATAGGCGGATTCACCAATAAAACTGATTTGGATGGGCAGCCTGGATATGAGGGCTGGGGAGCATTCTCCGAGGCAGGAGATCACAGTCCCTACAGTAGGTCATCGGTCGATTGGGAGCATAGTCGATGCCCCATCAAACCTGAGGTTGTCTTCGAAGCAGGTAACAAAGCCTTAAGCCCTGATGGTCAGCAATTCTATTCAGGAGTACCTGCGCTCTCGATTTTGACAACTGCTAGAAACTTTGCACGAAATCCAATCGAAGAGTTTTGGGCTACTAGCTCAGCAACGGCCCAAGCTGCGGGTATGGCTGCCGCCATCATAGCTGAGCACCCAGACTTCTGGCCAGAAACGGTTCGAGCGCTGATGATTCATAGTGCGCAATGGACACCTGCCATGCTCCAAAAATTACGAGGAAAGAGCAAGAGAGAGCGCATCCTTCTCGCTCGGCATTTTGGATATGGAGTTCCGCAGTTAGCACGCGCTCTAGCTTCTGCTGAGCACGATTTAGCGTTGATATCTGAAGCCCATATTCAGCCGTTTAAGAAGGATCTAGACTCCCGAGGACGAGAGAGCGGCGAGCCTCATTTCAATGAAGTCCACTACTACGATCTTCCATGGCCAAAAGACGAACTTGAGCGGCTTGAAAACCGTGTTGTTCAGTTGAAAATAACTTTATCGTACTTCATAGAGCCGAGCCCTAGCGAGCTAGCACAAGTTATTCCCGCAAGATGTCAGTCATTTGGACTTAGATTCGATTTGAAGCGTAAATCAGAAACTGAGCCGGCATTCCGTCATCGGATAAATAAGCTGGAGTCGCTTGAGCAAAAACCACCAAAAACAGAGAGTGACAATAACTGGACGTTTGGTTCAAAACATATTTCCGCCGGATCGGTACATAGTGATGTCTGGGTAGGCCCAGCGATCGACTTGGCAGCAAGAGACAAAATTGCAATATCACCGGTTTCCGGATGGTGGCGATATCGCCACCATTTGGGAAAGTACAACAGTCAAGCTCGATATAGCCTTATAGTATCCATTTCATCTGAGGGTGAGGATGTTAGGCTCTATACGGAAATCTCAAACCTAATCGCAGCTTCGGTTGAGCCAAATATTCTTGTATAAATCAATCAAACTAGGAAATTTCTGCCTGAAAGCACTTATCAGGGCAAAAACTGTGATATTTAATTCGGTTTGGATTGCTCACTATAAGCATTACGCCCTAGTCTTCCTCGTATTGCGACTGCCCAGCTAAAGCTTGGTCGTCGCTTACTTGGCCGTTGTAGGTAAGCCCCATAGAAAAGATAGGCTAGACGCGCTCATCCCGGCGCCTTAGAGGTCCCCGAGACCTGACTTAAATGTGAGTCGCTCCAGCTTGGGTAGACACTGGATGACTGCTATTGGCCGATAGCTGACGTCAGTCTGTAGTTACGATCAGTACTTTATCTTATACGTAGGCGAATCCTCCGATCGGTTCTGCCGCCGGTCGTAGATCTTCGTCGTGCTGATATTGGCATGCCCCAGCCAGGCTTGCACCTTGGCGATGTCCGCTTCATGTTCCAAGGCATTGGTGGCCGCAGTAGCCCGCAGGCCATGGACACCCAGCCCGTCGACCTGGATGCCGGCCTTTCTTGCATAGGCTTCCACCAGTGTGTAGATGCCATTGGCCGTGACGCCCAGGCCTTTCGCCCAGTGCCGCAAGGGCACGAACAGCGGCGCCTTCGGGTTGGCCAGCGCATGCCCCGAGCGTTCCAGGTACGCATGAATCCGATCCGCTGCTACAGGATGCACGGGGAGGTACCGCACCTTGCCGCCTTTACCGTGCACCATGAGGTGGCGAATGCCTCGACGCTCAACCAGGTGATTGACCTGCAGCTGCGCGGCTTCTTCCCGGCGTAGGCCGTGGTACAGCAACACGGCCAGGATCGCCCGGTCGCGCAGGCCTTTCAGGGTCGTATCATCCGGCGCATCGAGCAGTGCCTTAGCCTGGTGATCGCCCAGGGCCGGTGTCTTGCCTTCATTGGTTTCGATCCGGGGCCGTTTGACGCCATGCACTGGATTGCCACCGGCCACTGCATTGCTGTCCAGGAGGTGATCGAACAGGCTGGCCAACGCGGCGAGCTTGCGCCGAATGGTAGCCCCTGCCAGGCCGCGCCCTTCCAGATCCGCGCGCCAGGCCAAGACATGCGAGCGGGTGACCTGGCGAAAGTCCTCGGCGCTGGCCAGCCCTATAAAGGAAGAGAAATCCGTCAGATCGTTTTGGTAGGCACGGCGCGTGCGAGGGTTGTCGATGTTGGCAAACCATTCGACGGCGGCCGGTACCGCGGCCAGCTGCTGAAACTCGATCGCTGTAAGCCGCCTCTCCCCCTCTCGCACTGCAACCGCATGGCTTTGAACGGTTGTCACGCTTGTGGTCATGTATTCAACCCGTTTCGATAATCAGGTCATATCGGGCACGTTGTGTCGCCTATCCGTACACCTTACCCGAAAACGTCCCTTTACTGGTGATAACCTATATTTTGCCGTAAACACGAGTTCTGAATGCAGCACTCCGCTACGCAATCATCCCTAACGTATGCCACTGACAAACGTCCGTTAGGCACATCGTTGCCTTCACCCTCGAATCGTTCCAGCCTACAATCGCTGCCCAAACGAGCACTGTCTTTCGTCTGCTCGGACCCCTTATCAAAGCTATGGCAATGAATTATCTGTGCGAATCGGCTTCCACATGCCGCAGACACAGAATGCTTCAACCAATGGTGAACCGTGCTGACTCAAGATCAATCCCAAGCCCTTCAAGCTGCAGTGGAAAATTGCGCAAGAGAGCCTATCCGCATCCCAGGCAGCATCCAGCCCCAAGGGTTTCTCCTGGTCATCGAAGAGCCTGACATGCTTGTCAGGCAATTCAGTGAAAACCTTCCAGAATGGCTTGGCGTCTCACCTGACGTCCTGCTAGGCGCTCGATTCGAAGACGTCATCTCTGAAGGTGCTGAGCTGATTGAGCAGTTAGGCGAGCTCGAAGAGGACGAAACGCATCCCTATCATGTGGCTGACGTGCGTTTTCTGATCGGAAATCACTCCGGCACACAGCTACCTCTGATGCTGCACAGGCATGACCAAGTACTGATCGCTGAATTTGAGCGTACCGATGCCGGCACCGTGACTCACAACCGTTTGTATCCGATCGTACGATCCTTTATCAGCAGCGCACCTGAGATTGAAACAGTCACTGCCTTGTGTGAGCGCGCCGTACGTGTTGTCAAACGTCTGAGTGGATTTGGCCGCGTCAAAGCGTACCAATTTGATGAGCAGGGTAACGGCCTGGTGAATGCCGAGCTGCTTGATGATGGGTACCAGAGCTATCTGGGGCTGTGCTTCCCCGCATCCGACATCCCAGCCCAGGCGAGGGAGCTGTACTGCACCAATCGAATTCGCGTGATTGAGGACGCTGACTACAAGCCCGCCAGGTTGATACCCGAATTTAACCCCATAACCAATCAGCCACTGGATCTGAGCTTTGCAGCATTGCGCAGCGTATCGCCTGTTCACTTGCAGTACATGCGCAATATGCAGACGCTGAGCTCCATGTCGATATCGATTGTGGTTGAGGGTCGACTTTGGGGGCTCATATCCTGCCATCACCACACCCCTCATACCGTTAGCTTCCAAACGCGGACCGCTTGTGAGCTGCTCGGCCGAGTCTTATCCCTGCAGATTGAAAGTCGTGAAACGCATATCAAAACGTCTCGCATGCTGCAAATCCGTAACCGCATGGTGAGGCTACTGTCGGCCATTGCCGACTGCGATAGCGTCCTGCTCGGACTGCGTGCGGAAGCCGATATTTTCATGGGCTTTGTCGGTGCGGCAGGTGCTGCGGTAGTTTCAGGTGCGGGCTGCGATATTTACGGACAAACGCCTTCAAAAGCACAGGTCCAGTCATTGGCCGAATGGCTCTTCAGAAGACCCGATAGAGATTTTTTTGAGACAGACAATGCCGGCAACACCATCTCAGATTTGCCTGCCATAGGCCGGGCTACCAGTGGTGTTTTGGCCGTGGCCATTTCGGAGCTGCATCCCCATTACCTGATCTGGTTCAAGCCGGAGCTGACTCAGGTCGTTCATTGGGCAGGTAAGCCCGACAAAGTTATCGATGACTCAGGATCACTCAATCCGCGGGTCAGTTTTGAGCAGTGGCAAGAAACCGTACGAGGATTCTCAACGCCTTGGCTGCCCAGCGAAACTGAAGGGGTTCTGGAGCTACGGCAAGCGGTCTTGGGCATCGTCCTTCGCAAGGCTGAAGAATTGGCACAGCTATCTGAGGATTTAAAGGTTTCCAACAAAGAGCTCGAGGCCTTTTCCTACAGCGTCTCGCATGATTTGCGTGCGCCTTTGCGGCACATTGCAGGCTATGCAGAGCTCCTGGAAGACATGGAAGGCGAAAATCTCACGGTTAGAGGCCAACGGTTTCTGGAGACCATTGGTGACTCTGCTCGCTTCGCCGGCACCCTGGTTGATAATCTGCTCAGCTTCTCGCAGATGGGACGTTCCGCGATCCATCTGGCTCCAATCGATCTCAACGCCATGATCGACACCATACGCTTGGAGATGGCCCCTGACTATGAAGGGCAGCAGGTGGAGTGGAAGTACGAGCAGTTGCCTCAGCTGGTCGCGGACCCGGCGTTCATTCACCTGGCCATGCGTAACCTAATCTCCAATGCGTTGAAGTACTCCCGCGATCGATCGATTTCTGTCATCGAGATTGAAGGGTTGAAGCGCGAGGATGATGTTGTCATCACCGTCCGCGACAATGGTGTGGGATTTGACATGCAGTACGTGGACAAGCTCTTCGGCGTTTTTCAGCGCCTTCACCGGGTTGAAGAGTTCGAAGGTACCGGAATCGGTCTTGCGAACGTCAGACGAATCATCGAACGCCACAGCGGTACTGTGTGGGCTCGCGGACAAGTCGACCAAGGCTCTGAATTTTCATTCTCATTGCCAAACAAAATGCTGCCTGTGCTGGAGCGTCGAGAGGGTAAAAACACTCATGCTTAAGCCAATTTTGTTGGTAGAAGACAACCCTAACGACCTGGAATTAGCCCTGATTGCGCTGGAAAGAAGCCAACTGACTAATGAAGTGGTGATCATGCGAGACGGCGCGGAGGCTATGGATTACCTTCTGCGCCGTAATGAATATTCAGATCGTCAGGAAGGCAACCCAGCCGTTTTGCTGCTTGATGTTAAGCTTCCGAAAGTCAATGGTCTTGAGGTGTTAGAGGCTATTCGCCAGACCGAAGCTCTGCGCAGTATTCCTGTCGTGATGTTGACGTCTTCCAGGGAGGAACCTGACTTGGAACGTGCCTATCAGCTTGGCGTTAATGCCTATGTCGTCAAACCAGTGAAATTCAAAGAGTTCGTTTCAGCTATTACAGATCTTGGGATGTTCTGGGCCGTGCTGAATGAGCCACCTGTAGGATCGGCGCGATTTGTGAGAAAGCCAAAATCATAACCTCTCATAATCTGTGTGAACTCAATGCCTGACTCGCTGCTGAAGCTACTTTTGGTCGAGGACAGCATTCATGATGTTGAGCTCACCTTACTCACCCTGGAAAATGCTGGGCTATCCATCGAGCCCGTCGTTGTGCATAACCATACCGGCGCAGAACATGCCTTAAGACAGCAGGTTTTCAGCGTGATCATCTGTGATTACCTGTTACCTTCCTCCTCAGGGCTTCAGGTCCTGCAGGTAGCCAAGACTTATGCTCCCGGTACGCCATTTATCTTCTTATCCGGAGTGTTGAACGGTCAAAACTCGACAGACACCTCCCGGCATGGTGCGACTGACTATGTGCTCAAGCACAACCTCAAGATGCTGCCCAAAGTCATATGGCGTGCCGTCACTGAGGTTAAGGAACGCGAGCAGCGTATTCTTGCTGAGTCGGAGCTTGAGGAGGTCAGAGATCGAGCAAAGCTTGCCATCGAAGCTGCCGAAATGGGGGTTTGGGAGCTAAATTTGGGCACTCAGCAGGTGATCTGGGATGATCGGTGTAAGGAGCTCTACGAATGGACACCCGGCTCATCACTCGCGCTTGAGGAGATTTTGAAGCAGACATACCCTGCTGATGCTTTTCTACTAAGTTATAAAATCCAACAAGCTATATCTCAGGAGTCAACGTTCACTGCTGAGTACCGTATCCAACTGCCTAGCAATCAATTCCGATGGCTCTTATCCAGCGGCCGCTCGATTTTCAAAGATGGGCAGTGCGTTCGTTTTTCAGGTGTTCTTCAGGACATCAGCGAACGGAAGGAAGCTACCCAGACGCTCCTCAGGCTCAACGAAGCATTGGGTGAGAGAGTGCAGCAACGTACCCGCGAGCGAGATCGAACCTGGGAGCTGTCCCGCGAACTGCTTGCTGTCCTGAGCACCGACATGACGCCTGTTGCATTCAATCCTGCTTGGCAAACCACGCTGGGATGGTCTTCCGAAGAAATCAGCAGAAATACGCTACAGGTGCTGATCCATCCCGATGACTTGACCACCACCATACTCGAGATACGCAAGGTCACGATGGGCACCGTTTCAACCAGATTTGAGAACCGTATGCAGCATGCTAACGGCGAATATCGCTGGTTATCGTGGACTATCGTGCCTGAGGACGGATTGATGTACGCAGCGGTTCGAGACATGACTGAAGAGCGTACGGTCATGCATCAATTGGGCATGATGAACCAGCGGTTGGTCGAGCAAATCGAAGAACGTAAGCGTGTAGAGGAGGCTCTGAACCAGATGCAGCGGCTTGAAGTGGTTGGTCAACTGACTGCCGGCTTGGCTCACGACTTCAACAACCTGTTGACGATTGTCCTGACCAGTACTTCTTTGGCCGACTCAGCCCTCAAGAAGGGAAATTACGATCGTGTGTCAGCGCGTCACCGTAACATTCAGGAAGCCGGTGAACGAGGCGCAAAGCTGACCGCACAACTGCTGTCTTTCGCCAGAAGACAGCGTCTGGACCCAAAATCAATCGACTTGAACGCGACCATACGAGGAATGCGAGACCTGCTTCATAAAGCACTGGGTGCAACTGTTTGGTATGAGAGTCGGCTCGCTGATGATCTATGGACAGTCTCTGCCGATCCAACCCAAACCGAGATGATTATTCTAAACCTCGCCATCAACGCTCGTGATGCGATGCCAGATGGTGGCGCACTCATGCTCCGAACCTTCAATGAGGAGGTGGTGCAAACTCCTCTGCGCCCAGAAGATCCCGAGCCAGGTAAATACGTGGTGTTTGCGCTTAGTGATAGTGGGTCAGGCATGACTTCAGAGATAAGGGACAAAGTCTTTGAGCCATTTTTCACTACCAAGGAGGTTGGAAAGGGCTCAGGTCTAGGCCTAGCCCAGGTTTTTGGTTTTGCTAAGCAATCAGGTGGAGGCGTGCAGATTGAGACCGAAGTAGGTGAAGGAACGACGGTGTCAGTTTATTTCCCGATTGCCGAACAAGCGGAGATGCTGGGAGGATCCTTGATACCTCTATCCACGGATAGCGGTCCAAAAACTGTGTTGCTCGTAGATGATGACGAGGCGGTTCGGGAGGTTACTCAATTGTTGCTCAGCTCCTTTGGCCACCATGTGCTCACATCCAATGGTGGCCATGATGCGCTATCAAAGCTCACATCTGACATCGATATCGTAGTGACTGATTACTCTATGCCTGGAATGACAGGTTCAGATTTGGCACTGGAACTCTATACACGCAATCCAGAGCTGCCCGTGATCGTGATCACAGGCTTTGCAGACATTGCTGACGTTGGCCTGGGAACCCTAAAGGTATTGCAAAAACCCTTTTCCAACCAGGCATTACAGCAGGCTATCTCTGTAGCTCTTCAGGCACCATCGAGCTTCTGAACGAACACGGCCGCTCGTTAGGAAAGCCAAGATTCGACGGTATCTCCGCCATGCTCGGCTTTCCAAGCCTTCAACGTTTTATGGTTGCCGCCCTTGGTCTCGACTGTCTCGCCCGTGTGAGGGTTACGATAAACCTTCAGAGCTCTGCTTTTTCGAGTGGTTTTTTTGGACTGTGTCTCTGATAGCTGGCCAAGCTCAGCCTGGGGATCCATGATCGCTACTACGTCCCTCAAGCTTTTGCTGTACTCGCCCAGTAAATCACGAAGCTTACCTTCAAATTCGATCTCTTTTTTCAGGCCTTCATTATCTTTCATGGCTTCCAGCGCATGAAGCTGTTCAGCCAAGTCGCGTTCCAGGCGACGAAATTCTGCAAGCTTCGACATCGTATTTCCTCTCTATAGGTCGGCAAAAGGCGCGTAGTATGAATCAAGGATGAATCCTTCACCACGACATAACGCTGGCCGCTGCACCTAGCCTAGCCTAGCCTGGATTATTTCAGTTCGGGGCGAACGAGACGCTAGTCGAAGCACCTAATCTATGCCACGCCATATGGCGTCCAATCTGAAGGTAAATGTATGCCAGTCGTTCTCAAGACGTAACCGTCCGGGCAAGTCATCTAGCGTAGCTGGCTCTATTGTTTTACGAGATTGCGCAACGATGAAGCTCAGCCCTCAATGTCGATCAGGGACTGCCGGGCATCATCACCCCAGTCAGACCCGATCAAAGCACTTTCTCGTGCTATCAACAATTGAAACGCTTGAGATTCCTTTCAAGCGTTGCTGGATAACTTAAACTTGCCGACTACGCTGCGAAGTTCATTAGCGAGCAATGAAAGCTCGTCAGCCGTTACGGCGTTGTCCTCTACGCCTTTCATGACGATTAAGCTGCTGTTTCGAATGCCGATGACGTTGCGATTGATATCCTCTGAGACCGAATGTTGCTGCACCGCCGCACTTGCAATCTGAGTGTTCATGCCCACAATTCCGTCTACTGCTTCATTGATCTGGTTCAGGCTGCCAGACGCTTGGCTCGCTGCCTGAATGCATTCCCTAGCTCGGGTTTGCCCAGCTTTCATCTGTTGAACAGCGGCATCAGTAGCGCCTTGCAACTGTTGGATGATCCGTCGAATTTCTTCTGTGGAGTTTTGTGTGCGCGAGGCCAGAGTCCGCACTTCGTCAGCCACGACCGCGAAACCACGGCCTTGCTCGCCAGCTCGCGCCGCCTCGATGGCCGCGTTGAGGGCCAGCAGGTTAGTCTGATCCGCGATGGTACTGATGACCTCGATGACACCACCGATTTCTTTGCTGTGTGTCGCTAACGCTTCGACTTTGCTTGCACTGAGCTCCACTTCGTTGGCCAACGCCTCAATAGCGGCACTTGTTTCAATCATAACTTTCAAGCCGTCGTTAGACGCACTGCTTGCAGATTCAGCGGCACGTGCTGCGCCCTCGGTATTCTGGGCCACGTCGGCAACGCTCGCGGTCATTTCGTTGATGGCAGTAGCAACCTGCTCGGTTTCAGCCTGTTGTGAGTTCATTGAGGCTTTGGCTTGGCCTATGGAGATCTCTAGTCGCTTTGCCGCATCTGAGACTGAATGCGAGCTACGCTCCACCTGGCTCAGTGAGCCAGAGAAGGCCGTTACCATGCGGTTAAGTCCCTCGCCTACATCACCGATTTCATCGTGGCTGTTGATTCGGACGCGCGCGCTCAGATCGCCTTGAGCAATACGTGCCGTCACAGCTAGGAGCTCATCAACCCCAATCCGCAGAGCCTTGTAGATGCCGACGAACGCATAGAGCAGCAGTATCGCAATGGCGATAAATAGCTCAGTGCCGAAAGTACGCTCATTACTCAGTGTATTCAGACGCTCATCAATTCGAATTCGCAGCGATTCCTGCATCTGATCCTGAGCTTTGTAAAACTGAGCAACGACGGCGTTTCCACGCTCGCCCAAGGTGTTGGCATTCACGTTTGAGCGCTTGCTCGGATCAAGGTAGTCCACCAGGTCTTTACGCAGATTTTCCAGGTCGGTAATGGCTGTTGTTACAGACGGCTGAACTACACCAGATAATTTCGGCTCTTCTCGGCGAAGCAGGGAAAGGCTCTGCTGCAACTCTTGACGCATTAGCAGCTCCTGTTTCAACAAAGTCTGGGCAAAAATACGAGTGGTGTCGTCCAGAGGACGGTCAGCGCTAAAACCGCTGGCCAGACCGCGAATCTGTCCGACCAGATTTATTTGCCGAGGCAGACGTATAGAGCTTAGATCGATGAGGTACAACGAACCTGCTTCTTCGTCCAAAATCATGCCGGAAGTGGCCGTAATGTAGTAAACGAAATTCATTAGGTCGGTTAACTGGTCGTTCCACGCGGAAAAGATCACCAAAGGTGCTTCGCCTGCTTTGGCGCGTTCAACCAGCTGCACACTAGCGGTACGCAACGTCTGAACTCGGTCTGTCGTTGCCAGTTGGGTGCTAAATTTTGCGTCCTGCGCAGCAAGAGTCGCATAGGCATCGTTAAGCTTTTCAGCATTGCGTGCTGCATTGGCTACTGCGTTGGTGTCACCGCTGAGCATGCCGTGTGTCAGCGCCCTCTGAATCATGGTTAGACGCAGGATAGGGGTGACGTCCAACAAGTATTGTTGACCCACCTGTTCATGCTTGATGCCCGTGATGCTCGTGTTCAGTGAAAGCATCACCCGGGTGCCTAGCAGGAGCAGAGGAATCAGGACAATAAATCCCAAAATTGCGAATTTCATGGGAAATCGAACACGGTTGGTAACGAACAGGGCAGGCGCTAATAAATTCATCGGGTTCTCGATCACTCAAGGTCTGTGAGTGCTTTCTTAGGCGTTAAAAAGTGCCCATCTCTCATTTATGGTTATGAGGTGATGAAAGCATTCCAAGAGATCTTCCTCAAAAGCCGCTTACTCTCCTTTGTTACAGGATCGAATTGCCGCGCTTCTCTTGGTACGAAAACTATCGGCTGAACCGGGCGAAGCTGTAGGGAAGAATGCATGGATAACCAGCATAAAGGCTAAGTAGACCGGTAATGGCACCAGTTGGAGGTGCGTCCGCGCATCCCGTCTTGCGCAACTAAACCGGTCGCCACCTATGCGGTAGTAGCTCCGCAATCTCACTTGCCCGCTGCGTCGGCAGGCGCGTGAGGACGTCCTTCAAATAAGCATACGGATCATGGCCGTTGAGTCGCGCCGATTGGATCAAACTCATGATCGCCGCTGCACGTTTACCGCTGCGTAACGATCCCGCGAACAGCCAGTTCGAACGCCCAAGAGCCCACGGCCGGATTTGATTCTCGCACCAGTTATTATCGATGGGCACGGCACCGTCATCGAGATAGCGCGTCAGCGCTATCCAGCGTTTGAGACTGTAATCCAGCGCCTTGGCGATGGCCGAACCCTCAGGCACAAGCTGTCTTTGGGCGATCATCCAGGTATGAAGTGCGTCGGCGATTGGCGCTGCTTTGTCCTGCCGTATTCGCTGCCGATCACCCGGCTCCAGCTCTCGGACTTCTCGTTCAGCTTCGTACAAGGCCGCGATGTAGTTCAGCGCTTTTTCGGCGACCTGGCTCTTGTTGGTCACGTGCAAGTCGAAGAACTTCCGGCGGGCATGGGCCATGCAGCCGATCTCCGTAACTCCCAGTTCAAAGCCTGCCTTGTAGCCGGCAAAGTCATCGCAGACCAGCTTGCCGTTCCAACTGCCCAAGAAGGCTCGGGCATGTTCGCCAGCGCGGCTCGGGCTAAAGTCGTAAACGACCGCCGCCAGGTTGGAGAACTGACTGGTGGCATAGGCCCAGACGTAAGCGCGATGAGTTTTTTTCGCACCAGGCGTCAGCATTTGTACCGGCGTCTCGTCGGCGTGAACGACGTCGTGCGTCAGCACGGCTTCGCGCAGCGCATCAACCAGCGGCTGTAATTGCACGCCGCAGTTGCCCACCCACTGCGCCAAGGTCGAACGGGCGATGGGCAGCCCGGCGCGGCCGAAGATTTTCTCTTGGCGATACAGCGGCAGATGGTCGGCAAACTTGGCCACCATGATGTGGGCCAGCAGGCCTGCGGTCGGGACGCCTTTGTCGATGACGTGCGCCGGTACCGGCGCCTGGATCAGTGTTTCGCACTGTTCGCAGGCCCACTTTCCACGGATGTGGCGTTCGACTGTGAACACGCCGGGCGTGTAGTCGAGCTTTTCGCTGGCGTCTTCGCCGATGCGCTTGAGTGCGCAGCCGCACTGGCAGTGGCTGTTGTCCGGTTCGTGATGGATCAGTGTGCGAGGAAACTGCGGTGGCAGCGGTGCGCGCTTGGGTTGCTGGCGCACTTTGGCTTCGACAGGTGCCGGTTGCAGCGCCTCAAACTCGGCTTCGATAGCGGCGATATCCGTATCGATCAAGTCGTCGAGCAGGCTGGCTTGATCCGGGCTCAACTGCTCGCTGCGCTTGGCAAACTTGAAGCGTTTGAGCAGCGCGATCTCGTGGGCCAGCTTCTCGTTGACCGATTTGTGATGAGTGATTTGCTTGTCCATCGTCTCGACGCGCTGGATCAACTGCGCCGCCAAGGCACGCAGTTCTTCAGGGTTTAATTGATCGAGATTCGGATGCGAAGTCATGCCGCCGATTTTGCCAGAGAGGGCTAGTGGCGGCGATAGACTGATGGGCCAATTGCGCTGGCAAGCAGGCCATGGCAGGCGAATTAGAGCACCGTGATGGCTGCTCCGGAACCGACGCGTTGCCAAGGCAAGCCGAGCACCAAGGCTTGAAGTTGCTCTGCATCCAACTCGACTTCAGAGCCGTGCCGCACGCCCGGCCAAAAAAAACGTCCTTGATTCAAGCGCCGGGCAGCAAGCCAAATCCCCAAGCCATCATGCACCAGCACTTTCATGCGATTGGCACGACGGTTGGCAAACAGATAAGCACAGTGCGGCTTCGCCGCACCGAACACCGCCACGACCCGCGCCAGCGCAGTTTCAGTGCCTGCGCGCATGTCCATGGGCTCGGTGGCAAGCCAGATGGAGTCGATGCGGATCATCGCAGCAGGTCTCGCAGGAAAGCAGAACACGCCGCTGCATTTTCTGCCGGCCAACTCACCACGACTACGCCTTTTGAATGCGGCACTTCGATTCGGATCGTGGCAGGAAGGGCCTGATGCATCGGCACCGGCGGCGATGTCTTGACCGGGATGAAGGCGGTTTGAAGTGTCAGGTTTTTCTGTGCATGCACCCGAATCCATTTATGGACGAGGTTTGCATTGAGGTTGTGGGTCAAGGCGACATTGGCAATTGAAGTGTCAGGTTGGGCGCACTCAGCAATGATCTGGGCCTTGAAGGACTTGGAATAGGAACGGCGTTCTTGTGGCATGGGCGTCCGCTTAAAAAGGCTAAAAATGGTGTCCACCTATATTTGGGTGGACACCATCGCCTCAAGCGACGGTGTCAGGAAGGTGTGTTGCCCGGACGGTTACCTGGTAACTCGGCCTTGGCTTGTTTCTTCCACGCAGGACGGCTGGCAAATGGCACACTATGCCCTTAGTTTTATAGACGGATTATTGGCTTGAAACAGGATCGCTTCAAACACGCCGCGCTGCCTCGGCCTAAACCAGGTCGTCCCCGCGCAGATCAGGCAGGTGATGTCGAACGCCGGATACATGAAGCAGCCACTGCCCTCTTTCTGGAACAAGGATTTGGCCGCGCCACTCTTGACCAGATTGCAGAGCGAGCCCATGTCGGCAAGACGACCCTGTACAGTCGCTACGCGACCAAGGAAGCGCTTTTTGAAGCTGTGGTACGAAAGTGCGTGGAAACGTTTCTTCAAGAAATGGACATTGTGTCTGTCCAAGGCACTCTTGAACAAAAACTCGTGAGGGTGGGAACCGAGTTGGCCCAAGCCACACTCACCCCTTACGTAGTTTCGATCATGCGAATTACCCTAGCTGAAACGAATCGCTTCCCTGAAATCGCCAAAGAAGCCTTTCGGCTGGGTTTCGGCGCGTGCGTACAAAGTATTGCTGCCGGATTGAGCGGCGGTGAAGAGCCTATGGACGCCGAACGTGCTACTGGTGTGGGTGAGCGATTCGTGGAGCTGGCCCTTCATCCACTCTATTTTCATGCGTTTTTCGGTGATGATCTGGAACACCTAAACGATCGAATTTCAGATGACGTGGCCCAGGTCGCCCGAATGTTATCGAAAGATCTTGAATAGACATGGCTCGACAACATGGGCGAACTGCCAGCTTCTGAGCGGGTTGGCAGCAAGTCGGTCACTGCATCTTGATCACATAGTTTGTGAAACCACCGCAGCGACTTTCGGTGTCCTCTACAGCCTCGTTCACTTGCTCAAGCGGGAAGATCTTATGTTCATAGAATCCAAGATCCAGGAGTCCTACGCCGGCCAGATCAACCATCGTCTGGCTCTGCTGCGTTGTAAACCAGCTTGAGCCGATGATGGTTACGTCGTTTGAAAGCGCCCAGAATAAGTCCAAAGGAACATCACCCTGGACTGCCCCGATGTTCACAAGCCGCCCGCCCCGATTAAGACTTTTGAAGCCTTCTACCAACGGTTCGGCAGGCGCTCCCGGGGCCAATGCATCCAGCACAATGTCGATACCTTCGCCATTGGTCACTCGCTGGCTCCACTCCTTCACAGATTCTGAACCAGACTCCAGTATCTCGATCCTCCCAGCAGGTCCCATATCCTTAACCTTCTGAAACAGGTCCTTGTTTCGGGCAGTGCCCAAGATTTTCTTCACACCAAGTGCCAATGCCAACGCTACTGCACCCAGCCCCAATGTTCCTGTGATGCCGTTGATGAGTAGGATTTTGTCGGGCCCTGCATTAGCTCGGGTCAACCCGCGATAAGCGGTCCCCAGATAGCCCAGACGAGTCGCTGTTTCAAAACCCACCGCATCAGGCAGTCGAACAAGGCTGTACTGAGGTGCCGGCATGTATTCGCACAGACCACCGTACGGATAATCCTCGAACATCTGCGCGCCATTTTTGCCCAGTCCAAAGTACCCGTTTAGTACAAAGCTGTCGCAGGAGATCGGCTCACCGGCTAAGCAGGCACGGCACGAGCCGCAGTGTCGGCCGGGGTTTACATAAACGCGATCGCCAGGCTTAAAGCCGTACACCTGTGCCCCCACTGATTCGATCACGCCAGTTGCGTCCAGTCCAAAGATCGCGGGAAGTTTCGGCAGCGGCAGTTCGGGGGCTATTTCGTCCCATTGTGCGATCACGTTTTGCAAATTTTGCACCACTCCGCAAGCCTCTATTTTTACCAGTACCTCAGTGGAACGAATAACTGGTAAGGGCAGGCGTTCGATTTTCATCGGTTTGCCAGTCTCGTAAAGCCGGGCAGCGCGCATATCGTTAGGTGTCATCTGCATCTCTCCTGATTACACACCACAAAAGGAGGTGTGATTAATGGTACTGGTTCGTACCATTTATGGAGCGCTAGACGAGGAAAGGAGTTCAACGATTTTCGGTTGATTCCACTTGAGGGGTGCATGGCGTGTCTACTTGCCGCTCTGCAGTGACTCAAGCCAGCTTTTGAAACTTGACGAGTGTGAGCTGACACTGATCGTTCAAAGCACCTTCGGTCACGTCCTACTTTCTTATCACACGTTTGATCGCGTCCGGTTCATCGGCTCGCATTTCAGTCATGAAAGCAACGCATTATGCAAGGTACGTAGGCATACCTGACGAACGGTATTTGCTGTTGATAACGTATTTCTTACACTGATTAAGCAGCGACCGATGCATGGTGCGCTGAATCAATCCTGTACAAATACCCAATGGCCTTAACGTCGGGTACCAGTGCAAACGCTTATACAGTCAAAAATCTCAAGGGTCGACTACTCCGTTTTTCTAGCTCATTGAGGCAAGGTAAGCTGTAGATCACTCAGTTTATAGGATGGCCGCACATGAAACTCATAAGCCTAACTACCGCTGGACGGCGCACTGTCGCAGCCATGGCGCTGGCTGTCGCGTCCGTGACGCAAGCCGCTCCTGCGCACGTAATCGACGTGTACCGGGATCCCAATTGCGGATGCTGCTCCAAGTGGATTGCTTACCTGCGGGACAATGGCTTCACGGTCAATGACCATCTGGAAGAAAACATGAGCCTGGTGAAGGCCAAGCTGGGTGTGCCTGAGAAACTGACGTCGTGTCACACTGGTGTGGTGAACGGCAAGTTCATCGAGGGACATGTCCCGGTGCAGCAGATCGCTGAGCTTGAACGCCGGACCGACCTGATCGGCGTAGCGGCACCCGGCATGCCAATGGGCTCACCCGGTATGGAAACAGGGCACAAAAGCGCTTATCAAATCATAGGGCTGAAGAAAATCGGCAAGCAGGAGGTGGTAGCTGACTACCCATCACAATGACTTTTCTCCACACCAACCGGACTTGTGCCAGCTTACCGGGAAGACAGCTAATTGGTTGGTCCGGTATTGCTTTACAGCAAGTGATCTCCGTGGAGCTAACAAGCTGATGATAGGTGCCTTTGCCATACCTTACAGAAATGTAATAAAACTTGCGAAACTCGCAAAGCCTGGATCAGTCGGAATTATTGTGTCTTGAGAAAAGGGTATCGAGTTCAACATCTGAACTCGACCGTCAATTCAGGAGATTACTTCATGAACAGTGCTTACGATGACTGCATTTTAGAGTGCCTACGCTGTGCAATGGCTTGTGAAAGCTGTGCTTCAGCCTGCTTGCAAGAGCAGGATGTTCAAATGATGGCGAACTGCATAAAGCTGGACAGGGATTGCGCAGACATGTGCAGGCTCGCGGCAACCTTGATGGCTCGCCAAAGTCCTCTGGCCAATGAATTCTGTGCCCTGTGCGCAAAGGCCTGCAAAGCCTGCGCCGACGAGTGCGGCAACCACAGAGCCGATCACTGCCAGCATTGCGCGCAGGCTTGCCATGCCTGCGCTCAGGCCTGTGAGGCGATGGCGGCCTGAGCCAGCTTTTGGCCAAGAGCCCGAGCATAGCCGCCGTGCGAGGCTGGACGATCTAGATATTGCCCTAGCGCACAAACGTTAGGACAAAGACTGTTCGGCAGCTAGTTGACGTACACGAGATAGTGCCGCCATGAGCTTGCATCAAGGATCGGGCGATCGCCAGCCCCAACCCTGAATTCCCGGCGCCTTCGCGCCGCGCAGGGTCCACTTGGTAGAACCGGTCAAAGATGCGGTCCAAGTGCTGCGGGGCTATCTCGGGACCAGGGTTTTCCACCCAGAGCGCTACTCGCCCTCCGTGGTCGTGGATGCTGACCTTGATAGCCCCCCCTGACGGCGTGTAGCGCAGGGCATTGGACAACAGGTTTGACACGATCCGGTCGACCATCACGCTGTCCGCAAAGACAGAGGCGTTGCCTGATGCTTGCAGCTGAATCCCCTTATCCTCGGCCAGAAATTCATAATAGCCAAACAGCTTGCTGATGACCGTTCTCAGGTTCAGTTCAACAGGCTCGGGCACAACTAGTCCGTTATCGGACTTGGCCAAGAACAGCATCCCGTCGATGATTCCCGAAAGACGGTTGAGCTCTTCCAGGTTGGAGCTCAAGTTATCTTCGTACACTTCGGGCGCACGCTTTTTGGCCAAGATGACCTCGGTATGGGTCCGCAGGTTGCTGATCGGTGTACGGAGCTCGTGCGCAATGTCAGCAGAGAAATTCGATAGGCGCACGAAGGAATCGTCCAGGCGACCAAGCATGGAATTGAACGCGGTGATCAGCTCACGCAACTCATCCGGTACCGGCTCTAAGGGAATGCGTTCCTTCAGCGAGCCAGCGGACATTGAGGCGGCGGTCTGGGTCACCCTGGCCACCGGCCGCAGTCCGTTCTTGGCGACCAGCCACCCTAGGGCCGCGCTTAACACGGTACTGGCCAATAGAACGCCCCAGAACCAGCGTTCAAGCATGGCAAAAAAGTGCATATGCGTGGTGACGTCCAGGACAAGCCACGCGGTCAGCGGTGGGCTGGCAGTGGGCAAAGACACCGAGGTGATCAGGGCCCTGAACATGCGGCCTTCTTTTTCCCACTCCCAGACGCCATCGCGCTGGGTGGCCTGCGCGAGCGACGGCGCCGCTGATTGGGGAGGTTCTGCAAAAAAAGGCGTCCCATCGATCGTCAGAAATACAGCGCTGAGATCGGGATGTGCGCTCAGAAGAGTGTGCCAGCGCGCCTTGAGCTGGTCCGGGTTCGCGCCTGACTCCTTGGCAATCTGGGTAATCGCTTCCAGCTTTTCTCCCAGCGCCTGCGCATCCAAGGCGCGGAAGTGGTGACGACTCAGCTCGTTGAAGGCGACCCCCACAATGATGAGGACGGCGGCGACCGCGACCACAAACAGAAGGCTCAAGCGCAGGGTGAGTGAGCCAGGCTTCATCCTTCGTCCTGCGCGTCTAGCATGTAACCCATTCCCCGGCAGGTATGCAGCAGTTTTGCCTCGAAGTCATCGTCAATCTTGGCCCTCAACCGTCGTATTGCCACCTCGATAACATTTGTGTCGCTGTCGAAGTTCATGTCCCAGACCTGGGAGGCAATGAGCGATTTGGACAGCACTTCACCCTGCCGGCGCATCAGCAGTTCCAGCAGTGCAAACTCTTTGGCTGTGAGGTCGATTCGCTTGCCGCCCCGAGTCGCCCGACGCTTGAGCAAGTCCACATGAAGGTCTCCGATTTGCAGGCTCGTTTGAACCGGCAGGCTGCTGCTGCCGCGCCGTAACAGCGTTCGCACCCGTGCCAGCAGTTCTGAAAAGGCAAACGGCTTGACCAGATAATCATCGGCACCGAGCTCCAGGCCCTTGACCCGGTCGTCTATCCCGTCGCGTGCGGTCAGAAACAGCACTGGAACGGACTGGCCAGCGGTGCGAAGGCGTCTGATGACTTCCCAGCCATCTAGGCCCGGCATCATCACGTCAAGAATCAACAGGTCATAGGCTTCACTGAACGCCTGTTCAACGGCATCCGTGCCGGTGACCACGCGGTCCACATTGAAGCCGGCCTCCCGCAAGCCTTGCTGCAAATAAATCCCGGTTTTCGGTTCGTCTTCGGCGACCAGCAGTTTCATGTTCGACTCTCCACGGCACCGGGCCAGTGTGACGGCAAAACAGGACCAGGCACACTCACATCCCCGCTTCCATCTCAGGGGACAGCGTGCCAAGCCAGGCAATCAGGCCTAGCACCAAGACGGCGGCGCCCAGCTCCAGGGCCATGCTGTAGCGGATCGAGCGGACCGCTCGCGTGTACTCGCCCCGGTGGACCGCCTGTTCAAGCGTCGGGCTCAGGACAAAGCGGTTAGCCGAGGCCAATCCGAGCATCAGGCCAAACAGTGCCAGCTTGCCCAGCAGCAACACCCCGTAGGTGCTTTTCACCACGCCACTGACCTGGGGACCGACGATAAACAGATAGTTCACCACGCCTGTGAGGACTATCATCGCCACGATCACCGCGCCGGCCCTTTCGAAACCGCTGAGCGTGCGCGACAGCACTTGGACTGACTGTAGGGATTCGACCTTGTTAGGCCGCAGCATCAGTGCAAAAGCCACCAACGCGCCGAACCAGCCGCCCGAGGACCACAGATGAAGGATGTCCGCGCAGAAGTGCCAGAAGCGCGGGGAGCCTTCATCCATAGCCCCATGGCCTGTCCACGCCAAGGTCGCCAGGGCCACACCTCCCGACAGCGAAACCATCAGCAGGCTTGCCATGGGCGCCCGAGGGTTGAAGGCGATGGCCACCGCAGCCCCCACCAGTGCGGCTATGCGGATGAGCCAGGTGGTACCAAGCTCTGTCTGCGTCATCATCATCTCGACGTGAGGGACAGCCTCCAGCCATTCGGATGCACCGCTCATGTTCTTGGCCATTAGCACAAAGGAGGCGGCCGAAAGCAGCAGGCCGATCAAAGCGGTCGCGCTTAGCAGGGGGCTGAAGGGCAACACGGCGCCCGAGCGGCGTTCTGCGCCGCGTAGGCTGTAGAGGCCAAAGAGGGCCAGCCCGAACAGCATCATCAAATCGGTATACAACGCGAAACGAACTGCGATGCTGAGCGGATCTTCCATGTTTTACTTGACCTTAAACGTCACGCTACCGGTAATCGGGTGGGTATCGGAAGACACTGCCCGCCAATCGATCTTGTAGGTCCCTGCCGTCAGAGGTGAGGCCGGGGTAATGATCATGGTCTTAGGGTCACCCCCGCCCGATACTGCTGCTTTGACTGCCATTGGTGAGTGCTCCATGCCTGGCATCGCCGTCATGACCAGCTTCGCGCCGGAAAATTGGGTGACGAGGTTTTCGGAAAAATGCAGCTCGATCTTGCCAGGGACCGCGCCTTCACTGCCTTCAGCGGGAGTCGAAGACACCAGCTTGGGGTGGGCTTGGGCCAGTGCGCTGACCAGCATCCCAGCGGCAAAGAGCGTGACGAAACGTGTGCGGTTCAACAACATGCGAACTCCTTACAGCCCAAAAAAGGGCGTTCGTTGGGGTATCAGATTTAGACTAGAGTGGCTCAGAACCACATGCGCACACCCAGGACTAGGCGGGCTTCGCTACGGTCCTCGCCTTCCTCGCGGGCAAAGTCGGCTGTATTGCCGTAGGAGCGGTTCCAGGTGACGCCAATGTACGGGGCAAACTCCCGGTAGATTTCGTAACGCAAACGCACCCCCACTTCGGTTTCAGACAGGCCCGAGCCGATGCCGCGCTGAGGATCGCTCTGACCGTAGAAATTAACCTCCGCCGTGGGCTGCAAAATCAGCCGGTTAGTCAGCAAAATGTCGTAGTCACCTTCCAGCCTTAACCCAGTTTGGCCGCCTTCACCTAGAAACGCAGTGGCTTCGGCTTCGAAGTTGTACAACGCCAAGCCCTGAAGGCCAAATGCAGCCCAGGTTTGCGGCGAGCCTGGTTTGAAGTCTTGCCGGACGCCGCCGACCAGGTCCCACCAAGGACTGATCGCATGGCCCCACAGCGCTTGCAGTTCGGCCGATTCGGTATTGCCGTTGATACGTTCGCCCTCGGAGCGAATCCAGAGCCGATCGATGTCACCACCCACCCAGCCGTTAACGTCCCAATTCAGGACGCTGCCGTTGTCGGCGTCCTGCCATTCGAGTTGATCGAAGAGCAGGAAGTAATTAGCCGCTTCGTCATGGACAGTGTGGCCTTTGGCACTTTGGTAGACCGCTGCCCGATTGGCATCGGTGATAGGCGCAATAGGCGTGCGGCTTTGGGTAGGTGCCGCAGGCTTGCTGGGGGCCATGGTCGTAATGTCCGAGTCCATGCCCTGCATCTGGCTATGGTCCATACCCTGCATTTTGGAATGATCCATGCCCTGCATCTGGCTGTGGTCCATACCCTGCATTTTGGAGTGATCCATGCCTTGCATCTGAGAATGGTCCATGCCCGGCATAGCGGCCTCTGCCGCAAACACGCCCACTGGGAGCATTCCCAGGCCGGTGACCGCGAGCAGTGAACAAACGTGGAGTCGATTCAAAACAGTCATTGGCTTCACTCCTCTACCCGAACTTCGCGGAACATACCCATCTCCATGTGGTAGAGCAGGTGACAGTGATAGGCCCAGCGCCCCAGAGCATCGGCGGTGACACGGTAGCTGCGCTTGGAGCCTGGCGGCATATCGATGGTATGCTTGCGCACCCTGAAGTTTCCGTCCTCGTCCTCCAGGTCACTCCACATACCATGCAGATGGATCGGGTGAGTCATCATCGTGTCGTTCACCAGCACGATTCTCACCCGCTCGCCGTATTTGAGTACCAGAGGTTGAGCGTCCGAGAATTTGATGCCATCAAACGACCAGGCAAATTTTTCCATGTGCCCCGTCAGGTGCAGCTCAATGGTCCGGCTCGGCTCGCGCCCGTCAGGGTCTTCAAAAGTGCTTTTAAGGTCGGCATAGGTCAGCACCTTGCGCCCGTTATTACGCAGGCCCAGGCCAGGATCGTTCAGCTTGGCGGTGGGGCTCATGGCCTGCATGTCCACCAGCGGGTTGTTTTTCTCGCTGGCAGGGTGGCTCTGCATCACCATGCCTCCCATCGAACCATGGTCCATGCCCGACATAGCGCCGTGGTCCATACCCTGCATGGTCGACATTTTGTTGTGGTCCATGGCGGCCATAGAATTGCCCCCCATGCTGCTCATGGTCTGCATACCGTCGTCGGCACCCGAATCCATGCTGCCCATGCTGCCATGGTCCATACCACCCATACCCATATCGTCCATCGTGACCAGCGGACGAGGATCAAGGGGGGGAACCTGGGCTACCAAGCCTTTCCGCACGGCCAGGGTGCCGCGGGCGTAGCCCGTGCGATCCATGGATTGAGCAAAGACCGTGTACGCCTCGGCAGTGGGCTCAACGATCACATCGAAGGTTTCGGCCACGGCGATGCGTAATTCATCGACCTCAACCGGGTTCACATACTGGCCATCCGACGCTACCACGGTCATTTTCAGGCCTGGAATACGGATGTCGAAGTACGTCATAGCCGAGCCGTTGATGAACCGAAGACGCAGCTTTTCGCCAGGACGGAACAAGCCGGTCCAGTTCATATTGGGGGCCTGACCATTGAGCAGGTACGTGTAGGTGGCCCCGCTCACGTCCGCAAGGTCCGTGGGGTTCATCTTCATCTCGGCCCACATCTTGCGATCCGCGACGGTTGCGGCCCAGCCCTTGTCAGCCACATCGTTGACGAAGTCCCCGACTGTGCGCTTGTGGAAGTTATAGTAATCGGACTGCTTTTTGAGGGTACGCATCAGCGAGACGGGATCTTCATCCGTCCAGTCGGTCAGCATCACCACATGTTCACGGTCGTACTTGAAAGGCTCGCGCTCTTTCGCCTCGATGACGAGGGGGCCATACACCCCTACTTGCTCCTGAAACCCGGAGTGGCTGTGGTACCAGTACGTCCCGTTCTGTTGGACCTTGAACTGGTAGACGTACACGCCACCCGGCTCGATGCCTGCGAAGCTCAGTCCTGGAACGCCGTCCATGTTTGGCGGCAGGATAATGCCGTGCCAGTGTATGGAGGTTGCAGCGTCGAGTCGGTTGCGTACCCGGAGCGTAACCGTGTCACCCTCTTTCCAGCGCAGCAAGGGACCCGGCAGCCCGCCGTTGATCGCCATCGCTGTGCGACGTTTGCCGGTGATGTTTACCGGCATCTCGCCAATAGACAGGTCGTACTCCGTACCGCTCAATACGCTGAGCGCCGGCGAGCCGGACGCCGCCCAACTGGGCGAACGCCATAAGCCTAGCCCACCTAGCGCGCCGGCAGCCGCGAGGCCCTTGACGAAAGTACGTCGAGAAGTTCTTGATTCCATACGCGCGGGTCCAGGTAGGCAAGGACGGCAACTAAGCCGTGTGTTGGGTTTAACGAACTGGAGTGGACGATGTCACAGCATCGTAAGCGGCGCGATTACATTTCTGTAAGCTTGAAACCCCGGGTTGGTTAGCAACATGCCTTAGAGCTTTCAGCTTTTTTAGTATTTGCAGAAACCAGTTGCGCCTCAGCTTTTTTGTTTAGGGTTGTTTGTTGCGCATCCATCATTCGAGCGAACACGCGGTCGGCACCACCTTCAGCAAAGGCGACTGAGGAAATACTGAATGCGAGGGTAAGGAGTACAGCTTTGGACAGGTTCATGACGAGTTACCTTGTATTGGGAAGGCGGCACATGCCGCTGGGCCCAAGGTAACGAGTAGAGGCTTTCAGTTGGCTGAGTTGAGGGTTACAAAAAAGTCAGGTTGAGCGTTAACCAAGCCACCAAATGGTGGTTAATACTTCACCTTATAAGTCGGTGAATCCTCAGGCCTGTTCTCTCGCCGATCGTAGATTTTGGTTGTACTGATGTTCGCGTGTCCCAGCCAGGCCTGGACCTTGGCAATATCGGCTTCATGCTCCAGGGCATTGGTGGCGGCGGTTGCTCTGAGTCCATGCACCCCCAGGCCGTCGACTTTAATCCCGGCCTTTTTCGCGTAAGCCGCCACCACGGTGTAGATGCCGTTGGCCGTGATGCCCGCACCGGTCAGCTTGCCGCGTAACGGGATGAAGAGCGGCACCTTCCTGTCCGCCAGATGATGGCCCGAGCTTTCCAGGTACTGATGAATGCGCCCGGCCGCCACCGGGTGCAACGGCAGGTATCGCACCTTGCCGCCTTTGCCATGCACCTTGAGGTGTTGAATCCCGCGGCGATCCTGAATGTCGCTCACCTGCAGCAGCGCCGCTTCTTCGCGGCGCAGCCCGTGGTAGAGAAGAACAGCCAGTGCCGGCGTCTTGCCTTCGTTGCTTTCTATCTTGGGACGTTTAACCCCGTGCACCGGATTGCCGCCGGCGATTGCATTGCTCTCCAGGAGATGATCAAACAGGCTGGCCAGTGCGGCCAATTTGCGTCGGATCGTGGCTCCGGCCAAGCCGCGATGCTCGAGCTGGGCGCGCCAGGCCAGCACGTGTGATCGGGTCACCACGCGAAACTCATCCGCTGAAGCCAATCCGACAAAACCACAGAAGTCCTCGAGGTCATTTTGGTAGGCGCGTCGTGTGCGAGGGTTATCGAGGTTGGCAAACCACTCGACTGCGGCCGGAACCCGGGCCAGCGTCTGGAATTCGACTGACGTGAGCCGGCGCTGATCATTCTGATGGGACTTCGTCAGTTCTTGCATAGATTTCTCATGCTTGGCTGTCTTGCGATCAATGCTCATGTCCTCAGTCACTAAAGCAACGCTTAATGATGACGATGTTTCCGAAACCGATAAACGGCGATAATTGGTGATAACCTA
Source organism: Pseudomonas coleopterorum (assembly GCF_900105555.1). Taxonomy (NCBI): domain Bacteria; kingdom Pseudomonadati; phylum Pseudomonadota; class Gammaproteobacteria; order Pseudomonadales; family Pseudomonadaceae; genus Pseudomonas; species Pseudomonas coleopterorum. The sequence goes on from NZ_FNTZ01000001.1 coordinate 4,485,747, forward strand.
TTTTATCACCAGTAACACGTCAAAGGATCTGTCCAGACTCTCAAGGTCATTAATCAACCTAATTTGCAGTCTTAGTCTTGACAGGACGGCATAAATAAAATCACTCCTGATCATGCGCTATCATAAAAATATGTGTATATTCGAATACACACATATAAACATCTTTTAGGATTGCTCATGGATTTGTCACCGGCGACCGTCTTTAAATGTCTTGGCGACGAAACGCGCACACGCATCATGCTCATGCTCGCTGGCCAAGACGAGCTCTGTGTCTGCGAGCTGATTTGGGCGCTGGATGATAGTCAGCCGAAAATCTCTCGGCATTTAGCCCAACTTCGTAATTGCGGGTTATTAGCGGACCGCCGTCAGGGGCAGTGGATTTATTACCGCTTGCATCCACAGTTGCCCGAATGGGTTTTGCATGTGCTCCAGATAACACGCAGTGCTAATCAGTCCTGGATTGATCAAGACGTAAGCCGTCTTGCATCAATGGAAGGTCGTCCGGTCCGTCAGGCCGCATGCTGCTGATTTCGCCGGAGCGTCTCCATATGGTTGCTGCAATCACAATATTCGCTTTGACACTTATGTTGGTCATCTGGCAGCCGAAGGGATTGGGCGTAGGCTGGAGCGCCGCTGCCGGCGCAGTACTGGCTTTGCTTACGGGTGTGGTTGGTCTAGGCGACGTACCTACGGTATGGGCCATCGTGTGGTAAGCGTTCAGCAAACTCACACTGAATTGGATGTGATTTCGAGGCTTTCAGCCCCACTCACCTCAAAGTCTTCCACAGTCCGTAAGAAAACCTCGAGAAATCGAGAAATAAATTTTTCGCGGTGATGCACGATGTGGATCTGTCGCTTATGACGCGGCAGGTCATGGTTCAACAACCTCAGCTTACCTTCCGCGATTGCATCGCTCACTACCCAGTAAGACAGACAGCTGATTCCGATTCCGGAAGCGACCATTCGCTTAATGGCTTCAGAGCTACCGATCCGGCGAGCGTCGCTCCAGGCGCCAAGGTAGGGAAGTAGCCATTGAAGCACCTCATCAGCAGTTCCTGAGCCGTCCTCGCGAATCAGTCAGGTAGCGGCATTGAGGTCGTCTGAAGTGACCTTTTCCTGAGCGGCAAGGGGATGATTTGAGGCTGCGATGATCGCTAGTTCGTCCTCAAACCATGGACGAATCGTCAGCTCGGGTTGGCGGCACGGCCCCTCAATCAAGCTGATATCAATCGAAAGCTGTGCGGCTTGCTTGGCGATATCTGCACTGTTGCCCATGATGACATCGACTTGAATGCCCGGCGCTCGCGCAGCCAAACGTTCGATCAGCAGGGGCATGATGTAATTGCCAATTGTAGTGCTGCAACCGATCCTCATCCGAGCCGTCGTGTCCTTTTGAAAACCTTCTTCAATTTGTGCCGCCGCTTCCAGCAGCCGGATGGCCTGAGGTAGAAGCGTTTGCCCGTTTTCATTCAGCACTAGGCGTCTGCCGACCCGATCAAATAACTGGGTGCCCAGCGCGCTTTCCAACTCCTGGAGGGCAGCGCTCGTAGCTGACTGAGACAAAGCCAGTGACACGCCCGGGTCGTGGAGCCCAGCTGAGCGATGCCTCGAAAAATGTCCAGCTGGCGGAGAGTCAGCTTCACGAACTTACCTATTAAGTGGGTATGGCATAGAGAAATTACCCGTTTTCCTAGATAAATTCACCCCGCTATTCTGTAGGCACTGCTCCGATGAAGTACGCCGTGGAGGCACCATGCGAGACATCAGCTTGTCAAAAGTAATGCAAGGAGGGCAGCCGCTGTCGGCGCTCTCAAATCCAAGGGAAGCGATCCGGCAGTTCACCCCGAACTGGTTCGCCGCCACGATGGGTACGGGCATTCTGGCCCTGGCATTAGGACAGCTTCCAGGAGATATCGCGCTGCTGTCATACGCGGGAAAAGCACTTTGGCTGTTCAACATTGTGCTTTTCAGTGCCTTTACGCTTATGTACGCGGCACGTTGGGTTTTCTTTTTCAACGAAGCCAAGCAAATCTTCGGTCATTCAACCGTCTCTATGTTTTTCGGCACGATCCCGATGGGGCTGGCAACCATCATCAACGGCTTGATGCAGTATGGCGTACCTACCTGGGGTGATGCTCTAATACCATTAGCCCATGGCCTGTGGTGGCTAGATGTCGCCATGGCACTGGCATGCGGTGTTCTCATTCCATTCATGATGTTCACGCGGCAAGAGCACAGCATCGACCAGATGACTGCTGTGTGGTTACTTCCCGTTGTCGCTGCGGAAGTCGCTGCCGCCAGTGGTGGGGTGATCGCTCCACATTTAGCCGACGCGAGCGCGCAGTTCAATATGCTGATTACCAGCTACGTGCTATGGGCCTATTCCGTCCCTGTAGCCTTGAGCATTCTGGTGATCCTGGTGCTACGCCTGGCGCTTCATAAACTGCCTCACGAGAACATGGCTGCATCATCGTGGTTATCGCTGGGGCCTATTGGAACAGGAGCGCTGGGCATGCTGGTTATCGGCGGCGACGCCCCTGCCATCTTTGCCGCTCACGGCATGGCTAATGTTGGAGCCGTGGCAGCAGGGATTGGCCTGATCGCTGGCATTTTGTTCTGGGGCCTTGGCTTGTGGTGGATGCTCTTGGCACTGCTTATCACTGCCCGATATGCGAAAGGTGGTATTCCATTCAACCTGGGCTGGTGGGGCTTCACATTTCCTTTAGGCGTCTACGCCGTGACCACTCTGAAATTGGGCGTGATCTTGGACTTGGCTTTTTTTGACGTTCTGGGTGTGATTTTGGTGTTGATGTTGGCGGTAATGTGGTTGGTGGTGGCGGCGAAGACCACCATAGGTGCTTACCGAGGGAATCTGTTCGTATCCCCGTGCATTGCTTCTCTCAAGGCAAAGCAGGCCCAGCGTTAATTCAAATCATGTAGCCGCCTTGATGCCCGCGACAGCGTCACAACGATAGCCTTGGCTGCGTTGGGATTTGTACACACTGAAAGCGGGCTCGGATGTGGCATTTCGAACAGGCCCAGGTGACCGCCTGTTACTTCATGAATCGGGGTCTGACTTGCTCATTTTGGTTCGTCCTCCTCGACTTTTTTCGGGGCGCTCACGGCGTTGCGCTGAGAGTGAAATTTATTGATGTCCGAAAGACGGATATCAGTCGGTAGGGCATGGCGGTGTTTGCTGTGGCCCACGCGCTGGGCGTGATAGATCCCGGTATGGCCGGACACTAGATAACTGGCGATACAGGCAATCGCGGCAAGTTGAGCAATCTCTGGGCCGAACAGCTCCATGGCCATGACGATGGTCGCCAGTGGTGTGTTGGCGGCGCCGGCGAAGACTGCGACGAAGCCGATACCGGCGAGCATCGAGAATGGGAGGTGTAGCAGCGGCGCAAGCGCGTTGCCCAGCGTCGCGCCGATATAGAACAGCGGCGTGACCTCGCCACCTTTGAAGCCTGTGCCGAGTGATGCGACGGTAAACGCGAGTTTGCCGAACCAGTCCCATGGCGCAACGGGGGCGGCAAAGGACTGGACGATGCTCGGAATACCTAGGCCGACGTACTGATAGGCATCCAATGCCCACACCGCCGTGGCCACCACTATCCCGCCGAGAACAGGGCGCAAAGGCGAATAGGGAATCAGCTTTTTTATCCACGCCCCGAGGGTATGGGTGGCGGTGGCGAACAGCAGCCCCGCGAGTCCGAACACGATGCCTGCGACAACTATTGCCACCACTGTCCAGAACTGCACGGGCGCGATCTCGCCGATGACGTAGTGGGTGTGGACGACGCCCCAGAGCAGCCCGACTTGATCGGCGACGATCGCGGCGACCATGCATGGAAACAACGCGTCGTAGCGCATGCGGCCAATGGCGAGCACTTCAAGGCCGAACAATGCTCCCGCCAGCGGGGTGCCGAAGACCGAAGCGAAGCCTGCGCTGATGCCTGCCATGAGCATGATTCGGCGATCTTCGGGGCGCAGTCGGAACAGGTGGGTTATCTGATCGGCCAGAGCACCGCCCATTTGCACGGCGGTGCCTTCGCGTCCGACCGATGCGCCAAACAGATGCGAGATTAGCGTACCCGCAAGCACCAGAGGCACCATGCGCAGCGGCACGGTTTGCTTCGGGTCGTGAATCTCGTCGATCAGCAGGTTGTTGCCCGCGTCAACCGGCTTGCCAATCAGGTGGTAAACCAGCCCTACACCAAAGCCTGCCAGCGGCAGCAGCCAGATCGCCCAGCGGTGGGTCTCGCGCCATTGAGTGGCGTGATCGAGGGAGAACAGAAATAGCGCGGATGCCGATCCCGCCAAAAGTGCCACGGCGCTGGCAAGTACCAGCCATTTCCCGATGTAGGGAAGCAGAACGAGTTGTTCAGGTTTTCTGAGTTTTGACATAGGGTCGGCCATACAAGGAAAGTGAGCCTGACCAAAAAGGAATTTTTTCGCGCGAACGCCTACAGTCCTGTCTTGATCAGGTGTCTGTAGGCATCATCAGCTGCTACGGGCGCAGCGGTTGGTAAGTGGAGGAATGCCATCTCCAGGGCCCGAATATAGCGATCTCTCCCGGAGATGTAAACTTGGTCATCAGGTAGAAGGACGAATAGCTTTCCTAAAAGCTTGTCATGAGTGACAGGAGCATCGAGTCGCATCTCACTCGTAAATTCAAGTGTCTGCTTCAGCCGATCTCTATTGGTCAAGGCGAGTCCCTGCCCTGATTAAGTCCATGCAATGTAAGCGGCAAGCAAAAAAACCTTGCACAGATCAGGCGGGCATCCACTGATGCGGCAGCAGCTGCTCGATCTCGCTGGCCTGCTGCGTCGGCAGCCGCGTCAGCACATCCTTGAGATAAGCATACGGATCATGCCCATTGATGCGCGCCGACTGGATCAGGCTCATGATCGCTGCCGCCCGCTTGGCGCTGCGCAGCGACCCAGCAAACAAACAGTTCGACCGCCCGAGCGCCCACGGCCGGATCAAGTTCTCGATCTGGTTGTTGTCGATGAGCACAGCACTATCTTCCAGGTAGCGCGTCAGCGCTACCCAGCGTTTAAGGCTGTAATCCAAGGCTTTAGCCGTCGCTGATCCGTTGGGCACAAGATCGCGCTGGGTCAACATCCAGTTGTGAAGGGCTTTAGCCATCAGGATCTGCCGAAGGCCATTTGACGGTGATGGTTTGCTGACCGAAAGGGATCTCGAGACTCACCAGCAATGGCTGATCGGGCCGAGCTATGGGCTCCATTTTTATTGGAACGAAGGCAGGTAACGCCGGAGCCTGAACATCATGATAAAGAGGTATCCACTTTCGAGCCAGATTGGCATTGATGCCGTGGCGCAGGGCAACACTGGCCATGGACACGCCAGGTTGCAGGCATTCTTGGACTATCTGGGCTTTGAGGGGTTTGGGATAAGAGGTTCTTTGGCGCATGGGAATCCTGACGATAAGAGTGATGGTGTCCACGTATTTTTAGGTGGAGAACATCGCCCTTATTGCTGGGTTCGGATACCGCGAGCCTACCGATGGTGGTGTCCAACCTAGTCAATATCGTGTCAGCGGATTTCTTCCGAATAGGCTTCGCTGAATATGCTTCGGTGATGTGGCCCGTGAACATAGTCAGCGTGATGGCGACCTTGTTCATGCTGTGGCTGTGCTATCGGCGCGACATCCCTACTACCTATAATCCACAGCAGCTTCATGCGCCTGAGACTGTCACCCGTGACAAGGCTACCTTCGTCGCCGGCTGGTGGGCCTTGGCGTTGCTCCTTGTTGCCTGTTCGCGCTGGAGCCGTTGGGGATCCCCATCAGTGCGGTGGCAGCCAGCTGCGCACTCATCCTTCTGGTGATCGCCGGCAAAGGCTGCGTTATTTCTACCCGTACGGTTATCAAAAATGCACCGTGGCAGGTTGGTGTTTTCGCTAGGGATGTACCTGGTGGTCTATGGGCCGCGCAACGCGGGGCTCACGGACGCTCTCACGTCTCTGCTCAATGTCTTCGCTGAACAGGGCCTGTGGACTGCAACTATGGGTACCGGCGTGGTGGCTGCATTGCTGTCGTCTGTTATGAACAACATGCCCAGCGTGCTTATCGGTGCCCTATCGATTCAGGCCAGTCAGGCCACAGGCGTGGTCCATCAGGCCATGGTGTACGCCAACATCATCGGCTGCGACTTGGGGCCCAAGATCACTCCGATCGGTAGCCTGGCCACGTTGCTGTGGCTTCACGTACTGACTCAAAAAAACATCCGCATCATGTGGGGATACTACTTCAAGGTTGGCAGCCTGCTGACCATCCCTGTGCTGCTTATCACCCTGGCCGCACTCGCCCTGCGGCTCAGCATCCAAGCCTAGGACAATATTCCGGCGATTTCCCGAGTAGTCCAAGCCGCCTGACAGGTTCTGATCATGGAGTACTTGGCCTCCGAGAAGGCCTTGGCTGTGTCAATCAGTCGGACGTGAGCGTAGATACAACCTTGTTACTGGCGAGGTCGACTGTGGAGATGCTCAGATCTTCATTGAGCACATAAGCCTTCGACTTATCTTTGGTGAAGACGATAGCTTGGCGAGGTGCCTTCAAACCGGTCACCGTGGTCGTCACTTTCAGCGTTTTGGTGTCAATCACTGAAAGGCTATTGTCGCCTAGGTTGCCTGTGTAGACCTGCAAGCCGTCTGGCGTCAGGGCTGCACCGTAGGGGTCTTTGCCCACCATAACGGTGGTCGTGATGACGTGCTTTTGAGTGTCAACAATGGCAATGCTGTTACTGCCGCTGTTGGCCGCGTACAAGGTGTTACCGTCGGCAGAAATAGAGATGGCCCGCAGCTTATTGAAACCAGTAATTTCACCTTCGATCGCATTAGTCTTGCTGTCGACCAGGGTGATCTTGTCACCCAGAAAGTTGGTGACATAAACGGTTTTACCGTCAGGGCTCAACCGGATGCCCTGGCGCGGTTGAGAGAAACCGGGTACCACGGCGACAGGACGCTGATGCTCCAGGTCGATGACCGACAGCGTGCTGGCCGCTTGATTGTTGACGTAGAGCAAGCTGCCGTCCTTGTTGAGCGTGGTACCAAAAGCACCTGCGCCCAACGGCAGGTCTGCAATGACTTTCAAGGTTTTGGTGTCTATCTTGCGTACTACTCCCAAGCTGCTGTCGGAGAGGTAGAACACATCACCCTTTGGCGAAAATACAATGTTGCGCGGCGTGATGTAGCCGGTGAGAATCTGACGAACCTTACCAGTTTTCAAATCGTAGACCACGACGTCAGGACGCTGGCTGTAGGAAGCCACCGCCGTCGTTTCATCCGGGCTGATAGCCAGCGAGTTGTTGTGAATAGCGCCGTCGAAGGTCCAGCGATCTTCCGCTGCCAAGGCGCTCAGCGATGTTGCCAAGGTAATACCCAGCGTAAGGGCAGTTATTTTTTTCTTCAGTACATTCATCAAAGATTCCTCATCAGGGTCGGCCAGGCATGGGATAGCGCCTTGGCAAATGCAACTCGTTGGTGGCATGTGGCAACGAGCTGACCTTATGCGTCTCTTCTAAGTTCCGGAAACAACTTGTTAAGGTATCACCTACCTATTTTCTACATAGGTCCAGAAAGGGTTGGTTCGCAAACTGGCCACAGCTCTCCCAAAATCGACCGAGACCCGGTGAAATGAATTTGTCCCGGTGACGGATCAAGAAAAAGCGTCGGGTTAGCATAGGCAAGGCGTGCGGCAGTTCAATGAGCTCTTGAGAAACCAGCAGATCCCTCACTACCCAGCGCGACAAGCAGCTGATGCCGATGCCTTGTGCAAGGGTATGCTTGATGGCCTCTGAACTACCGATCTGGTGGGTTTCAGCAAGATTATGCAGATGACGCAGCAGCAACTGTTCGACTTCTTCACGGGTACCGGACCCTGGCTCGCGGAGTAGCCACTCAGCGGTCCGAAGGTCATCAAGCGAGACCTGTTGCCTGAGCGCCAAAGGATGTCGCTGGCTTGCGACGATGAGCAACTCATCCACAAGCCATGGCTCGGCATTCAATTCGGGCAGGTGACACGGTCCTTCGATCAGGCCCATGTCGATCTCGAAATCAGCGACTTTCCTTGCAATAGCCATGCTGTTCGCCATGTCCACATCGACCCGTAAATGCGGCGCCGATTGGCGTAGCTCACCAAGGATCAATGGCAGAACATAATTGCCAATGGTGGTACTGCAGCCCACTCGCAAGCGTGTCTTCAGCTCTGCATGCCCTGGAAGGAAACGGGTCTCTATTTGTTGTGCGTTCTCCAGCATCCTTCTGGCCTGAGGCAGTAAGGCCAAGCCGTTATCGTTCAGCACCAGGCGCTTGCCGACGCGGTCGAACAACCGAGTACCCAGCGCGTTTTCCAGTTCGTTAAGTGCAGCACTGGTGGCCGACTGCGAAAGTGAAACCGCAATGGCGGCGCTGGTGGTACTGCCCTGTTGCGCAATGGCGCAGAAAATTTGCAGTTGACGCAGACTTAGCTTCAAAGGATCTACCTTGTTGATAGGTAACCAAAACCCATATTATCCGTTTTTACCGCTATGTTCATCGAACTACACTTCAGGCATGCCACATCGAATGAATAACGAAGCGGGAGTAACACTATGAGTGACACACGACTCGCAGCGATCATGGGCGGCAGCCATCCACTGGCTGCCCTGTCCAATCCGCAGGAAGTAATCCGGCAATTCACACCCAACTGGTTCGCCGCCACGATGGGGACCGGGATTCTGGCTCTGGCGTTGGGCCAACTGCCATTCGCTGCACAATGGCCCAAAGCGTTAGGGCAAGCCTTGTGGTTTTTCAATATCGCGCTGTTTTGCCTGTTCACAGTGATGTACGCGAGCCGTTGGGTTCTGTTCTTTGATGAGGCCAAACAGATTTTCGGTCACTCCACCGTATCAATGTTTTTCGGCACTATCCCAATGGGGCTAGCGACCATCATTAATGGCTTCTTGCTTTATGGTGTACCGCAGTGGGGAGATGGGGTTGTCGCTGTGGCTGAGATGCTGTGGTGGATCGATGTCGCCATGGCATTGGCCTGCGGGGTATTGATCCCATACATGATGTTCACTCGCCAGCAGCACAGCATCGATCAGATGACAGCGGTATGGCTACTGCCTGTGGTGGCGGCCGAGGTAGCCGCCGCAAGTGGCGGACTCCTCGCGCCGCACCTCGCTGACGCGAGTGCACAGTTCACCCTGCTTATCACCAGCTACGTGCTATGGGCTTACTCGGTGCCGGTCGCCTTGAGCATCCTGGTGATCCTGCTGCTACGCATGGCGTTGCACAAATTACCTCATGAAAGCATGGCGGCATCGAGCTGGTTGTCGTTGGGGCCGATCGGCACCGGTGCTTTGGGGATGTTGGTGCTGGGCAACGATGCTCCGACGATCTTCGCTGCCCATGGAATGGCCAGCATCGGTGCCGTCGCCGAGGGCATCGGCCTGATCGGTGGTGTGCTGTTCTGGGGGCTGGGATTGTGGTGGATGGTATTGGCGCTGCTGATCACGGGGCGTTATTTCAAGGCAGGCATCCCTTTCAACCTTGGCTGGTGGGGCTTCACCTTTCCACTGGGGGTGTACGCCGTGACTACCCTCAAACTGGGTTCAATGCTGCACCTCGCTTTCTTTGACATCATGGGCATGGTGCTGGTGTTGCTGCTGGTTGTCATGTGGATCATCGTCGCGGCCAAAACCCTGGCGGGAGCCTATCGCGGCAACCTGTTCGTGTCGCCTTGTATCGCCTCGCTGAACAAGGCGAGCAAAGCCTGAGCCTTTGGCTACTCAACCGACTGTTTGGCGTGAAACAGTGCGGACAGGATGCGTTGCCGGACACTTGGGTGAGTGCAAACAGAAAGCGGACTGGGATGGGGCATTTCCAGCAATTCGAAATCAGGAAAGGCTAACCGGATACGCGGCATTGCCTGCTGAGCGACACGCCCTGCAAACACGACAGTGACGAGATCTGGGAAACGAGGCAGCAGGGTGATCAGCATCTCTATACCCTCGTCAATTTGCGCTCTGCGGAGCGCACCCTTGGTTTTTTCGAGGTTGGGCAGCCAAGGGTACAGATTCCAAAGGACTGTCTCTTGGCGTGCCAATCCAGCCTGCTCCATGAAACCCTTGAGGTTGCGTTGTGCGGGCCCTGGATTGTCTCGTGAGACATACCGTGGACGACTGACCGTTCGAGCCGGCGATTCCAACAAGATCAATACTCGGGCGAAGACCCCGCCATCCAACGGATCGAAATACGGCAACGTTTTATTGTCCGTGGACTGGGAATTCACCCAGCGTGTCAATTGCGCAACGTTCGGCAACAGCAGAAGGTCTTCGCGCGCTTGTAACGAAATTTCCTGCTGCGCGGTGATTTGATTAGGTAACACTGCTTGCACGCACCCTTCTATTGTCAAGAAATTGCCATTCGAAGGCCCGCTATGTTTGATTTGCAGGCTTTAGACCTCGCGCTGTCAAATTGCGATGCCTATGATGCAGGCATTCTATGCGATGGAAACTCTCCGAAGTACGACACACCTCGCCTGTTACTCTGTAGTGGTTTACTAACCCCGGACACGTTTTTAGGCGAAAATGGTCGCCACAGAGAGGTGTCTGATGACCAAGAAACGCCGTACCTTTTTCGCCGATTCCAAGTCCGAAACCGCCAGCTTTGTGCGCAATCAAGGCTGCATTCTTCCCTTGCCAATCGATCTAAAACCGTTTAGGTCATCTATAGCAGCCGAATGCAGATGATCGATATGCTATGCCCTACCACCGCACGTCCCAATGGGAACAACGTATTTTATCACCAGTAATAGGCCAAAAGCCTGCGCATGCCTCGAAAGTCATAAATCAACCTAATTTGCAATTTCAGTATTGACAGGCAGGAAAAAAAGAATCGTTTCTGGACCGTGCGGAGTAGGAACAAAATGTGTATATTCGAATATTCGAATACATGCATATCTAGGAATGCTCATGGATCTGTTACCGGCGACCGTCTTCAAATGTCTTGGCGACGAAACGCGCACACGCATCATGCTCATGCTCGCTGGCCAAGACGAGCTCTGTGTCTGCGAGCTGATTTGGGCGCTGGATGATAGTCAGCCGAAAATCTCTCGGCATTTAGCCCAACTTCGTAATTGCGGGTTATTAGCGGACCGCCGTCAGGGGCAGTGGATTTATTACCGCTTGCATCCACAGTTGCCCGAATGGGTTTTGCATGTGCTCCAGATAACACGCAGTGCTAATCAGTCCTGGATCGATCAAGACGCGAGCCGTCTTGCATTAATGGAAGATCGTCCGCTCCGCCAGGCCGCGTGCTGCTGATTTTGCTGGAGAGTGTCCATATGGTTGCTGCAATCACAATATTCGTTCTGACACTTGCGTTGGTCATCTGGCAGCCGAAGGGATTGGGCGTAGGCTGGAGCGCCGCTGCCGGCGCAGTACTGGCTTTGCTTACGGGTGTGGTTGGTCTAGGCGACGTACCTACGGTATGGGCCATCGTGTGGAATGCAACTGCCACTTTTATCGCCGTCATCATCATTAGCCTGTTACTGGATGAGGCCGGATTCTTCGAGTGGGCTGCCTTGCACATGGCACGGTTGGGCCAAGGCAAGGGCATCCGGTTGTTCATCCTGATGATCCTGCTGGGCGCCGCTGTTTCAGCTTTGTTTGCAAACGATGGCGCCGCGTTGATCCTGACCCCCATCGTCATTGCCATGCTCACAGCCTTGCGCTTTAGCCCGGCGTCTACTCTGGCCTTTGTCATGGCTGCAGGCTTCATCGCTGATACCGCGAGCCTGCCCATGGTGGTGTCCAACCTGGTCAATATCGTGTCGGCTGATTTCTTCCAGATTGGCTTTGCTGAATATGCCGCGGTCATGTGGCCTGTGAACGTGATCAGCGTAGTGGCGACCTTGTTCATGCTCTGGCTGTGCTATCGGCGCGACATACCCACTACCTATGATCCACAGCAGCTTCATGCGCCTGGGACTGTTATCCGTGACAAGGCTACCTTTGTCGCAGGCTGGTGGGTCTTGGCGCTGCTGCTTGTCGGTCTGTTTGCACTAGAGCCGTTGGGGGTACCTATCAGTGCAGTAGCAGCCAGCTGCGCACTCATCCTTCTGGTGATCGCCGGCAAAGGCTGCGTTATTTCTACCCGTACGGTTATCAAAAATGCACCGTGGCAGGTTGTGGTGTTTTCGCTAGGGATGTACCTGGTGGTCTATGGGCTGCGCAACGCAGGGCTCACGGACGCTCTCACGTCTCTGCTTAATGTCTTCGCTGAACAGGGCCTGTGGACCGCAACTATGGGTACCGGCGTGATGGCTGCATTGCTGTCGTCTGTTATGAACAACATGCCCAGCGTGCTTATCGGTGCCCTATCAATTCAGGCCAGTCAGGCCACAGGCGTGGTCCATCAGGCCATGGTGTACGCCAACATCATCGGCTGCGACTTGGGCCCCAAGATCACTCCGATCGGTAGCCTGGCCACGTTGCTGTGGCTCCACGTACTGGCTCAAAAACACATCCGCATCACGTGGGGATACTACTTCAAGGTTGGCAGCCTGCTGACCATCCCTGTTCTGCTTATTACCCTGGCCGCACTCGCCCTGCGGCTCAGCATCCAAGCCTAGGAGCCACCGATGAAAATCCTTTTCATGTGTACCGCCAATAGCTGTCGAAGCGTGCTTTCTGAAGCGCTGTTCAACCATTTGGCCCCTGAAGGCGTCACAGCAGTAAGCTCCGGCAGCTTTCCGAGCGGACGACTCAATGCACAGGCGGTCAGTACCCTCCAAGCGCTCGGCATCGATACGTCAGGACTACATAGCAAGGGCTCGGAGAGCTTCCAGGATAATCCCCCTGACGTTGTGATCACCGTCTGTGACAAGGCTGGAGGCGAGCCCTGCCCCGTCTATTTTGGCTCAGCTATCAAGAGTCATTGGGGGCTGTCTGACCCCTCGGATGTCATTGGCCGCGACGAGGAGAAGCAGGCAGCCTTTGATGCCACCGTGACAACTATCCGGAACCGATTTACGGCCTTCTTTGCTTTGGATTTGGATGCGCTCAGTTCAACAGAGCTCAAGCATGCGTTGGACAGGATTGGAGCGCTGTAATGATCGAGCCTACATCCGAATATCCGGAAGACTTTCCCAGCCTGGACCTAGCCCTGCTCGATGTGCCTACGCCTGAGAAGCTTGCCCAGGATATGCAGCCCGACCACAAGCCTCGCATCCTGTTGCTCTATGGATCCACCCGTGAGCGCTCGTTCAGTCGGTTGCTGACCCAAGAGGCAGCGCAACTCCTGAACCTCATGGGCGCAGAGACGGCCATCTTCGACCCTTCAGGTCTGCCGTTACCTGATGATGCACCGGTGGAACATCCAAAAGTCCAGGAACTGCGTGACCTGGTACTGTGGTCCGAGGGTCAGGTGTGGTGTTCGCCGGAACGGCATGGGTCGATGTCGGCCGTGTTCAAGGCGCAGATCGATTGGATACCTTTGGCGTTGGGCGCAGTACGACCCTCGCAAGGCAAGACGTTGGCTGTGATGCAGGTATGTGGTGGATCCCAGTCATTCAATACGGTCAATCAGCTTCGTATCCTGGGCCGCTGGATGCGTATGGTCACGATCCCGAATCAATCCTCGGTACCCAAAGCCTTCCTTGAATTTGACGAAGCCGGGCGCATGAAGCCGTCTGCCTACTACGATCGGGTAGTGGACGTGATGGAGGAATTGGTGAAATTCACGTTGTTGGTACGAGGTCGAGAGAGTTACCTGGTAGACCGCTATTCGGAACGCAAGGAAGACGCCGAGGCCCTTTCCAAACGGGTGAACCAGCGTTCTATCTAGACAAACATTTTGCCAGATAGGGCTCATCTCGATCCCAATGTTGAGTGCTGAGCTTGCTCCAAATCCGAGTGGGTGGATTTCAGTAATCCAATGGCATCAGCTACAGTGGAGCTTGAGTATTGTCAGCAGAAAACGGCACTAAAGCGATAAGACCTGATTCCGCCTGGTCAGTGTTTCTAGTGTTCTTACGCTTGGGACTTACGTCTTTCGGAGGCCCGATTGCGCATTTAGGGTACTTTCGCGAGGAGTTTGTTGTTCGACGGCAATGGCTTAGCGATCGCAGCTATGCCGACCTGGTCGCGCTTTGCCAATTTCTTCCAGGACCTGCGAGCAGTCAAGTTGGCATAGGGTTGGGGCTATCGCGTGCCGGTTTGTCAGGTGCCATTGCTGCGTGGGCCGGTTTCACATTGCCATCAGCTATCATCCTGGCTTTATTTGCTCAGGGCATGGCCACGTGGGGAACCACTTTCCCAAGCGGCCTATTGAGCGGACTCAAAATCGTCGCAGTTGCGGTCGTTGCTCAAGCAGTCTGGGGTATGGCCCGCAATCTTTGCACCGACGTGCCCCGCGTAACCATTGCCGCTTTTTCGGCATGCGCGGCGCTTTGGTTGCCCAACGCAACAGGACAGCTTGGTGTGATGGTCTGTGCGGCTGGAATCGGTTTGGTGTTTTTGAAACCTGTTCAAGGCCTAGTTACAGAATCGCTACCGATCGCAATCAGCCGGAAAGTGGGTGTGGTTTCATTGGCTTTGTTTTTCAGCCTATTGGCAGGCCTTCCATTACTACTGCAGGCCTTGCCCTCCCAAACACTCGCCATGTCGAACGACTTTTACCGGGCTGGCTCATTGGTATTTGGCGGCGGGCACGTGGTTTTGCCGTTGCTGCAGGCGGCAACGGTACCCAACGGCTGGGTAGCCAACGATGCGTTCCTGGCAGGATATGGCGTAGCGCAGGCGGTACCTGGTCCGCTTTTTACCTTTGCAGCATTTCTCGGTGCGTCTATGAACGTCCAGCCCTCAGGTTGGACAGGCGCATCAATATGCCTCATCGCTATTTTCGCGCCTTCATTCCTTCTCATACTCGGCGTTTTGCCATTCTGGGAACGACTGAAAAGTAGCGTTCGCATCCAGGCCGCGCTTGTAGGCGTCAACGCGGGAGTGCTCGGACTACTTTTGGCGGCTTTGTACAACCCGGTCTGGACAAGTGCCATATTAAAACCCACAGACTTCGGATTGGCGCTGATGGCTTTTGTTGCCCTAATGTTCTGGAAGGCCCCACCTTGGCTGGTCGTCTTGGTTTGCGGTTCGATCGGATGGCTGTCCGCACTGGTTCTATAAGCATCAAGCCCAGCCTTGCGAAGCGTCGAAGGAGCCCGAGATATCGATTATCGGTGCCTTTTGGACTCAGAAAATCTTCAAACATACGTAAATCGTACCCATCCATGCGCTTAGCAAATCCATAACCGCAGCTATATCTAGGCTCTGTACGAAAAGTATTGTCGCAAACACCGCATTGCACAGGCCAATGAGACCATCGCCGCAAAACTTGTTGCGAGCTTGTCGAAGCGAGTCACGATGCGGCGATTCTCTTTCAGCCAGCCGAACATGCGCTCAATGATGTTGCGCTGGCGGTATTTTGGCCGGTCAAACAATCTGGGTAAGCCCGGCTTGGGTTTACGTTTCATGTCGCGCAACGGAATCACCGGTTGCATCCGATAACGATCACAGTAGCGACGCAGAGCTTCAGCGTCATAACCCTTGTCGGCCAGCAACCATCGGCAGCGTTTGCGGGGACGACCGCGCAGGCTGGGAATGTAGGCCTCATCCAGCAGAGGTTGGGCATAGGTAATGTCGCTGGCCTGGCCGCCGGAAAGCAGGAAACGCAGAGGCACGCCATTGGCGTCGCACAGCATGTGAATCTTGGTCGTCAGGCCGCCCCGGCTGCGACCGAGCGCATGGTCATGCGGCTCTTCAGGCCCCCTTTTTTTCCGGCGCCTGATGAGGCCCGGGTGGCGCGAGCAGCAGTGGAGTCGATCATCCAGGTTTCCAGATCGATCAAGCCTTGCTCGTTCAATCGGATATGAAGGCGTTTGAGCATCTGATCGAAAGCGCCACAATTACGCCAGTCGCGAAACCGTTGATACACCGTTGACCAAGGGCCGAAACGCTCCGGCATGTCCCGCCAGGCTGCCCCCGAACAGAGCACCCAGAGGACGCCGTTGAGCATCAGGCGGTCATCAGCACGCGGGCGCCCGCTGCGGCGGGACTCAGTGAAGAGATCGGCAACCAGATCCCAGGCTGCATCGGGGAGTTCATACCGCTTTGCCATCGTGGCCTCCTAGCGTTAATGGCGGCGGATTCTACCGGAATCGATATTTCAAGGGATTTCGTACAAAGCCTAGTCTCCGTGTCTTCGCCACAAGCCTGCCGCTGCGCCAGATCGCTGCACCACCCTGCGTATTGATCAGAGAAAATAGGTTCTTCTCCCTCATTTCTTCCTGATAAAGCTAAACCTCAACTGTAATGGAAAAACCCTAAACCACTGATTTTGCCGAATAAGAAAATTTATCTAGCGTATTTTATCAACGGTAACAGAATTTATTCAGTCGTTATCTAAAGTCGATTTATGTGATGACCTTTGGTTCGTATACAATCAGATTGACTGACCTCGATTTAAAGCGCTTCAAGCAGATAAAAATAGGTGGGGAAATAATTGTGGCCACTCCTGCAAAAGACCGTTCTGTCACTGCGCACTTCCCGCT
This sequence comes from Pseudomonas coleopterorum, assembly GCF_900105555.1. NCBI lineage: Bacteria > Pseudomonadati > Pseudomonadota > Gammaproteobacteria > Pseudomonadales > Pseudomonadaceae > Pseudomonas > Pseudomonas coleopterorum. The sequence goes on from NZ_FNTZ01000001.1 coordinate 4,502,368, forward strand.
CGAGCTGGCCGAACGCGTCGATGAAATCGCCGAGTGCTTGGAGCTTTTGAAAAACTGGATCGTGAAACAAGCCTTGTCCGCCCGGCTTGACCAAAAAGAAGAACTGGGTCGGCTCACCCGTGAAGCGCTGCCCAATGTCGATGCTGGTCGTGTGATCGATCATCAGGCGGTCCAAGCATAGGCCGGGCGTCTAGAGACCGGTACCCCATCGCTGGTATCACGCTGACGGAGCTGCAATGGACCAGCTAGGCGGCTTAGGATCTGGCGTGGCTGCATAAATTTTTGGTTCTAGTAAATCGCCCGGTTGTTGCGCGCACGGTGCATTAGCTCACCGCCTCGCCTTCCTCACTGCTGACGAATCCGCACCTTGGTGAGCGCCATGACGAATTTGAGCCACGTGATATGCGTCGGTGGATGGTGGATGGTGGATGGTGGATGGTGGATGGTGGATGGTGGATGGTGGATGGTATGAGATCACAGGCGCCACTATCTACCTACTGCGGCTGTAGCACAGCTGAGAATGCCGCTCATGTTGTATGAAACTGCTATCCACCCATTGCGGACATTCCGGGCATGGCTTCAGATTGATCGCTGGTTCACCCGAGCAGATATGTGCTCGAAGTTTTCCTTGCGCTCCGAATAGCGGTCCACTAGTGATTCCTGGCGGTCACGCAGCATGATGGTGAGCCATACCATGTCCTCCGTGACATCCACCACGCGATCATTGTACGGCGAAAGCTTCATGCGCCCAACGTTATCGAACTCCAGATAAGCCTTGCGTACAGAGGACTGGTTCGGAACGGTGAACATCCACATCCAGCGCCCATGCACACGCAGCTGACTGACCACATTGAACGACTGCAAGCCGCCTCATACCTGCATTATTGCCAGGGTCTTGCCTTGGGTGAGGCGTAGCGCACCTGCCGCTAGAGATACCCAGTCTGTCTGCGCCTTGAGATCCGCAGACATCGCGTCATGGCGTTCTAGCCAAAGCCCCCATATTATCCCAACTTCATTTTACCGACTTCAACCTCTTGATTTTCGATTCTGCCAATTGTTGCTCAAGGAAATTTATCATTAAGTCTTTGGATCTAACCTCATCCGCGCAATCTCGCCGCACATCCTCCAGCTCAACAAGCAGTTCGGAGCATGCCTTAGTCAGAGCTGAAACAAGCTCTTTTTGATGAGTAAGTTGAGCCCTTAGCAGGTGGGCTTTCAGCTCCTGCTGCTTTTTAGGCTGTACGTCAGCACCGGAATTATGAAGTTTTATCAGCGCTACAATATCAGGATAATACTTATAAAAGGATGATCGACATAAATTCACAGATCGGGCCAACCCAGTGATGGTTATACCACCTTCAGCTTTGAGCGCCTCAAAAGACTTTAATATTAACTCGCGGCTACCTTTTCGCATGCTAATCCCTTCCGCTCGCAATGACGCTCAAAATTTGTTCAGCCTGCTGCAGTCTCACACTTAAGACATGACGCGTCTGATCTGGCAGCCCTGATAAAGACAACCATTTCAGACTATCGTCACGATACTGTTGCCACCAAATCTCGTGTTTGGGAGTTGCCAAGAAATTTGAGCAACGACCACAAACTTCAGGAGTTTTTTTCTCGGGATTGGGTTCCTCCTTACTCCCCTCGCAAGCGCTGAACTCCTGCTTATAGTTACAGGCACCCCATTGGCAAGGAATCAATTTCACTCCACGCCCTAGCAACAACAAAACGTCTTTAGTACTTCTAATCTCACCCGCAAACCTCACGATCGACTTGGATTTGAGATCTCCACCCTTGGTGGTGTAAATCATGTTGCTTTCAACCCCTACAAGATCAAGCATCGCCACTTCCATTTCCTGCGCAAGCTCATCTTTTACCAACCGACGAAATTCTGCGCCAGGTTTGGCATAACTAATATCGACGCTATAAGCCGAAGTATGGGAGTACTGCACCGCTAGATCACCTAAAGCAGATCGATCTCGCATCGCGACAAATCGAGCGAACAGTTTCCTTCCCATATGCGAATGTAAACTTCCATCCCAGCCAGTAGCTTCACTCAACCCAATAAACTTAGCGAACTTATTCAATCTGAGATTGAGTGAACAACCACTAAGAACGCTGAAACCGGCGCTCGAGAAGAATGGCCATAGGCTATCCCCAGGTGAAACCAACCATAGATTGTCCAAACCACTGCTCAATCGAGCAGGCGAAGACAATCGAATTAACGTTTGATAAGCCGTTACGGCTGCGCTTGATAGCACCCACGGGGCGTCCTCGCCTTGATCTCCATCACTTTTCTCAAGATCTGCCGAGTATCTCTTCTTCGATCTAGCCGCACTATAATAGTAGTATTCTTTCCCAGTATAGTGCTTCCTCTTATTTATACTGCCAACTTTAGCACGCCGTACTTCGCTCATGCGCGGGGCGGTTGTAAACGTGATCACAATGAAACAAGCTGTCTGAATGTGCCCCAAGAGTATCGCTACATCCTGCTGTCGACTGGCTTTCAGGGTATGCATGAACTGATCTGCTCCAGCACCACAGTCAAAGGCTTCATCTAAAATGGCTTTATCAGCATACCTCGCTACGGCACCTCTGCTTATCACCCCTTTGTATTTCATATGGTTAACTGCATCAATATACTTCTCATATATCCGTATAACACTTTCAGAAAAGCAGTCAATAAAATTCATAGCTTTCCTGAGCAAATAGAATGAAGCAGGATTAGGCGGAGCATCCCAAGCTCTCAAATCTTGACAAGCAAAAGAAGCTTTCTTGCGAACTTTTCTTGGAAAAGGCTCAGAGTCAAATCCATCACCCGTAAAGAGTGACAAACGATGAACTTGATTTATAATGAACATATACTGTTCTGCCGTTTTTTTACAAATTATCGCTTCACCGCTGGACAGAAATAGCTCACCTACTATTTTCTGCGCTTGCAAAGCCGTCATCGTAGCTAGCGCTGGAAAACCTCTCTGGAATGCGCAGAAGAAGAACCTTCGTATAGATTGAAGTTTCACCTTTGCCGTCGCTGGTGAATACGTAACACCTGCCAGACCGGAAAGCAGACATGCGATCACTAATTTTAGAAGTCGTGCGTAATGTGGAGAAAGCATATAAGGCGCCGTTAGCAAATCGGGCCAGTTGAATCGCGTCGGTCTGTCAGCGGTTGAGTCGCGACTTGGGTTTGCAAACACCCAAACATCATCATCAAACTTGAGTCCATATTTTGCCAGTCCTTCAGTAACAGTAGGATGCTGATGAGATAACGTATTAATTTTTCCCAATTCAGTACACCATCGGCAATTCTGGAGTCTGATCCATAATCTGCTTTGCGCGTTCAAGTATCGCACGCGAAATGCGCGGAATTATTTGTTCTGAAATGATAGAAAGTACTGGACGAAACACAGCTTCAAAGCGCATGACTTTATCGGCAGAAAGCTGGCTTTCTCGCTCCATCCTCTCAAGTGACAACTGGGTTTTTATTATCCTAGCAACAAATTTCGGATCGTCCACAACTACTAGAGCATTCGGACAAGTTGCGCACGAAAGAAATTCGAGACATTCCGTCCCTTTGACTGAGCTGGGAGCTTTCCCCTCTTTCGCGTCAACGCATGAGAACCCAAAAAGAGTTGAGTATTCTTCTTGACCCTCAGTCTCGCTAACAAGCGCTGCAGTAATCAATTCTCCCTGATAAACGGCTATTTTTTCATAACTATCCTGCTGTGTTTGCCTGCCATTCAAATAAAATCTTTTTGTGGTCGATAAATTCTTATGCTGCAAGTGTTTTCTGGCATGTTCTGCTGTCTTTTTAACTTTAATTAAATTTGAAACTGCCTTCCTTAAATCACTGAACGTAAAATACGAAAAGCCATATTGCTCCCTGAAGTCAGAAAGATAATCATGGAGCGACTGCACACAGAATCGTCTTGCGACATGACCTGTACGTGTCAAAAACAAAATGCGCTCATCACCGAATTGAGCCAGACCTCTACAAGGCTCGGTTAAAGAGCGTATTAATTCAACCAAGCTTAGGACCGAGTATTTTCCTGCTTTGGAGAAGGAGAGTTGCTGTTCCCTGCCTGACCTCCCCTTAGTCCATCGAATAAAGAATCTAGTCTCGTCCACAGGATCATCCTCACAACAGTCTATTTTCATCTCCATAATCGCAACTGGATTTGCAGCTAGCTCTACCAAAAGTAAAATATATAGCGGCAGTGCCGCTCTATAAGTCAACTCTCGAAAACGTCGAAACTCGCGTAGACTGATGCTATTTATGGTTCTACCAATTTTTGCTCGTATCTCTTCTCGACTCCAGACATTCTCTCTCGCTGCGCTAATAAGAAACGATATAACTTCAACATCTTCCACAGTCAATTCAGGGTGCGATACAGACTCACCTTTCTCGATAGCACGGCTAACCGCAAAATCCCGCCTTATACCCGCAACCTCCTTCTTGCAGACTGCGACTATCTTCTGCAACTCATCAATCGAAATGTCATTATCTCGATTATTGTTACGCTCACGGGCAAAGTCGAATACCTGAATTATTTGACGCACCCAAAAAACAGATTCACTAGTTTCTGAAAGCCAACAAATCAGCCGGCGGCAAAAGTTATAATGTGATCCATTGGTTTTCTTTAGCCTGCTACCACTTGCCAGAAACTTAGCAAACCCCGCAAGCACATCATTACAGCCGTCATCCAGCGATAGACTCCGCTCGATAATGCTAGCGCAAAGTAGCTTTGTCGACCTCCAAGCCTGCCTCCTGCTTCTAGGATGATAGTGCCCTGTTAGCTCTATAAATGCGCCGCTAATGTCTTTCGCAATCTTGTTGTCCAGCCCTTCCATAGCAAAGCTGTAGATCTCCCAACGCTTTCGCTCCGGATCGTAAAACTTAGCTATAAGCATGCTGTTCATGCGCCCCTCACAACTTCGCTAGCCAGCTCTTCGAGGAGCGCAAGCACATCGCTATTAGTGGAAACTATTGAGTCAAGGTAATCTTCCGTAGTTTCTGAAGAAGCGTGATTCAGAAATCCTTGCATAACCTTTATTGAGTCCAGATCCTTGCATGATGGAGATGTCGCTATCTTCCTCTCCACCACAGTCGCAAATGTATTTCGCGCCTGATGGGGATTGATATTGATATTTATCGCAGAGCACGCTCGCTTAAACGCAGAGTAATAGCAACTATAGGAGACTGCTTCTCCCGCACGATTCAAGAAAAGCTCTTCCGGCAGAACGTGAAGTTTAATTCCTTGCCCAAGACTTAAGACCCTATCGATTTCCACGTATCTGGCTGTTCTCTCAATGATTGATAACGGGACATATGCTTGAGCTCCCTTTCCCCCTTTAGAAAGCACAGAAACAAACCGATCAGAGAATTCACTACATAGCTGATCAAAATCCACCACCTTGAGGCTTAGCAACGCTCCAATGCGTAACCCCGTCGCTATTGACCATATAAATATTAGCTTGTGCACACCTTCCAAATTAGCGACTAATGCGTTGCAAGCGGTGACAGGAATACTTCTCTTTCTTTTTACACCGCCTCTAAGGCGCAGCTTTAATTTTGACAACTCCTTCAAACTATCGTGATAAACCTTAGCATTTAACGATGACTGGAAAGAAAGTCTCTCCCAATAAAAAAAGTAAAATTCTGAAACAACCACCAACCTAAGATTAATTGTGCTCACCGCGAGCAAACCATTCGTCTTCTCACTAATAGTATTTTTTAATGAATTCCTATATCGTAAAATGCTTCTTGGAGTCGCAGCCCGCCAGTCAAAATTACTTTCTTCAGCGTAATCAAACCAGGTAGCCAAGCATTCCGCATAAGTCTTGACAGTTTTATCGGTACGATATGCCTTTGAATAAAACAATTTTTCCTGAAGGAAATAATGCGCTTCTCTGATGATGACGCCCGAGTCGTCGGCCATCAGGGGTATCTGCGACAGGGGGGAAATTTTTTTTGATCGGAAATGATGAGCGGCGTCAGGCAGCCGTACTTCACTAAGCGACTGCTGTAGAGCGCTTCCGGAAATTCGAGCAGGCCAAAGCAGCTTCATGGGTACCTCCATAGTCCACAGTGTAGCCTAGCAATCTAATGCCGGAGTTCGACAGGAAGGTGCTGGAGGTCTTGCGCGAACCCTTGGAGAGCGGCGAGATCGTGATTGCGCGGGCGCGGGACAAGATTCGTTTTCCTGCGCGGTTCCAATTGGTGGCGGCGATGAATCCGTGCCCCTGCGGGTATCTGGGTGACCCCAGCGGCAAATGCCAGTGCGGCAGCGATCAGATCCAGCGGTACCGCAACAAGCTGTCCGGGCCGTTGCTGGATCGGATCGATCTGCATCTCACGGTGGCGCGGGAGGCGACGGCCCTGAGTCATGAGCCACAGGCGGGGGAAAACACAGCCAGTGCCGCCACCAAGGTGGCCGAGGCGCGTGAGTTGCAGAATCGGCGTCAGGGTTGTGCCAACGCGTTTCTCGATCTGCCGGGGTTACGCGAGCATTGCAGGTTGTCGTCCGAGGACGAGCGCTGGTTGGAAACCGCGTGTGAGCGGTTGACGCTGTCGCTGCGCGCAGCGCATCGATTGTTGAAGGTGGCCCGCACCTTGGCGGATCTCGAGCAGGCGAAAGATATCGAGCGGGCGCATGTTGCGGAAGCGTTGCAGTATCGGCCTTCGGCGCAGTGAGCAGTGACAGGGGATGTGCAGTGGAGCCAGAAGCGTGATTGCGTTTCAGCAGGCCAATCGGGGACACCGCCGACGCGGCTTGCACCGCTGCTACAGGGGATCGGGCATTCATGCATTAAAGCGCCGGCAACGGATGCGGTCTTCGTGGCTCACCACGTTGGTAAAGGATTGCGATACCCCTGTAGCAGCGGCGCGAGCCGCGTCGGCGGTGGGTGCGGTGTATCTGTCGGGACGCGATCAGGCCCGGCGGGGCTTGGGGTTACAGAACGACGCGCAGGACCTGGCCGGCGTGGTAGAGGGAGAAGCCGGTTTCGTAGACGCCGGTACGCAAACCAGGCGCCGACACCGGTTTATCCGCGCAGAACGGCAGTGGCAGTTTGTCGGCCTGCTCATGCAACAAGAACTGCGCCAAGGCTTTGCCCACGACGGTGCCGGTGGTGTTGCCGCGGCCGTTGTAGCCGGTCACCGACACCAGCCCTGGAGCGGGTTCGAACAGGCGCATCAGGTGGTCGGGGGTGAAGTCGATGCAGCCGGTCCAGTGCATTTCCCAGTCGACCTTGCCCAGTTGCGGGAAGTAATGGGTCTGGATGCGGTCGGCCCAGCGGCGGATGAACCAAGCGGGTTTGTTGTCCACGCGGCCCATGCTGCCGAGCAACAGACGGCCGTCGTCGTCGCGGCGGATGCTGCTCAGCACCAGGCGGGTATCCCAAGAGCCTTGCCCATGTTTGAGCACGGCATCGGCGGCTGCCGAATGCAGGGGCTTGGAGGCGACCTGATAGTAGTAGCCGCGGAAGAACTGGCCGCGCAGGTTGCACCAGTCGCCCTCGGTGTAGGCACCGGTGGAAATCAGCACTTTGTCGGCGTTGACTTCGCCTTTGGCGGTCTTCACCAGCCAGCCCCCGGCGTGTTGTTCCAGACCCAGTACCGGCGAATGCTGGAAAACCTGCCCGCCCAGACGCTGAACCGCCGCGCCCAGGCCACGGGTGTAGGCCATGGGGTTGATGGTGCCGGCGCGGCGGTCAAGCAGGGCTGCTTCGATCTTTTCGGTGCCGCAGTAGTCGACGCATTGCGCCCCGGTGAGCAGCTCTACGTCAGCGCCCCGCCGCTGCCATTGCTCGCAGCGCGATTTCAGGTCGGCCACGCCATTGGCGTTGTGGGCCATGTGCAAGGTGCCGTCGTTATGGGCCTGGCAGTCGATGCCATAGCGTTCGATCAGCGCGAAGACTTCGGCCGGCGCCCCGCCGAGCACGGTGTTGAGGCGACCGCCCACGGCACTGCCCAGGGTCTGCTCGACTTCGTCGGGCGGAATCCAGGTGCCGGCGTTGACCAGTCCGACATTGCGCCCCGAGCCGCCCGTGCCGATTTCACTGGCATCGAGCAGCACCACGCGCTTGCCCTGCTCCAATAATTCGATGGCCGCGCACAACCCGGTGATACCGCCGCCGATCACGCAGACATCCGCCTTTACCACACTGGCCAGAGCCGCCGTGTGAGGGGGCCTGGCGGTGATGTGTTCCCAAAGACATTGTTGCCGTAGTTCGCTCATGACTCATTCCAAGCCAGGGAAATCGGGTTCGGACCGCGCCGTCGTCATCGCGGGCAGAGCCCGCTCCCACAGGGATATCCATTGCAGCAAAGATCCCTGTGGGAGCGGGTTCCACCCGCGATAGCGCCGGCCCCGCCACCACATCACTCAACCATCAATCAATCAAACACGATGCCCTGGGCCAGCGGCAGCTCGCGCGAGTAATTGACGGTGTTGGTCTGGCGGCGCATGTAGGCTTTCCAGGCATCGGAGCCGGATTCGCGGCCGCCACCGGTTTCCTTCTCGCCACCGAAAGCGCCGCCGATTTCCGCGCCGCTGGTGCCGATGTTGACGTTGGCGATGCCACAGTCGCTGCCGGCCGCGCTCTGGAAACGCTCGGCTTCGCGCAGGTCGGTGGTGAAGATGCACGAGGACAGGCCCTGTGGCACTTCGTTGTTCAGGCGCAGGGCCTCGTCGAAGTCTTCGTAGCTCAAGACATACAGGATCGGCGCGAAGGTTTCGTGGCGCACGACGTCCGACTGCCCCGGCATTTCGACGATGGCCGGGGCCACGTAGTAGGCGTTCGGGTATTGATCGGCCAACTGACGCTCGCCACCGAACACTTCGCCACCCTCGTCACGCGCCTTGGCCAGGGCACCCTGCATGGCGTCGAAGGATGGCTTGTCGATCAGCGGGCCGATCAGGTTGTCCTTGCGCGGATCGCCGATACGCACCTTGGCGTAAGCCGCCTTGACCCGAGCGAGCACTTCGTCCTTGATCGAGCTGTGCACGATCACCCGGCGCAATGTGGTGCAGCGCTGGCCTGCGGTGCCCACGGCACTGAACAGGATGCCGCGCACGGCCAGGTCGAGGTCGGCGCTGGGGGCCAGAATCATGGCGTTGTTGCCGCCCAGTTCGAGGATGCTGCGGCCGAAGCGCGCGGCGACCCGTGGTCCGACTTCGCGGCCCATGCGGGTGCTGCCGGTGGCACTGACCAAAGCGACGCGCGGGTCGTCGACCAGAGCTTCGCCGGCTTGGCGATCACCGATGATCAGTTGAGCCAGGCCCTTGGGTGCATCGCCGAACTGCTCCAGGGCCTTGTCGAACAGTGCCTGGCAGGCCAGCGCGGTCAGCGGGGTCTTTTCCGACGGTTTCCAGATCACCGAGTCACCGGCCACCAGGGCCAGGGCGGTGTTCCACGCCCATACCGCCACCGGGAAGTTGAACGCGCTGATGACGCCCACCACGCCCAGTGGCTGCCAGGTTTCACGCATGTGGTGGCCAGGGCGCTCGGAGGCGATGGTCAGACCGTACAGTTGACGAGACAGGCCGACGGCGAAATCGCAGATATCGATCATTTCCTGCACTTCACCCAGGCCTTCCTGAGTGATCTTGCCGGCTTCGATCGACACCAGCTCGCCAAGCTGAGCCTTGTGGGCGCGCAGGACTTCACCGAACAGGCGCACCAGCTCGCCGCGACGCGGTGCCGGCACGGTGCGCCAGGCCAGGAACGCCTCGTGCCCCAAAGCGATCTTGTCGACGACCTGCGCCTTGGATTCCAGGCTCACCGAGGCGATCTGGCTGCCATCGATCGGGGTATGCACGGGATGGTTGCCATCCTTGAATGCACTCGCCGCAACACCTAGGCTTTCGAGCAGGCCATCGACCATTGTTTTCTCCTCACAAGGCTTTAACGATAAGAACGAATTGAGATCAGTATTAATCCGCGGCCCAGACCACCACAACGGAGCAATATTCCATATATCATTCCCTCACCTCATGACCTTGCGCCGATGCCTTCATGTCAAAACGCCTTGTTCCTTCGATGACGGCCTTGCAGTGTTTCGAAGCCGCCGCCCGCCACCTGAGCTTCACCCGCGCGGCGGAAGAACTGCACCTGACCCAGAGTGCGGTCAGCAAGCAGGTCGCACAGCTCGAAGACATGTTGCGCCATCACCTGTTCCTGCGCATTCGCCGACGTCTGCAACTGACCCCGGCGGGCTCGCTGTATCTGGCCGAGGTGAACAAGATCCTCACCCAGGTGGACATTTCCAGCCGCTACATCCTGTCCTACGGCGATGAAACCGAAGTGCTGACCGTGGCCACCCAGCCCAGCTTCGGTGTGGGTTGGCTGATTCCCAAGCTCAAGGGTTTCGGCAAGGCGCACCCCAATATTCATCTGGACATCCGCAACGAGCTGGAGCCGTTCGCGTTGCTGCAGGCCAAGGCGGACGTGGGTTTCTTCTTCGGCCAGGGCACCTGGCCCGGGGCGACCTGCATCGAGTTGTTCGACGATCAGGTGGTACCGGTGTGTGCGCCCGACCTGCTGGAACAGCCGTTGAGCAACGCCGAGCAACTGGCCGAGCAGGTGCTGATGCAATGCACGTCGCGGCCCGAAGCGTGGCACGAGTGGTTTCTGGAGCAGGGCCTGAGCGCCCAGAACAGTTATCACGGTCCCCGTTTCGATACCTTCTACATGTGCCTGAGCGCAGCACTTGCCGGCTGTGGCGTGGCGCTGGTGCCGCGTTATCTGGTGGAGAACCACCTGGCCAACGGTGATCTGGTCATGCCCTGGCCGCACACCATGAGCAGCCAGGGCGCGCATTTCGTGGCGTTTGCCGAGCATGCGGCGGAAGTCCCGAAAGTGCGTGCGCTGGTCGACTGGATCCTCGAGCAGGTCCCGTCCTGACAACCCAGGCGGATCAGAGGCAATGCCGACTTGCAGGAATGACCCCCGCACTTTTTTTCGCTTGATCGTTCAGGTCATTCCCCGCTTTCATACTCCCAGCCCTTTGCGCCTGGAGTCCGCCATGCCCTTCGTCAGTCCCGACCAGACCCGTGCCGCGTTTTCCCGCGCCATGTCCGAGATGTACAAGAAAGAAGTGCCGTTGTACGGCGACTTGATGAGCCTGGTCGGCGAGGTCAATCGTCAGTGCCTCGAGCACCAGCCGGAGCTGGGCCGATCCCTGGCCCGTACCGGCGAGATCGAGCGCCTGGATGCCGAACGCCACGGCGCGATTAGGGTTGGCACCGCCGCGGAACTGGCGACCATCGCCCGTCTGTTCGCGGTCATGGGCATGCAGCCGGTGGGTTACTACGACCTGACGTCGGCGGGGGTACCGGTGCACTCGACGGCCTTTCGGGCGGTCCACGAACAGTCACTGCAAGTGAGCCCCTTTCGCGTGTTCACCTCGCTGCTGCGCCTGGAGCTGATCGAAGACGCGGCGCTCCGCGAACAGGCCCGGCAACTGTTGGAACAGCGGCAGATCTTCACCCAGCCGTGCCTGGCGTTGATCGAGCGCTTCGAGCGCGATGGCGGCCTCGATCAGGCGAGCTCCGACGCCTTCGTCGAGCAGGCCCTGGAAACCTTCCGCTGGCACCACGACGCCACGGTGACCGCAGCCCAGTATCAAAGCCTGCACGACGCCCATCGCCTGATCGCCGACGTGGTGGCCTTCAAGGGGCCGCACATCAATCACCTGACGCCGCGCACGCTGGACATCGACACGGTGCAGGCGCTGATGCCCGCTCGCGGGATCACGCCCAAGGCCGTGATCGAAGGGCCGCCACCACGTCGTCATGCCATTCTGCTGCGTCAGACCAGCTTCAAGGCGCTGCAGGAAAAAGTCGCGTTCACCGACCCAACGGCTGGCGCCGAAGGCAGCCACACCGCGCGCTTCGGCGAGATCGAGCAACGCGGCGCGGCACTGACGCCCAAGGGACGCGAACTGTACGACCGCCTGCTGAACGCTTCGCGCACCGCACTGGCCGGGTTTCCCAGCGAGACCAACGCCTCGGAATACATGCGCCTTCTGGGTGAGCAGTTCGGTGAGTTTCCTGATGATCTGACGCAGATGCGCGAGCAGGATTTGGCATTCTTCCGCTACTTCGCCAGCGGCCAGCCGAGTGCGGGCGAAACCACACTGCAGGGGCTGCTGGACAATGGTGCCATCCGCTGCGAACCGTTGGTGTACGAAGACTTCCTGCCGGTCAGCGCCGCCGGCATCTTCCAGTCCAACCTGGGCGACGATGCCCAGGCCGAGTACGGTTTGGGGTCGAGCCAGGAGGCGTTTCATCAGGCCTTGGGGCGCGCGGTGCTCGATGAGCTTGCGCTGTACGCGCAAACCCAGCAGCGGTCGCTGGACGACTGCGCTCGCGCACTGGGGCTCCCCTCGCTAGGCTGATCCTGCCGCTAGCGGGCGCCGCCCACACGGAAGCGATTGACTTCCTGACGCAGTTCCGCCGCCAGCCCTTCGAGCTCGCGAGCGGTCTGCGCTAGATTGGAGACCACCTCACGCTGCTCGCCATTGGTCATGGCAATGCTCTGCAGGTTGCTGCTGAGCATGGTGGCGGTGCTGCTCTGCTCCTGGGTCGCGGTGCTGATCGCATCGAACTGATGCCCCGCCGACCGGCTCTGCTCGTCGATCTGCGCGAGCGCCTGGGCGACCTTGGCGTTGCGGGTCAGGCCTTCACGCATCAGCACGTTGCCCTGGTCCATGGTGCTGATGGCGTTGGCGGTTTCCTTCTGAATGCTGCCGATCATGCCGGAGATTTCGTCGGTGGCCTGGCGCGTGCGCGAGGCCAGGCTGCGCACCTCGTCGGCGACCACGGCGAAGCCACGGCCCTGCTCACCGGCACGGGCGGCTTCGATCGCGGCGTTGAGGGCCAGCAGGTTGGTCTGCTCGGCAATCGAGGTGATCACCCCGACGATGCCGCCAATTTCCTGCGAGCGCTGCCCCAGGGTGTTGATGACCCCAGCGGTGCTGTTCAGCGCTCCGGCAATCTGTTCAAGGGAATTGGACGCTTCATCCATCGAGGCGCGGCCGATACGGGTCTGCTGGGCGTTGTCCTGAGCCAGACGCTGGGTGTGGCCCATGTTGTCGGCGATGTCCAGGGACGTCGCACTGAACTCCTCGACCGCGCCGGCCATGCTGGAAATCTCACCGGACTGGTGCTCCATGCCCTCATAGGCACCCGCCGACAGGCTCGACAACGTTTGCGCGCGACCGCTGACTTCATGGGCGGCGTTGCGGATGTGCACCACCATGTTCGACAGGGCTTCGCCCATGTGGTTGAAACTGCTGGCCAGCTGGCCGATCTCGTCGTGGCTGGACACTTTCAGACGGGCATCCAGATCGCCCGCACCCAGCGCTTCGGCCTGGCGTACCAGTTCACCCAGCGGCCGCAGCTTGCTGCGCAACAGCCAGATCGCGGCGCCCACCGCGATCAGCATCGCCAGCAGGCTGCCGATCGCGAGTTGAGAGCCGACGTTCCAGGTCACGGCATTGATTTCAGCCTTGGGCATGCTTGCCACCACACTCCAGGGTCCCCCGGTAAACGTCACCGCTTCGGAGAATATGTCCTGCTTGCCGTCGTTCCACAGTCGGCCCTTGCCATCCAGACGCGCCAGATCGGCCAAAGTCTTGGCCGCGGCGTCCGGATCGTTGACGTTGGCCGGCGGCACCAGCCAGCGGTTCTGCTCGTCGAGCAGGGCCAGGGAGCCGGTCTCGCCGATGCGGAAGCGTTGCAGGTTGGCGAACTGTGTATTCTGCGCATCGGTGTAGTCGAAGCCGACGAAGAGCACCGCAATCACTTGGCCCGAGCCATCGCGAACCGGTGTGTACTGAGTCATATAGGAGCGATCGAACAGGACCGCACGACCAATGTAGTTCTGACCGTCGAGCAGACGCTTGTAGGCGGGATGCGCATGGTCGAGTGCGGTACCGATGGCGCGACTGCCGTCCTGCTTGGTCAGCGAGGTGCTGATGCGCACGAATTCGCTACCGTTGCGCACGAATACCGTGGCGACGCCTGCCGTGAGCTGTTTGAAATCGTCGACTTCCGTGAAATCGTTGTTCAGCGTCTGGCTGCCCAGGCGCAGGCTTGGCGTCTGCTGGTTGCCCACGGTGACCTGCTTGCTGGGGTCCATGCTCAGTCCCCCGGCGAAGCGCTTCTCGAACAGCCCGCTCAAGCGCTGGGTGCTGTCGCGCAGGGTGCTGTGGAACGTGCTGAGCTGGTCGGCCAGCAACCTCGCCTCGCTGGCCATGTGCTGCTCGCGGATGGCCAGGTTGGCGATGTCCAGTGAGCGCAAGGCAAAGGCCGTGCTGCCGGTGATGACTATCGCCAGAATCACGGCCAGGGCGATGCCCAGTTGCGTGGCGATACGAGCGCGAGGTTGCGACATGTGAAGCTCCTGAGAATCGTGTGCGTGGCGGCAGTGCCAGGGATGGTCCAGACCTGTCGAGCACCTGTCATCCTTGATCTTATTGGTACTGCTACATCGGCGATCCGACCGAATACTTGAGCACGATACTGCGGCATGGCCGGCACACGTACATTTGCGTTGCGCTGCCACAAGGCCGAGAATCCAGCGTCCCATCTCTCCGCCGACTGAGCTTCATCATGCACGCCTCCATCCGTATCGAACTTCGAGCCCTGCTTCGGCTGGCGGGGCCGCTGATCGCCTCTCAATTGGCGCACATGCTGATGGTCCTGACCGATACCTTGATGATGGCACGCCTGAGCCCCGAGGCGTTGGCCGGCGGCGGCCTGGGGGCGGCCAGCTATTCCTTCGTGTCGATCTTCTGCATCGGCGTGATCGCTGCGGTCGGCACCCTGGTGTCGATCCGCAAGGGTGCCGACGACCAGCAAGGCGTGGCCCGCCTGACCCAGGCCGGGCTCTGGCTGGCCTGGGGCATGGCGGCCGTGGCGGCCGTGCTGCTGTGGAACCTGGGACCGGTGCTGTCCATGCTCGGGCAGACCCCGGCCAACGTCGCCTTCGCTACCCAGTTCCTCTTGCTCTTGCCGTTCGCCTTGCCGGGCAACCTGAGCTTCATGGCACTGCGCGGCTTTACCGCCGCGCTGGGTCGCGCCACGCCGGTGATGGTCATCAGCATCATCGCCACCGTGGCCAACTACCTGCTCAACCATGCGTTCATCGAAGGCATGTTCGGCCTGCCCAAGCTCGGTCTGGTGGGCATCGGCATGGTCACGGCGATCATCAGCACCCTGATGGCGATTGCCCTGGCCCTGTACATTCGCTTTCACCGTGCCTATGCGCCCTACCCGCTGCTCAAGGGGCTGGCCCGGCCAAACCTGAACGCCTTGCGCGAGTTGTGGCGCCTGGGCCTGCCGATCGGCGGCACCTATGCCGTGGAGGTCGGCCTGTTCGCCTTCGCCGCGCTGTGCATCGGTACCATGGGCACCACGCCGCTGGCTGCGCACCAGATCGCCCTGCAGATCATTTCGGTGGCCTTTATGGTTCCGGCGGGCATGTCCTATGCGGTGACCATTCGCATCGGCCAGCACTACGGCGCCGGGCACCTGCTGGCCGCGCGCCTGGCCGGGCGGGTCGGCATCAGCCTCGGCGCCGTGGTGATGCTGGGCTTCGCCTTGCTGTTCTGGCTCGCCCCGGGGCCTTTGGTCGGGGTGTTTCTGGACCGCTCCGATCCGGCCTTCCACGGCGTCATCGAGCTGGCCATCAGTCTGCTGGCCGTGGCGGCCTGGTTCGAGATGTTCGATGGCATCCAGACCATCGCCATGGGGGCCATTCGTGGCCTCAAGGACGCCAAGACCACCTTTCTGGTCGGGCTGTTCTGCTACTGGGCGATCGGTGCGCCCGCGGCCTGGAGCCTGGCGTTCCATTTCCAGCTCGGCGCGGTGGGCGTCTGGTGGGGGCTGGCGCTGGGTCTGCTGTGTTCGGCCGTTACCCTGACCCTGGCGTTCGAGTGGCGCATGCGTCGATTGCGCCGGCTGGCCACGCCTACGGTGCTGGCGACCTGACGGCCTGAGCCTGGCCGAAACGCAGGAATGCCTGCAGCTGCTCCAGGGGCAAGGGCTGACTGATCAGATAGCCCTGCACCTGGTCGCAGCCGAAATCGCGCAGCAACGCCAATTGCTCGGGCGTCTCGACGCCCTCGGCGACGACGTTCAGGTCCAGGTTGTGCGCCAGGTTGATCATCGCGTGCACCAGCTTGCTGTTTTCAGGACGTTGCTCCATGCCGCTGACGAAGCTCTTGTCGATCTTGAGCAAGGCGATCGGCAGGCTGCTGAGGTGGACGAACGAGGAGAAGCCGGTGCCGAAATCGTCGAGGGAAAAGCGCACGCCCAGACGGCCCAACGCGTCCATGGTCTGCTTGACCAGATCGTTGCGGCGCATGACCGCGGTTTCGGTGAGTTCGAACTCCAGCCAGCCGGCATCGATGCCGCGCTCGGCGATCAACCGTCCCAGGGTGCTGAGCAACTGGCTGTCCTGAAACTGCCGGAACGACAGGTTGATCGCCATGTGCAAGGGTTCGAAGCCGCTTTCGCGCAAGGTCTGCATGTCGCGCAAGGCCCGTGCGATGACCCAGTAGCCCATCGGCACGATCAACCCACTCTGCTCGGCCAGCGGCACGAACTCGCCGGGCGCGAGCACGCCGCGTTCGCGGTGACGCCAGCGCACCAGGGCCTCGAGACCGACGATGGTATTACCGCTCAGGTCCAGCCGTGGCTGGTAGTGCAGTTCCAGCTCGTCACGCCGCAAGGCACGGCGCAGCTCGCTTTCGAGGTCGGCCAGGCTGCGCGCATGGCGGTTGATGCGTTCGTTGAACAGATGGTAGCTGCAGCCCTGGGTGCTCTTGGCCTGCTGCATGGCAATGTGCGCGTGCCACATCAGCGGGTCGGCACCGGCGCCCGCGCGGGCATGGGCGATGCCCAGGCTGCAGCCGATCAGCAGGCTCTCGCCATCGACGTAATAGGGTTCGGCCATGGCCTCGATGATGTTGGCCGCCAGGCGCTCGGCGCGTGACGGGTCGCGGCGGGTGTCGAGCAGCAGGGCGAACTCGTCGCTGCCCAGGCGGGCCACTTGATCGCCCGCCTCCAGCTGCTTCTTCAGACGCGCCACCACCTGCAGGATCAGCCGATCGCCGGCCTGGTGTCCCAGCGCATCGTTGGCATGGCGGAAGTTGTCCATGTCCAGATGGCCCAGGGCGACGCCACGGCCTTCCTGTTCGGCCAGGCGGGCGGTGAGCAGGGTCTGGAAACCGGGACGGTTGGCGATGCCGGTCAAGGGATCCTGTTCGGCCAGGCGTTGCAGGGTGTCCTGTAGCACGCCGCGCTCGCGCGCATGGCGCAGGCAGCGGCGCAGCGTATCGCTGTTGAGCTCGCCCAACACCAGCCAGTCGCTGGCACCGGGCGGCGGTTGCGCAGGCTCCTCGGTCAGCAGCAGCACCACCGGCAGCGCGCAGCGCCCAGGTGCCGGCAGCCGCTCGGGGGTCGCCAGCAACAGAGTGCCGGGCTGATTGTCGAACTGCCCGGCCACAGCATCCCAGGAGGACGCTTCGATCAACGTGGCCACATCGCCAAGGGCCGCCAGGCACTCGCGCAACGACGTGGCCCAGGTGCGATCCTGGGCCAGCAGCAACAGCCGCGCGGGTTCGACAGGCGTAGACAAACGAGCTCCTTGGGACAGTTTCACAGTCATTCGATAGCGCTTAAAAACGGCCTCGGCAACAGCTCGGGCCAGACCCAATCCAAAGTACGTGTCAACGTGTAACCACATCCTGCTGCAAAGTCGACAAACCGGCAAATTTTAATGGATCTGCGGTCGCGGCACAGTTGGACCAGCGGTGCTAAAATGCGCGGCCATTTCGTCAGTGACTCCCGTCATGTCCCGACTCAATCCCCGGCAGCAAGAAGCCGTGAACTACGTCGGCGGCCCTCTTTTGGTGCTCGCCGGTGCAGGTTCCGGCAAGACCAGCGTGATCACCCGCAAGATCGCCCACCTGATCCAGAACTGCGGCATTCGTGCCCAGTACATCGTCGCCATGACCTTCACCAACAAGGCCGCGCGCGAAATGAAGGAGCGCGTCGGCACCCTGCTGCGCAGCGGTGAAGGGCGGGGCCTGACCGTGTCGACCTTCCACAACCTGGGCCTCAACGTCATCCGCAAGGAACACGCGCGGCTGGGCTTCAAGCCGGGCTTCTCGATCTTCGACGAAGCCGACGTGAAAGCGTTGATGACTGACATCATGCAAAAAGAGTACTCGGGCGAGGACGGCGTCGACGAGATCAAGAACATGATCGGCGCCTGGAAGAACGACCTGATACTGCCGCCCCAGGCCTTGGAGCAGGCGCGCAACCCCAAGGAGCAGACCGCAGCCATCGTCTACAGCCATTACCAGCGCACCTTGCGCGCGTTCAACGCGGTGGACTTCGACGACCTCATCCTGCTGCCGGTGAAGCTGTTCCAGGAACATCCGGACATTCTCGAGAAGTGGCAGAACAAGGTTCGCTATCTGCTGGTGGACGAGTATCAGGACACCAACGCTAGCCAGTACCTGCTGGTGAAGCTGCTGATCGGTACGCGCAACCAGTTCACCGTGGTCGGCGACGACGACCAGTCCATCTATGCCTGGCGTGGCGCGCGCCCGGAAAACCTGATGCTGCTCAAGGACGACTACCCGTCGCTGAAAGTGGTCATGCTGGAGCAGAACTACCGCTCCACCAGCCGCATCCTGCGCTGCGCCAACGTACTTATTTCGAACAACCCGCACGCCTTCGAGAAGCAGCTGTGGAGCGAGATGGGGCACGGCGATGAAATCCGCGTGATCCGCTGCCGCAACGAGGATGCCGAAGCCGAGCGCGTGGCCGTCGAGATTCTCAGCCTGCACCTGCGCACCGACCGGCCCTACAGTGATTTCGCCATCCTCTATCGGGGCAACTACCAGGCCAAGCTCATCGAGCTGAAGTTGCAGCACCACCAGATTCCCTATCGGCTCAGTGGCGGCAACAGCTTCTTCGGGCGTCAGGAAGTGAAGGACCTGATGGCCTACTTCCGCCTCATCGTGAACCCGGACGACGACAACGCCTTCCTGCGCGTGATCAACGTGCCACGCCGGGAAATCGGCTCCACGACCCTGGAAAAGCTCGGCAACTATGCCACCGAGCGCAAGATCTCGATGTACGCCGCCACCGACGAGATCGGGCTGGGCGAGCATCTGGACGCGCGCTTCACCGATCGCCTGAGCCGCTTCAAGCGCTACATGGACAAGGTCCGCGAGCAGTGCGCCGGTGAAGACCCGATCGGGGCGCTGCGCAGCATGGTCATGGACATCGACTACGAGCAGTGGCTGCGCACCAACAGCTCCAGTGAAAAGGCCGCCGACTACCGCATGAGCAACGTGTGGTTCCTGGTCGAGGCCTTGAAGAACACCCTGGAAAAGGACGAAGACGGCGCCATGACGGTCGAGGAAGCGATCGGCAAACTGGTGCTGCGCGACATGCTCGAACGGCAGCAGGAAGAAGAGGACGGCGCCGAGGGCGTGCAGATGATGACCCTGCATGCGTCCAAGGGCCTGGAATTTCCCTACGTGTTCATCATGGGCATGGAAGAGGAAATCCTGCCGCACCGCTCCAGCATCGAGGCCGACACCATCGAGGAAGAACGCCGCCTGGCCTACGTGGGCATCACGCGCGCGCGGCAGACCCTGGCCTTTACCTTCGCCGCCAAGCGCAAGCAGTACGGCGAGATCATCGATTGCGCACCCAGCCGCTTTCTCGATGAACTGCCGCCCGACGACCTGGCCTGGGAAGGTAACGACGACACGCCCACGGAAGTCAAAGCCGTGCGCGGCAACACCGCATTGGCCGATATACGCGCCATGCTCAAACGCTGAATTCAACCCTGCCCGGGCCACAGCCGGCCTGCGCACATTGGTACATCGAGGAACCACCGTGGAAGCTCTGCACAAAAAGATTCGCGAAGAAGGCATCGTGCTTTCCGATCAGGTATTGAAGGTCGATGCCTTTCTCAACCACCAGATCGATCCGCTCTTGATGCAGCAGATCGGCGACGAATTCGCCCGCCGGTTCGCCGATGCCGGGATCACCAAGATCGTCACCATCGAGGCTTCGGGCATCGCCCCGGCGGTAATGGCCGGGCTGCGCCTGGGCGTGCCGGTGATCTTCGCGCGCAAGCACCAGTCGCTGACGCTGACGGAAAACCTGCTGGTGGCCTCGGTCTATTCGTTCACCAAGCAGACGGAAAGCACGGTGGCCATTTCGCCACGGCATTTGAACAGCAACGACACCGTGCTGGTGATCGACGATTTCCTGGCCAACGGCAAGGCCTCGCAAGCGCTGATTTCGATCATCAACCAGGCCGGCGCCAAACTGGCCGGACTGGGTATCGTCATCGAGAAGTCCTTCCAGGGCGGCCGCGCCGAACTCGATGCCCAAGGCTATCGCGTGGAATCCCTGGCCCGGGTGCAGTCGCTGGCCAATGGCGTCGTGACTTTCGTGGAGTGACCTGATCCATCGCGGCGCCTAGCGCGCCGGGTTTTCGGTCTCCTGCAGGGCAGCCAGGACCAGGCGCTGGTAGAGTTCCTCGCGCAACCCCTGCGGCTGGTCCAGCCCCATGCGCTGCAGGTGCAGGGGGTAGCGGCTGGCCTCGGGTGCCTCCAGCGCCGCCTTGCCCAGCTCGAGCATCTCGCTGAGCTTGAACTTGCTCTTGAGCCAGTTCAGCGCGCGCAGCAGGTCCTTTTCCTCGTCGGTGAAATCGCACCCCAGCGGATACTCAGGAAACAGCGACGCATGCCGTTCGCGAATGCCCTGCAAACGCTCGCTTGTGTTGTCGGCAAAGCGCGGATCGAGCACGAAATCCTTGCTCAACTTGCCGGCACGTTGCGCTTCGTCGATCAGGCTGGGCTGGAAGCGCGAATCGCTGATGTTGATCATCGCCTCGATCACCTCGGCATCGGTGCGCCCGCGCAACTGGGCAATGCCGTACTCGGTCACGACGATGTCGCGCAGGTGCCGTGGAATCGTGCAATGGCCATAGTCCCACAGCACGTTGCAGCTGATGACACCCGCCGACTCACGCCAGCTGCGCAGGATCAGCACCGAACGTGCGCCCTCCAGGGCGTGCCCCTGGACGACGAAATTGTACTGCCCGCCCACGCCGCTGATGACCCGCCCGTCTTCGAGCTGGTCCGACACGGCCGCGCCCATCACCGTAGCCGTGAACACGGTATTGATGAACCGCGCATCGCGTCGTTGCAGGCGCTTCAGCTGCTCGTCGCCATACAGCTCGTTGATGTAGCTGATCGCGGTCATGTCGAAGCGGGCCAAGCTCGCCGCCGGCATCTGGCGAAGGCGCTCGTAGAAACTGTTCGGCCCGAGAAAGAAACCGCCGTGTACCACCACCCCGTCCTGGTCCTCATCGGCGTGCAGCACACCGGCGTTTGCCGCGGCCTGGCGTGCCACGTCCGGGTAGACCTTGCGGCGTATCACTCCCGCTTCGGCGAGGGCCAGCAGGCCGTTGACGAACATCTCGCTGCAGCCATACAGGCCGGTAGCGAAGGGCTCGACGCCGCCTTCGGCCTGGATCAACGCCTGCCAGGGCGACAGGTCGAGTTCATCGAGCAGCGCCCGGTAGCCGGCATTGTCGGCCTGACGCGCAAGCAAGGCGGCGCTCAGCGCATCGCCCATCGCCCCGATACCGATCTGCAGCGTGCCGCCGTCGCGCACCAGTGTGCTGGCATGCAGACCGATGAAATGATCCTGCACACCGACCGGCATGTTGGGCGTGGAAAACAGCGTCGACTGCTCGGCACCGTCGATCAGCAGATCGAACGCCTCGCTGTCGATCTCAGCGCTGCCGGGCATGAACGGCAGGGCTTCGTGGACCTGGCCCAGAATCAGAATGGTCTCGCCGGCCGCACGACGCCTTTCGATCATCGGCAGCAGGTCCAGGGTGATGTCCGGATTGCAGCTCAGGCTCAGACGTTCGGCATTTTCGGGGTGCTGGCTGACCAGTTGCGCCACCAGATTCAGCCCCTTGGCATTGATGTCGCGCGCGGCGTGGCTGTAATTGCTGCTGATGTAGCTTTGCTGCGCCGTCGTGCTGCCCAGCAGGCTGCCCGGCTGCATGAAGAACTGTTGCACGCTGACGTTGGAGGGCAGCTCGTCACGGCGTAGGTCGGCGAGAAAGTCGAACTCGGGGTAATCGCCGAACACGCGCTCGACGAAGGGTTCGAGCAAGCGCTTCTGCAGGCCGTCGCCCAAGGGCGGGCGGCCCAGCACCAGCGCGGTGTAGATCGTCAGGCGTCGTTCGGGCAGGCTTTTGATGCGGGCATAAAGCGCGTTGACGAAGCGGTTGGGCTTGCCCAGGCCCAGCGGCATGCCCATGTGGATATGCGTGGGCAAACGCTGCAGCACCTGGTCCACGGCCACTTCGATGGAACATCGGTGGACCATGCGCAGGCTCCTTAGAAATTCGCCGGCGTGGCGGCACTGATCAAGCGGGCGGGCGTATCGAACGGGTTGCGGAAGCGATGCGGTTTGCTGCTTTCGAAGTAGTAGCTGTCGCCCTCTTCGAGCACGTAGGTGTCCTGACCGACCACCAGCTCCAGGCGCCCTTCCACCAGGATGCCGGTCTCCTCGCCCTCGTGCATGAGCATTTCCATACCGGTGTCGGCACCCGGTGGATAGACCTCGCTGAGAAAGGCGATGGCCCGGCTGGGGTGGGCCTTGCCGACCAGCTTCATGGTCACCGCACCGTCGGAGATATCGATCAGCTCGTTGGCCTTGTAGACCACCTGGGTTGGCCGCTCGGCCTGCAGTTCTTCGGAAAAGAACTCCACCATGGACATCGGAATCCCGCCCAGCACCTTGCGCAGCGAGCTGATCGAGGGACTGACGCTGTTCTTCTCGATCATGGAAATGGTGCTGTTGGTGACGCCCGCCCGTTTGGCGAGTTCACGCTGGGACAAACCCTTGAGTTTGCGAATGGCTTGCAGTCGTTCGCCGACGTCCAATGCGAAAGCCTCCTGGAATGCTGAGCAGTTCATGATGGCCGGTATCATGGCAACAGCGTTCGGGATTTACAACACATTGGCAGGCAATGGGTCGGCCCGGGCGCATGGCGCGCCCAGACGCTGGGCTAAACGTACTGCAAGGGCACGCGGCGCAGGTTGCAGAAGATCTGGTAGGCAATGGTGCCAGCCGCGTGGGCAACGTCACTGGCCAACACCTGCTTGCCCCACAGCTCGACCGTACTGCCCACGCCCGCCTGGGGCACATCGGTCAGGTCGACGTTGAGCATGTCCATCGACACCCGTCCCGCCAGCACGGTACGCACGCCGTCGACCAGCACCGGCGTGCCATTGGGCGCCAGGCGCGGGTAACCATCGGCATAACCCATGGCCACCACGCCGATCCGGCTCGGCCGCTGGGTGACGAAGCGCGCGCCGTAGCCCACGGCCTCCCCGGCAGGCAGTTCACGCACGCTGATGACCTTGGACTGCAGCGTCATCACCGGCTGCAATTGGGCACTGGCAGGGCTCGCGGTTTCGAACGGTGTGGCCCCGTAGAGCATGATGCCGGGGCGCACCCAGTCACTGGGAATCTGCGGCCAACCGAGCACTGCCGGGGAGTTGCGCAGGCTGATCTCGGCGCTCAGCCCCTGCCGCGCCGTGTCAAACACCGCCAGTTGCTCGGTACTGCTGGGGCAGTCCAGCTCATCGGCGCGGGCGAAGTGGCTCATCAGTACGATCTTGGCCACCTTGCCGCTGGCCAGCAGGCGCTGATAGGCGGCCTGGTAGTCCTTGGGATGCAGGCCCACACGGTGCATGCCCGAATCGAGTTTCAACCAGACCTGCAAGGGCTGGCTCAGGCGCGCCTGCTCGATGGCTTCCAATTGCCACAACGAATGCACCACGCACCACAGCCCGTGTTCGACGATCAGCGGCAGCTCGCTGGCTTCGAAAAATCCTTCGAGCAGCAACACTGGCGCGGTGATACCGGCCGCACGCAGCTGCAGGGCTTCCTCGATGCAGGCCACGGCAAACCCGTCCGCCTCGCCTTCCAGCGCCTGGGCGCAACGCACCGCGCCATGCCCGTAGGCATCGGCCTTGACCACGGCCAACGCCCTGGCTCCACTCATCTGGCGTGCCAGTCGATAGTTGTGGCGCAAGGCGGAAAGGTCGATCAGGGCGCGGGCTGGACGCATGGCGGGCTTCTTTTGCAAGGTTTGAAGGGTGAAAAGGTCGAGGGACCGCCGCGCTGGGCGGCGATCCAGGGCCAACGGTTACGAATGGGCTGGCGCGGACTGACCCTGGCGAACCGTTTCGTGCGGCTGCCCGTAGCGCGATATGTCGAGGCCGGCCGCGCTGATCTGCGGCTTTTTACGCGCGATCAGGTCGGCAAGCAAGCGTCCCGACCCACATGCCATGGTCCAGCCCAGCGTGCCATGGCCGGTGTTGAGGAACAGGTTCTTGAACGGCGTGGCACCCACGATCGGCGTGCCGTCCGGGGTGGTCGGCCGCAGCCCGGTCCAGAAGCTGGCCTGAGTCAGATCACCACCCTGCGGGTAGAGGTCATTGACGATCATTTCAAGCGTTTCGCGACGACGTGGATTCAGGCTCAGATCGAAACCGGCGATCTCGGCCATCCCGCCGACGCGGATGCGGTTGTCGAAACGAGTGATCGCCACCTTGTAGCTCTCGTCGAGAATGGTCGAGGTCGGCGCCATCGCCGCATCGGTGATCGGCACGGTCAGCGAGTAGCCCTTGAGCGGGTACACCGGTGCCCGGATGCCCAGCGGCTTGAGCAACTGCGGCGAATAGCTGCCCAGTGCCAGCACGTAGCGGTCAGCGGTTTCCAGCTTGCCGTCGATCCACACGCCGTTGATGCGGTCGCCGGCGAAGTCCAGACGTTCGATGGCCTGGCCGAAGCGGAACTGCACACCCAGATCCCTGGCCATCTGCGCCAGGCGGGTAGTGAACATCTGGCAGTCACCGGTCTGGTCGTTGGGCAGCCGCAGGGCACCGGCCAGAATGCCAGTGACCGAGGCCAGGGCCGGTTCGACGCGGGCAATGCCTTCGCGGTCGAGCAGCTCGTAGGGCACGCCGGACTGCTCCAGCACGGCAATGTCCTTGGCGGCGTTGTCCAGTTGCGCCTGGGTGCGGAACAGCTGGGTGGTGCCCAGGGTCCGGCCTTCGTAGGCGATGCCGGTCTCGGCGCGCAGCTCGTCGAGGCAGTCGCGGCTGTACTCGGACAGGCGCACCATGCGCTCCTTGTTCACCGCATAACGGCTGGCGGTGCAATTGCGCAGCATCTGCGCCATCCACAGGTACTGGTCGACATCGCCGGTCAGCTTGATCGCCAGCGGTGAATGGCGTTCCAGCAGCCATTTGATGGCCTTGAGCGGCACTCCAGGCGCCGCCCAGGGCGACGCATAGCCAGGCGAAACCTGCCCGGCATTGGCGAAGCTGGTTTCCATGGCGACGGCCGGCTGGCGATCGACCACGGTCACTTCCATGCCTTGCCGGGCCAGATAATAGGCACTGACGGTGCCGATCACACCACTACCGAGTACCAGAACGCGCATGTGTGTCGCCCTCATCGCGGAAATCCGCTGACGTAAGATGTTAGGTCCGAAGATGTGGGCAGTATAAAAAGGTCCAGCCAGTGCTTTTCACTGTATGCAAGGCTATATTTGGCGACAATTCTCGGCCATTGACGCTTTAACGGAGGGGCATCGCCTGTGCGTACCCAGCACCAGAGCAAACGCGAACTCGACAAGATCGACCGCAATATCCTGCGCATCCTGCAGGCCGACGGGCGCATGTCGTTTACCGAACTGGGCGAGAAGGTTGGCCTGTCGACCACACCCTGCACCGAACGGGTCCGCCGCCTGGAGCGCGAAGGCATCATCATGGGCTATTACGCCCGGCTCAATCCGCAGCATCTGCGCGGCAGCCTGCTGGTGTTCGTCGAGATCAGCCTGGACTACAAGTCGGGCGACACCTTCGAGGAATTTCGCCGCGCGGTGCTCAAACTGCCCCACGTGCTGGAGTGCCATCTGGTGTCGGGTGACTTCGACTATCTGGTCAAGGCACGTATTTCCGAAATGGCCTCCTACCGCAAGCTGCTGGGCGACATCCTCTTGAAACTGCCCCATGTGCGCGAATCCAAGAGTTACATCGTCATGGAAGAAGTGAAGGAGAGCTTGAACCTGCCGGTGCCGGACTGATCCACAGACGCTTCAGACCAGCACCTGGCGAGTGCTGGCGATCAGCTTGTGCACCTGATGCTCCACGGCAGGGTCGATCATCTCCACCGGACGCCGTCCATTGGGGCATGGCAGCGCCGGCGTGGTCCCGAACAGTCGGCAGATCAGCGGGCGCTCTTCATACACCGTGCAACCCTGCGGCCCCAGGTGCACGCAGTCGAACCGGGCCAGCGCGGCCTCCTGTTCAGCGGCCGTCTTGCGCGGCAGGCGCGCCATTTCCTCGGATGAAGTGGTCACCGGCCCGCAGCAGTCATGGCATCCCGGCACGCATTCGAACGAAGGAATCTGCTCGCGCAGGAAACGAAGCTTGTGGCTGTTGCAGCTCATGACGGTCACCGCGTGGACGAGGCGCCATTGTGCCGCGCGGTTGCCGCCATGGGAAACCCCGGCTTATGCTGCGTCGAATTTTCCGTACAACCCTTTCAAACCATTGCTACCAGGACCACTCACATGAACGCTCGCGCCGAGCACGCCGCCTCGTACTACGCCGCCAGTCTGCATCGGCAGCCGGTATACCCGCCCTTGCAGGGCGAGATCAGCGTCGATGTGTGCGTGGTAGGCGGTGGCTTCTCCGGGCTGAACACCGCGATCGAACTGGCGCAGCGGGGGTTCAGCGTGGCCCTGCTCGAAGCCCACCAGATTGGCTGGGGTGCCAGCGGGCGCAACGGTGGGCAACTGATTCGCGGCGTCGGCCACGATCTTGAACAGTTTCGCAAGATCATCGGCGACGACGGTGTGCGTGACCTGACCTTGATGGGGTTGGAAGCGGTCGAGATCGTCCGCCAGCGGGTCGACCGCCATGGTATCGAGTGCGACCTGACCTGGGGCTACTGCGACCTGGCCAACAAGCCGGCCCAGCTGCAGGGGTTCGTCGAAGACGCAGAAGCCCTGCGCAGCCTGGGCTACGCTCACGAGCTGCAAATCATCGAGGCACAGGACATGCACAGCGTGGTCGGCTCGGATCGCTACCACGGCGGCCTGGTCGACATGGGCTCGGGCCACCTGCACCCATTGAACCTGGCCCTGGGCGAAGCCGAAGTGGCGCGGCAGCTGGGTGTACGGCTCTTCGAACAGTCGCGGGTGACGCGTATCGAATATGGCCCGCAAGTGCGCGTGCACACCGCTCAAGGCCAGGTGCGGGCACGTTTCCTGGTGCTGGGCTGCAACGCCTACCTGAACGACCTCAACCCGCAGCTGAGCGGCAAGGTGCTGCCGGCCGGCAGCTACATCATCGCCACCGAGCCTCTGGATGCCGAACAGGCACGGCAGCTGCTGCCCCGCAACATGGCGGTGTGCGACCAGCGGGTGACGGTGGACTACTATCGACTGTCCGCCGATCGGCGCCTGCTGTTCGGCGGCGCCTGTCACTACTCGGGGCGCGATCCCAAAGACATCGCCGAATACATGCGACCCAAGATGCTCGATGTGTTCCCGCAACTGGCCAATGTGCGCATCGACTATCAATGGGGCGGCATGATCGGCATCGGCGCCAACCGTCTGCCGCAGATCGGCAGGCTCAAGGAGCAGCCCAACGTGTTCTATGCCCAGGCCTATTCCGGGCACGGGCTGAACGTCACGCACCTGGCGGGCAAACTGCTCGGCGAAGCCATCAGTGGCCAGGCCAGCCGCGGCTTCGACCTGTTCGCCAAAGTGCCGCACATGACCTTTCCCGGCGGCCGCTACCTGCGCTCGCCCCTGCTGGCGCTGGGCATGCTCTGGCACCGGTTCAAGGAGCTGGGCTAGGCCGCTGCGCTACGAACGCCAGAACGGCTTCAAGCCTTCGCGACGGGCCTGCTGCGCGTCCAGGCCGATGTCGCGCAACTGATCCTCGTCCAGTTCGAGCAGGGCCGGACGCGTGCGCAAGTGATGCAGCATCAGCGCCCAACGCCCCAGGCCTGCTGGTGCGCACGGCGTGCGCGAGCGCAGCTTCGGCTCTTCCAGCAATTCTTCGGTGCGCAGCAGCAGACGTACATCGCTCAAGCCGTTCATGGCCTTTCTCCTTGAAGTGTTTGGACAGCAAGGGCATGGTGCCGCACCCCATACCACCCAATACAGATCCAAAAAGCACTTATGTTTTTCATACAGAAGACTGACCTGTGCGTCTGAATGCTGTATTTTCGCTGCATCTGTATGGTCATCAGTTCGAGCACGCCCATGACGCTGTACATGAACCTTGCCCAGCTGCTCAGCCAGCGCATCGAACAAGGCCTCTATCGGCCTGGCGATCGCCTGCCGTCAGTGCGCGCCCTGAGCATCGAGCACGGGGTCAGCCTGAGCACCGTGCAGCAAGCCTATCGCCAGCTCGAAGACCACGGCTTGGCCGCGCCCCGGCCCAAATCCGGCTATTTCGTGCCCACCGCCCGCGAACTGCCGGCACTGCCCGCCGTGGGCCGCCCCATGCAGCGTCCTGTGGATATCTCCCAGTGGGACCAGGTCGTCGAACTGATGCGCGCAGCGCCCCGTGATGACGTGGTGCAACTGGGCCGTGGCATGCCCGACGTCAGCAGCCCGACCCTGCGGCCTTTGCTGCGCGAGTTGGCCCGCCTGAGTCGGCACCAGGCGATGCCGGGCCTGTACTACGACTCTCTGTATGGAACCCAGGCCCTGCGCGAACAGATCGCCCGGCTTCTGGTGGATGCCGGCTGCCGATTGGGCATTGGTGAACTGGTCGTCACCACCGGTTGCCATGAAGCGCTGTCGGCCAGCATCCGCGCCATCTGCGAGCCCGGCGATATCGTCGCCGTGGACTCCCCCAGCTTCTTCGGCGCCATGCAGACCCTCAAGGGCCTGGGCATGAAGGCCCTGGAAATCCCGACCGATCCGCTCACCGGCATCAGCCTGCAGGCGCTGGAACTGGCCCTGGAGCAATGGCCGATCAAGGCCATACAGTTGACGCCCAATTGCAACAACCCGTTGGGCTATGTGATGCCCGAAGCTCGCAAGCGTGCCTTGCTGACGCTCGCGCAACGCTTCGACGTGGCCATCATCGAGGACGATGTGTATGGCGACCTGGCCTTCAGCTATCCCCGTCCGCGAACCATCAAGTCGTTCGACGAAGACGGTCGCGTGCTGCTGTGCAGTTCGTTCTCCAAGACCCTGGCCCCCGGCCTGCGCATTGGCTTCGTCGCCCCCGGTCGCTACCTGGAACGGGTGCTGCACATGAAGTACATCGGCACCGGGTCGACCTCGACGCAGCCGCAGTTGGCCATCGCCGAGTTCATCAAGGGTGGTCATTACGAACCGCACCTGCGCCGCATGCGCACCCAGTACCAGCGCAGCCGCGACCTGATGATCGACTGGGTCACCCGCTACTTTCCCACCGGCGCCCGCTGCAGCCGCCCTCAAGGTGGCTTCATGCTGTGGGTCGAGCTGCCCGAGGGCTTCGATACCCTCAAGCTCAACCGCCTGCTGCTCGACCAGGGCGTACAGATCGCCGTGGGCAGTATCTTTTCGGCGTCGGGCAAGTACCGTAACTGCCTGCGCATGAATTTCGCCAGCAAGCCGTCGCCCGACATCGAGGCCGCCGTACGCACCGTGGGTACCTGCGCTCGGCAGCTGCTTGCGGATAATCCGCACCCCGATGCCGACCTTTGAGCCCGTGCCAAGGTCGAACGGCACGCCCGCCCTCCCTGCAAGGATGATCGCTTTGCGCTGCCCCAGGCTGTTACCGCTGCTGTTGACCCTGATCCTCGCCGTGCAAGGCTGCGCCAGCGTGAATGCGCCGCGTGAATACAGCGAGATGCTCCCGGCCGAACAATCGGCCTTCGGCAGGTCGGTACAGGCCCAGGTGCAGGCCCATCATGGCCAGTCGGGCTTCCGCCTGCTGTCGAGCAGTGACGAGGCCTTTCGCGCACGTGCCGAGCTGATCCGCAATGCGCAGGTCAGCCTCGACCTGCAGTACTACATCGTCCACGACGGTTTCAGCACCCGCGCCCTGGTCGACGAACTGCTCAAGGCCGCCGACCGCGGCGTGCGTGTACGCATCCTGCTGGACGACACCACCAGTGATGGCTTGGACAAGACCATCGCCACCCTCGCCGCGCATCACAATATCCAGATCCGCCTGTTCAACCCCACCCACCTGGGTCGCTCGACCGGCGCTACGCGCGCGGTGGGCCGCCTGCTGCAACTGTCTCGGCAGCACCGGCGCATGCATAACAAACTGTGGCTTGCCGACAACAGCGTGGCCATCGTCGGCGGACGCAATCTGGGCGACGAATACTTCGACGCCGAGCCGGACATGAACTTCACAGACATCGACCTGCTCGGCTTCGGGCCGGTCGCCCAGCAGCTGGGCTACAGCTTCGATCAGTACTGGAACAGTGCGCTGAGCCAGCCGATCGCCAATTTTCTGTTCACGGTGCCGACGGCCAAACACCTGGCTGCGTCGCGGGTGCGCCTGGAAAAGTCCCTGACCACCTCGCGAAGCCAGCATCACGCCCTCTATGAACGCTTGATGACTTACCAAAGCGCGCCCCAGCTGGACGTCTGGCGGCGTCAGTTGATCTGGGCCTGGGGCCAGGCATTGTGGGATGCACCCACCAAGGTGCTGGCCCGAGGCGAGCCCGATCCGCACCTGCTGCTGACCACGCAGCTTGCCCCGGAGCTGACCCAGGTCAAGCATGAACTGATGCTGATCTCCGCCTACTTCGTGCCGGGCGAAGCTGGCCGCGACTACCTCACCGGACGCGCCGACGCCGGCGTCGACGTCAGCCTGTTGACCAATTCCCTGGAAGCGACCGACGTACCTGCGGTACATGGCGGCTACGTGCCCTACCGCAAGAACTTGCTCGAGCACGGAGTGAAGCTGTTCGAACTGCGCCGTCAGCCGGGTGACGATGCAGGTGGCACATTGAGCTTCAGTGGCAGTTCCGATTCCAGCCTGCACAGCAAGGCGATGATCTTCGACGAGCGCAAGTCCTTCATCGGCTCGTTCAACTTCGACCCGCGCTCGGTGCTGTGGAATACCGAGGTCGGCGTGCTGGTGGACAGCCCGGAACTGGCGGCGCAGATGCGTCACCTGGCCCGTGAGGGCATGTCGCCTGCACGCAGCTACCAGGTGCGCCTGGAAAATGGCCAGGTGGTGTGGGACACCGAGGACCACCAGCAGATGCACACCCTCTACCGCGAACCGGGTGACTGGTGGCGTCGGCTGAATGCGTGGGCCAGTGAAGTGATCGGGCTGGAGAAGATGCTTTGATCCACCAGCCCGACCGGCAGTGGATCAGAGCTTGATCCAGGTGGCCTTCAGTTCGGTGTATTTGTCGAACGCATGCAGCGACTTGTCACGACCATTGCCCGACTGCTTGAACCCACCGAACGGCGCAGTCATGTCGCCACCGTCGTACTGGTTGACCCACACGCTGCCGGCGCGCAGCGCCTTGGCCGTCAGGTGTGCCTTGGAGATGTCCGCGGTCCATACCGCAGCCGCCAGGCCGTAGGGGCTGTCGTTGGCGATGCTGACCGCCTCCTCGGCGGTGTCGAAGGTGAGCACCGACAGCACCGGCCCAAAAATCTCTTCCTGGGCGATCTTCATGGCATTGGTCACGCCATCGAAGATGGTCGGTTCGACGTAGGTACCGCCGGTTTCCTCGAGGATGCGCTTGCCGCCCACCAGCAAGGTGGCGCCGCCTTCCTGACCGGCGCTGATGTAGGACAGCACCGTATTCATCTGCTGGGTGTCCACCAAAGCACCGACATTGGTCGCCGGGTCAAGCGGGTTGCCTGGCTTCCAGGCCTTGAGCGCCTCGACCACCATCGGCAGGAAGCGCTCCTTGACCGAACGCTCCACCAACAGGCGCGAGCCCGCCGTGCAAACTTCGCCCTGATTGAAGGCAATGGCGCTGGCCGCCGAATCGGCTGCGGCCTGCAGGTCAGGCGCATCGGCGAACACGATGTTGGGGCTCTTGCCGCCCGCCTCCAGCCAGACGCGCTTCATGTTCGACTCGCCCGCGTAGATCATCAGTTGCTTGGCGATCCTGGTGGAACCGGTGAAGACCACGGTGTCCACGTCCATGTGCAGGGCCAGTGCCTTGCCGACCGTGTGGCCATGGCCCGGCAGCACATTGAGCACGCCCTTGGGAATGCCCGCCTCGATCGCCAACTGCGCGATACGGATAGCGGTCAATGGGGATTTCTCCGACGGCTTGAGGATCACCGAGTTGCCCGTGGCCAGAGCCGGCCCCAGCTTCCAGCAGGCCATCATCAGAGGGAAATTCCATGGCACCACTGCGGCCACCACACCGACGGCTTCACGAGTGACCAGACCTAGTTGGTTATGCGGGGTCGGAGCGACCTCGTCGTAGACCTTGTCGATGGCTTCGCCGCTCCAGGCCAGGGCATTGGCCGAGCCGGGTACGTCGATGTTCAGCGAATCACTGATCGGCTTGCCCATGTCCAGCGTTTCCAGAAGCGCCAGCTCCTCGGCATGCTCGCGCAACAACCCGGCGAAACGAATCAGGGTGGCCTTGCGCTTGGCCGGCGCGGCCTTGGCCCAGACGCCTTCGTTGAACGTGGCGCGGGCATTCTCGACCGCGCGCTGGGCGTCGGCAGCGTCGCAGCTGGCCACCTGGGCCAGCAGACGACCGTCGACGGGGCTTACGCATTCGAAGGTCTGGCCCGACACGGCGTCGGTGTACTCGCCGTTGATGAACGCGCGCCCTTCGATCTTCAGCTGCTGGGCACGTTGTTCCCAGTCAGCGCGAGTCAGAGTGGTCATACGGATCTCCTGTGATTGAATGCAAAGCCCGGCCGTGCAAGGCTGAGCGGGGTGACATCGAACCACCCTAAACCACCGGCGCGACGCTTTTCAATATATTTGACACCCGGCGCACACAGGCCCACGGATGTGCGTTTTATCCAACAAGCGAGGGGTTTCCTGCATGAACATCACCAGCATCGTCGACTTCGCCCAACACAGCGTCACCCCGGAACGCTACCGCCCGGCGCCTGAAAAAATCCTCGGCGGCGACCCCGAACAGACACTGTTCAACCACTACCAGAGCCCCTGCGGCCAGATGAACGCGGGGGTCTGGGAAGGCCAGGTGGGGCAATGGACGGTCAACTACACCGAGCACGAATATTGCGAAATCGTGCAGGGCGTTTCCGTGCTGCGTGACGACCAGGGCAACGGCAAGACCTTACGCGCCGGCGACCGCTTCGTGATCCCTGCAGGCTTCACCGGCACCTGGGAAGTGCTGGAGGCGTGCCGCAAGATCTACGTGGTGTTCGAATCCAAATAAGCACCGCGTCCCATGCCTAGATCCAGGAGCTACAACCGTTGATGACACGACGTTATTTCGCTATCGGCTCCGCCCTGCTGGCTACCGGTGCGGCTTTTTATCGTTTCGCCCAGGCTGACGAAAAACGCCCTACCACCGGCGGCAACTACACGCCCCAGGTGCATTACGCGCCGCCCACAGGCTTCATGAACGACCCCAATGGCCTGGTGTTTTTCGACGGCGAATATCACCTTTACTATCAACACAACCCGTCGGCGGCGACGATGGGCAACGTGCACTGGGGACACGCCGTCAGCCCTGATCTTCTCAATTGGCAGACCTTGCCCACCGCCTTGTTCAACACCCCGGCCGGTCAGGCGTTCAGCGGCAGCGCGGTGGTTGACCAGCACAACCTGAGCGGACTGTTCCAGGCACAACCAGACACTGGGGAGCAGGCGGGCGGCATTGTCGCCATCTATACACGTGCTTCGGCAACCCTGCAGACCCAGGAAATCGCCGTTAGCAGCGACCGCGGGCGCAGCTTTGTCGAGTACGCTCACAACCCGGTGCTGGACATCGGTTCCAGCCAGTTCCGCGACCCCAAGGTCTTCTGGCACGCGCCGGAACAGTGCTGGATCATGGTGGTGGTCGAGGCACGCTCGCATCGGGTGCTGTTCTACGGCTCGGTCGATCTGAAATCCTGGGACAAGCGCGGTGAATTCGCAGACAGCGGCCTGCTGGGCATCGACTACGAGTGCCCGGACCTGATCCGTCTACCCGTCGAAAACGGCGGCGAGCGTTGGGTCCTGATCCTTTCGATCAACCCCGGCGGCCCCCTGGGCGGCAGTGCGGTGCAGTATTTCATCGGCGACTTCGACGGCCGGCAGTTCACCGCCGAGGACCGCGTCACGCGGCTGATGGACTTCGGCAAGGACTTCTACGCCTTTCAAAGCTTCTCCAACCACTCCGGGGCACCGGTGGGCCTGGCGTGGCTCAGCAACTGGCAGTACGCCAACGAGGTGCCTGCCTCACCGTCCAGAGGCATGATGACACTGCCGCGGACCCTGGGATTGCGGCGCGTGGGCAAGGACTGGCGGCTGGTGCAGCAGTTCATCGATCTCGCTCCCTTGGCGGGCAAGGTCCTGATCGACGACACCCGGCCATGGGGCAGCGCAACGCTGGCCAGTGCCGCATTGCCTGTCGGCGAGGCAATTGAGGTGCGTGTGGAAATTGAATTGCAGCCAGGTGCCGTGGTGACGGTCCGTCTGTCCAATCAGGCTGGAGAAACCCTTGAGGCCGGATTCGACGCGGGCCCTTTCGGCGGCTTGTTCATCGACCGACACGGTGCGTCAGGCTTTGAGCAGCGCTATTTCGTCGACCGGTTTTCGTATGCCTTCCAACCTGATACCCGCACCATGGACATGCACTTGGTGATCGATCGTTCCTGCCTGGAATTGCTCGGTGCCGCAGGCAGCGCGGCAGGGACTGCGCTGTACTACACGAAATCGCCATTGGAGCGCATCAGCGTTGTTGCACAAGGAGGAAACGCACGCCTGAGCAAGGTTTTCGTCACCACCCTGAACCCCATCACCAGCGCCCAAGCCCAGCATCGCTAGATCGAAAGCCTGGGCCTGCGCAAAACCGGGCACAAAAAAAGGCCCGCATCTTTCGATGCGGGCCTTTTTCTGGTCGCCAAAATCAATTACTTGATTTTGCCTTCCTTGTACATCACGTGCTTGCGAACAACCGGATCAAATTTCTTGATCTCGATCTTGTCCGGGGTAGTACGCTTGTTCTTGTCGGTAGTGTAGAAGTGACCAGTACCGGCGCTCGAGATCAAACGAATCAATTCACGCATGATAAAGCTCCCTTAGATCTTGCCAGCTTTGCGAATTTCGGCCAGCACGACAGTGATGCCGCGCTTGTCGATGATACGCATGCCCTTGGCGGATACGCGCAGGCGAACAAAACGTTTCTCTTCTTCAACCCAGAAGCGGTGATGCTGCAGGTTCGGCAGGAAACGACGACGGGTTTTGTTGTTTGCGTGGGAAATGTTATTCCCAGTCACCGGACCCTTACCGGTAACTTGACAGACTCTCGACATGCCTCAGCCCTCTAAAACCACATGCCCAACCCGGCATGGGTTGGCCGCTTATCTTTCAGTCATTTGGCGCACGGCGCCGCGTTTCTTCAGGGTCTTACCCGCCTCACCGTGAAGGCAGAGGAACAGGGCCCTAGAAAAGAGCGCTGCTTTATACCAGAAAGCCTGCAGCGCAACAACTCCAGATGCACAATCGATGTGCCGCGCTGCGCGGGCATC
The DNA here is from genome assembly GCF_900105555.1 of Pseudomonas coleopterorum. NCBI lineage: Bacteria > Pseudomonadati > Pseudomonadota > Gammaproteobacteria > Pseudomonadales > Pseudomonadaceae > Pseudomonas > Pseudomonas coleopterorum. The sequence goes on from NZ_FNTZ01000001.1 coordinate 4,538,182, forward strand.
GGCCCATGTACAGCGCTGGCGGGCATGCAGCGGCATGACCACTCGTCGCGCAGAAAAACGATTTAGGGATAGTCAACGCCGCTCGACATCTCTAGGGTAGGACTTTTCTCCAGACTGCATAGGCAGATGGGCCCTCGACACGCCAAGGAACACACCATGCGTCTTGCGACTTTGCCGTTCTTGCTTGCTCCCCTGTTTGCCTCCGCACTGGTGCATGCCGCACCGCTGACGGTCTGTACCGAAGCCAGCCCCGAGGGCTTCGACGTGGTGCAGTACAACTCCTTGACGACCACCAACGCGTCAGCCGACGTGTTGATGAACCGCCTTGTAGAGTTCGACGCCAAGGCCGGCAAGGTCATTCCCAGCCTGGCGGACAGCTGGACCGTGTCGGCCGATGGCCTGACCTACACGTTCAAGCTGCACCCAGGGGTCAAATTCCACGACACTGCCTACTTCAAGCCAGACCGTGAGCTGAACGCGCAGGACGTGCTGTTCAGTTTCCAACGCATGCTCGACCCGGCCAACCCCTGGCACAAAGTGGCGCAAAGCGGTTTTCCGCACGCCCAGTCGATGCAACTGCCCGGCCTGATCAAGAAAGTCGAGGCGCCTGATCCACTGACCGTACGGTTCACCCTGGATCATCCCGATGCAACGTTCCTGGCGACCCTGAGCATGGGCTTCGCCTCGATCTATTCGGCGCAATACGCCGACCAATTGATGAAAGCCGGCACTCCGGAAAAACTCAACAGCCAGCCGATCGGCAGCGGGCCCTTCGTATTCGTGCGCTTCGAAAAAGACGCCGTGGTGCGCTACAAGGCCAACCCGGACTACTTTGCCGGCAAGCCTGCCGTCGACCCTTTGCTGTTCGCCATCACCCCGGACGCCAACGTGCGCCTGCAGAAGCTGCGCCGCAACGAGTGCCAGCTGACCCTGTCGCCCAAGCCCCTGGACATCGCTGCGGCCGCCGACGACAAGAGCCTGAAGGTGATCAAGACCGAGGCTTTCATGACCGCGTTCGTGGCCATCAACAGCCAGCACCCGCCTCTGGACAAGCCTGAGGTGCGCCAGGCCATCAACCTGGCCTTCGACAAGGACAGCTACCTCAAGGCCGTCTTCGAAGGCACCGCCGACGCTGCCAACGGCCCCTACCCGCCCAACACCTGGAGCTATGCACGGGACCTGCCCGGCTACAAGCAGGATGCGGCCAAGGCGCGCGAGTTGCTCGCCAAGGCAGGCTTGAAGGACGGCTTCAACACCACGATCTGGACCCGTCCTTCGGGCAGCCTGCTCAACCCCAACCCCAGCCTGGGCGCGCAGCTGTTGCAGGCCGACCTGGCCAAGGTCGGCATCAAGGCCGAGATCCGCGTGATCGAATGGGGCGAGTTGATTCGCCGTGCCAAGGCTGGCGAGCATGACCTGCTGTTCATGGGCTGGGCCGGCGACAACGGCGATCCGGACAACTTCCTCACCCCGCAGTTTTCCTGCGCAGCCGTGCAGTCGGGTACCAACTTCGCTCGCTATTGCGACAAGGGTCTGGACAAGCTGATCAGCGACGGCAAGGCAGTGACCGATCAGGCCCAACGCAGCAAGCTGTACCAGCAGGCCCAGGCGCAGATCCAGAAGCAGGCGCTGTGGCTACCGCTGGCCCACCCCACCGCCGCCGTACTGGCTCGCGAAGGGGTCGAGGGCTACACCGTCAGCCCATTCGGTCGACAGGATTTCTCCAGGGTGTCAGTGGAGAAATAGGCTGCCACTACCGGCCTCTTCGCGGGCAGAACCCGCTCCCACAGTGGATCTGTGTATCACCACAGATCCCTGCAGGAGCGGCTCCCGCTCCTTACATCCACCCATGCTCGACCATTGACAGCGGCTCACCCTCGCCGATGATGATGTGGTCAAGCACCCGCACATCCACCAGCGCCAATGATTCCTTGAGGCGCTGGGTCAGCGAGCGATCGGCCTGGCTCGGGGTCGGGTTTCCGGAAGGGTGATTGTGCGCCAGGATCAGCGCTGCCGCATTTGTAGCTATGGCCCGCTTGACCACTTCACGCGGATACACCGCCGCGCTGTCGATGGTGCCGCGAAACAGCACCTCGAAACCCAGCGGCTGATGCTTGGTGTCCAGAAACAGGCAACCGAACACTTCTTGGCGTTCATGGCGCAGCTTGGCTTTGAGGTAGTGGCGCACCGACGATGGATCTTCCATGGCCGGGCCACGGTTCAACCGCTCGGCCATGTAGCGGCGGTTCATCTCGATGGAGGCCTGCAACTGGGCGTACTTGGCAGGGCCCATGCCGAAGTGCTGGCTGAAGGTTTTCTGGTCGGCTTCGAGCAAGGCGCGCAGGCCACCGAAGCGGATCAGCAGGTTGCGCGCGACGTCGACGGCGCTGTGCCCGGCCACGCCGGTGCGCAGGAATATCGCCAGCAGCTCGCCATCGGAAAGACTGCCCGGACCATACGCCAGCAGGCGCTCACGCGGGCGCTCGGCCTCGGGCCAATCGCGAATACTCATCCCCACTCCCTGTCTGTGTGCCTCGCTGTTCCATAGCGAGCGCTGTGCTATCTTAGCGCAACTTTTTGCACGGCGATCCGGCCCCGGAAGGCGGTTTCACCGTGGTGTTATTACCAGATATAAAGGCAGGCCTATGCAGCGGCTGTATCGAAAACGCATCATTCTGGGCGTCGGCGGCGGCATTGCCGCCTACAAAAGCGCCGAGCTGGTACGTAGGCTTCTGGAGCAAGGCGCCGAAGTGCGCGTGGTAATGACCAAGGGCGGCAGCGAGTTCATCACGCCACTGACCCTGCAGGCGCTGTCCGGCCACCCGGTGCACATGGACCTGCTCGACCCGGCGGCCGAAGCTGCCATGGGCCACATCGATCTGGCCAAATGGGCCGACCTGGTCCTCATCGCCCCGGCCACCGCCGACCTGATGGCACGCCTGGCCCAGGGCCTGGCCAACGACCTGCTGACCACCCTGGTACTGGCCACCGACGCCACCGTGGCCATCGCCCCGGCCATGAACCAGGCCATGTGGCGCGACCCGGCCACACAGGACAACCTGCACCTGCTGCGCAGCCGCGGCCTCAAGGTCTTCGGTCCGGCCGCTGGCAGCCAGGCCTGCGGCGACATCGGCCTGGGCCGCATGCTCGAAGCCACCGAACTGGCGCTGTGCGCGGCCGAATGTTTCGAGCATCTGGCACTGACCGGCAAGCACGTGTTGATCACTGCCGGGCCGACCCAGGAAAACATCGACCCGGTGCGCTACATCACCAATCACAGCTCCGGCAAGATGGGCTTTGCCCTGGCCGAAGCGGCCGTCGAAGCCGGCGCTCGCGTCACCTTGATCTGCGGCCCGGTGCACCTGCCCACACCCGACCGCGTCACCCGCATCGACGTGGTCAGCGCGCGCGACATGCTCGCCGCCTGCGAGGCTGGCATGCCCTGCGACGTGTTCATCGCGTCCGCCGCCGTGGCCGACTATCGTCCCGAAGTGGTGGCTGCGCAGAAGCTCAAGAAAGACCCCAGCAGCGGTGACGGCCTGCTGTTGCAGATGGTCCGCAACCCGGACATCCTGGCAACCATCGCCGGTCGCGCCGATCGTCCATTCAGCGTCGGCTTCGCGGCCGAGACCGAGCACCTGCTCGACTACGCCGCGCGCAAGCTCAAGGACAAGAACCTGGACTTGATCGTGGCCAACGACGTCGCCAACCCCAGCATCGGTTTCAACAGTGAAGAAAACGCCTGCAGCGTGATCGACCGCCAGTTGCAGACCACTGCTTTCGCTCAGACCAGCAAGGGCAAGATCGCCCGCCAGCTGGTTTCCTTCATCGCCAAGCGCCTCGACCAGGTTTAACGATAGCCATGCACGCCCTACAAGCCAAGATCCTTGACCCACGTCTGGGCCGGGACTTCCCGCTGCCACACTACGCCACACCCGGTTCCGCAGGTCTGGACCTGCGCGCCATGCTGCAGCAAGACACCCTGCTGGCACCTGGACAGACCCTGCTGATCCCTACCGGCCTTTCGATCTATATCGGTGATCCGGGCCTGGCAGCGATGATCCTCCCGCGCTCGGGCCTGGGCCACAAGCACGGTATCGTGCTCGGCAACCTGGTCGGCCTGATCGACTCCGATTACCAGGGCGAACTGATGGTCTCGTGCTGGAACCGTGGCGACAGCGAGTTCACCCTGACGGTGGGCGAGCGTATCGCTCAACTGGTGCTGGTTCCTGTGGTGCAGGCTCACTTCGAACTGGTCGAAAGCTTCGACGAAAGCCAGCGCGGGACCGGCGGTTTCGGTCACTCCGGCACCCAGTAAACGGCCATGCAGTGCAGACCCGGCGGCCGTGGCGATGCCCGTCCGCTTCAAAGCGTTCAATGCGGAGATGACAGGTGAAAGGATTTCCTCGCAATGCCAAGACGGCCGAGCAAGGCCAGGCTTCGAACGCGCGGACCACCGCCGGTAACCAGGCACTGCTGATCGCCGTCGTGGGCGTGCTCGTCGCCTTGCTGCTGATCTGGTTTCTGGTCGTCGCGCCGCTCGCCGGCCGTGCCTTCCAGAACGCCGAGGCGACCGCCGCCGCGCCTTTCACCGCAGGTCTGGACACCGTGATCGCGCGCCAGGCCGGTGTAACGGCCACTCTGGCTCATTCACCTGCACTGACGGCTGCGCTGGCCAGCCAGGACCCTTCGCTCATCGCTCTGGCCGTTGGCGCCGTGCCCTTGATCGATGGCCTGCAGGGCGTGCGCCTGAATCTGCCGGGGCAGGCCAAGGTCGATCAGCAGGGCGCTGCGCCGATCAATTTTGCCGTACTGGACATGATCAACCGCGCCGAACGCGGTACTGCCACTGCGCCCGAGGCCTACAAGGTCAACGGGCGCTGGTGGATCTACAACGTCGCCACCGTCCAGCAAAGCTCGACATCGCCTGTGCTGGGTACGCTGGTGCTGGCCTTCGAGATGCAGCCCCTGACTCAGGCCCTGGCACTGCCCGACGCCGAGTTCGGCCAACTGCGCCTGCAACAGAGCGTGCTGGGCAGCCCGCCGCAAGTGCTGGTCGAACAAGGCAGCAATGCGTCGGCCATGCGCTACCCGTATCCGACCGCCAACCCCAACTGGCGCCTGGAATTCAGTCCCGGGCCACTGTTCCAGCCACCGTTTGCCTGGAGTGCACTGGGCCTGATGATGCTTGCCGCGGCGATCGCCATCGGCTGCGCCGCGCTGGCGGTACGTCTGGCCCAACGCCAACTGTATGCACGCATCGAGGCCGACGCGCGGCAGCTTGAGCAGTTGCTCAAGGAGTTGTCCGGCGGCAAGGCAGTCAAGGCGTTCGGCCTGAGCCTGGCGCCCCTCAACGGCCTGGCACAGGGTCTGGCGCGCCTGTCCCTGCGCGAGGGCGCCGCGCGTCCGGCCGACAGCAGCACGGCCGCGCCTGCGCCCGTGCCCGTCGTGGACGACTGGACCAATCCGATCTTCCAGGACATCGACATGCTCGAGCTCGACGCCACCGAGCCGGTCGTCGAAGCGAGCGACGTGCCGCCAGCGCTGCCCCACGGCATTTTTCGCGCCTATGACATTCGCGGCATCGTCGGCAGTACCTTGAACGCCGACACCGCCTATTGGGTTGGCCGTGCCGTCGGCGCGCAAAGCCTGGCCATGGGCGAGGCCAACGTCAATGTCGGCCGCGACGGGCGCCTGTCCGGTCCCGAGCTGGTGCAGCCGTTGATCCAGGGCCTGGTCGACGCCGGTTGTCACGTCAGCGACGTGGGCCTGGTGCCGACACCTGCGCTGTACTATGCCAACCACGTGCTCAGCGGCCGCTCCGGTGTGATGCTGACCGGCAGCCACAACCCGCCGGACTACAACGGCTTCAAGGTGGTGATCGCCGGCGACACGCTGGCCAACGAACAGATCCTGGCCCTGCACCAGCGCCTGCTGCATAACGACCTCAGCCAAGGCCAGGGCAGCGTCGAAAAGGTCGAGATTCTGGAGCGCTATGTGGCGCAGATCCGCGATGACATCGTTCTCACCCGCCGACTCAAGGTCGTGGTCGACTGCGGCAACGGCGCCGGTGCCATGGTAGCGCCGCAGCTGATAGAGACTCTGGGATGCGAAGTCATCCCGTTGTTCTGCGAGGTCGACGGGCATTTCCCCAACCATCATCCGGACCCGAGCAAGGCCGCCAACCTGCAGGCATTGATCGCCAAGGTCAGCGAAACGGGTGCCGACCTGGGCCTGGCCTTCGATGGCGACGCGGACCGTGTGGGCGTGGTCACCAACACCGGCCGCATCATCCATCCCGATCGCCTGCTGATGCTGTTCGCGCGCGACGTACTGTCGCGCAACCCCGGCGCTGACGTGATCTACGACGTCAAATGCACGCGCCGCCTGGGCCCGCTGATCAAGGAACACGGCGGCCGCCCGGTGATGTGGAAGACCGGGCATTCCCTGATCAAGAAAGAAATGAAGCGCACCGGCGCGCTGGTGGCCGGGGAAATGAGCGGGCACATCTTCTTCAAGGAACGCTGGTTCGGCTTCGACGACGGCATCTACAGCGCTGCACGGCTGCTGGAAATCCTCAGCCGCGAACACCTCAGTGCCGAAGACGTCTTCGCCGCATTCGCCGACGACGTGTCGACGCCCGAGCTCAACATTGCGGTGACCGAAGACAGCAAATTCGGCATCATCGACGCCCTGCACCACGGCGCTCAGTGGGGGGATGCCCAGCTCACCCTCATCGACGGCGTGCGCGTGGACTACCCTAGAGGCTGGGGCCTGGTCCGCGCCTCCAACACCACCCCCGTGCTGGTGACGCGTTTCGAGGCCGAAGACGCCGAGGAACTCGAACGAATCCAGGGCGTCTTCCGTACCCAGTTGTTGAAAGTCGCACCCGATCTGCACCTACCGTTCTGACCACTTGTTTCACTGGAGCCCCGCATGACCCTCGAACGTGATGCCGCCACCAACGTCGCCAAGGTATTGTCCGAAGCGCTGCCCTATATCCGCCGCTTCGTCGGCAAGACCCTGGTGATCAAGTACGGCGGCAACGCGATGGAGAGCGAGGAGCTCAAGACCGGTTTCGCCCGCGACATCGTGCTGATGAAGGCTGTGGGCATCAACCCGGTGGTGGTGCACGGCGGCGGACCGCAGATCGGCGACCTGCTCAAGCGCCTGTCCATCGAGAGCCATTTCGTCGACGGCATGCGCGTCACTGACGCCCAGACCATGGACGTCGTGGAGATGGTGCTCGGTGGCCAGGTGAATAAGGACATCGTCAACCTGATCAACCGCCACGGCGGCAGCGCCATCGGCCTGACCGGCAAGGACGCCGAGCTGATCCGCGCACGCAAGCTGACGGTCACCCGTCAGACCCCTGAAATGACCAAGCCGGAGATCATCGACATCGGCCACGTCGGGGAAGTCAGCGGGGTCAATACCGATCTGTTGAACATGCTGGTCAACGGTGACTTCATCCCGGTGATCGCGCCCATCGGTGTCGGTCCGGATGGCGAGTCCTACAACATCAACGCCGACCTGGTGGCCGGCAAGGTGGCCGAGGCACTCAAGGCCGAGAAGCTGATGCTGCTGACCAACATCGCGGGTTTGATGGACAAGGAAGGCAATGTGCTGACCGGCCTGACCACCGAGCAGGTATCGGGCCTGATCGCCGACGGCACCATCTACGGCGGCATGCTGCCCAAGATCCGTTGCGCGCTGGAAGCGGTGCAGGGTGGCGTGACCACTTCGCACATCATCGACGGCCGTGTCCCCAATGCCGTGCTCCTGGAAATCTTCACCGACAGCGGCGTCGGCACCCTGATCAGCAACAAGAAGATCGGTTGACCTGACCGCGCGCGGTGCTTCAGAAGCACCGCGACGACCGCCGACGCAGCTCGCGCCGCTGCTACTGAATCCTGATCCCCTGTAACGACGGAATTCACGATCCCCTGTAGCAGCGGCGCAAGCCGCGTCGGCAGTGCACACGGTGTTTCGGAAAAAACGCGGTGAGGCCCGACGCGGTTACAGCGGGGATTCGAGAAGCTTGACCAACCGGGTTCGCTGCTGGGCGAACCTGGCGTCCGCTTCGCTGCGTGTCTGCTGCAGTTTGGCGATTCGTGCTTGGGCGTCGATGATCTGAGCCTGCACGTCACGCAATTGGTCGAGCATCGATGTCGACACTTCCTGACCCGCCCGCTCCTGCGCCGCCGCCTGCCCCTGCAGCGCGGTCTGCTGACCCTGCAAGGTCTGCACATTCGCCGTGGCCACGGCAATCAGGGCATCGATCTCCGCCCTGCGACGAGCACTGGCCTTGTCCAGCTCTTCCAGCGATGGATAACGGTCGAGCAACTGCGCATCGGCCTGCGACTGCACTTGGGCTTGTTGCTTGAGGCGTATTTCTTCGGCCGTCGGCGCAGGCGGCACGGTCTGTACCACCCGACCGCTCTGGTTGAGCACCTGATAGCCCTTGCCCACGTACTCCGGCGGTACGCCCTGGCGATCCAGCACCGTCACGCCGCGGCTATCGACATAGCGATAGAGCAGCATGACCGGTGCCTGCGCGGCCACGGCCAAGACCGGCAGCAGGCCGAACGCTGCGACCACCAGCGCCCGCCAACGCACGTGACTAGATACCGTACTGCGCACGATAGGCTTCGACCGCCGGCAGATGCTGTTTGAGTTGCGCGTCGTCGGCGAGGAATTCCAGCACCTGGTTCAGCGAAACGATGCTGACCACGGGCACGCCGAAGTCACGTTCCACTTCCTGAATGGCCGACAGCTCGCCATTGCCACGCTCCTGGCGATTGAGGGCGATCATTACCCCTGCCGCGGTCGCGTTCTGCTGCTGGATGATCTGCATGACTTCGCGGATGGCCGTACCGGCAGTGATCACGTCGTCGATGATCAGCACGTTGCCGGCCAGGGGCGAACCGACCAGGCTGCCGCCTTCGCCATGCGCCTTGGCTTCCTTGCGGTTGAAGCACCAGGGTATGTCCAGCTGATGCTTTTCGGCCAGTTGCACCGAGGTCGCGGCCGCCAGCGGAATACCCTTGTAGGCGGGTCCGAACAGGACGTCGAAAGCGATGCCGCTGTCGACGATGGCTGCGGCATAATAGCGCGCCAGTTCGGCCAGTGCGGCACCGGTATTGAACAGGCCGGCATTGAAGAAATAAGGACTGGTACGCCCTGATTTCAGGGTGAATTCGCCGAAACGCAGAACGCCTCGATCAATTGCAAAACGAATGAAGTCGCGCTGATAGGCCTGCATCGAAAAAGTCCCGGATACCACGGATTTAGCTAATTAGGTAGAGCTCGGGTATCATACACGCACAAGATTTTTGGGGCCATGTATGCGGATCATCAGTGTGAACGTCAATGGTATTCAGGCGGCAGTCGAGCGCGGGTTGCTCAGTTGGCTGCAGGCCCAGAATGCCGACGTCATCTGCTTGCAGGACACCCGTGCTTCCGCCTTTGAACTGGACGACGCCGCCTTCCAACTGGACGGCTACTTCCTTTATGCGTGCGATGCAGAAGTTCCAGCCCAGGGTGGTGTGGCGCTGTACTCGCGGTTGCAACCCAAGGCGGTCATCAGTGGGCTGGGCTTCGAGACAGCCGACCGCTACGGGCGTTATCTGCAGGCAGATTTCGATAAACTCAGTATTGCCACCCTGCTGCTGCCTTCGGGCATGAACGGCGATGAAGACTTGAACCAGAAGTTCAAGCTCATGGACGACTTCGGCAAGTACCTGGACAAGCAACGGCGCAAGCGTCGCGAATACATCTACTGTGGTTCGCTGTATGTTGCGCAGCAGAAACTCGACATCAAGAACTGGCGCGACAGTCAGCAGTCGCCCGGCTTCCTGGCGCCCGAGCGGGCCTGGATGGACGAAATCGTCGGCAACATGGGCTACGTCGATGCGTTGCGCGAAGTCAGTCGTGAAGGCGACCAGTACAGCTGGTGGCCCGACAACGAACAGGCCGAGATGCTCAACCTGGGCTGGCGCTTCGACTACCAGCTGCTGACCCCAGGTCTGCGACGCTTCGTGCGCAGCGCGCGCCTGCCGCGCCAGCCCCGCTTTTCCCAGCACGCGCCACTCATCGTGGACTACGACTGGACCCTGACGATCTGATCGCCAGGCACAAAAAAGCCGACCTCGCGAGGTCGGCTTTTTTGTGGGCTTCTTGCAGAGCTTGGACACTGTGGGAGCGGGGCGGGCGGCGAGCCCTCTGCCCGCAGAGGCCGCGCTGCGGCGAATCAGACAGACCACATGCGCCGCTACAAAGGCAGCGCAATCTCTGTGGGAGCGGGCTCTGCCCGCGAATGCAGGCCCTGCGGTCAGTCTGACGCACCGCAGTGCCTGCATTCGCGGGCAGAGCCCGCTCCCACACAGAGCCTGCCTTCACAGAAAGCCAACCCCATGGCCAGCCTTATAGGAGGCTAGCCTTAATAGGAGGCCAGCCTTATGTAGAGCCCGCATCCACAAAGGGTTGCGTCACTCGGCCAGGGCAGCTTTCTGCAGGGCGAAGATCTCTTCCATGCCCTGCTGGGCCAGTGCCAGCATGGCGTTGAGCTCGGCCGGCTGGAACGGCGCGCCTTCGGCGGTGCCCTGCACTTCGATGAAGCCTCCGGTGCTGGTCATCACCACGTTGAGGTCGGTCTCGGCAGCGGAGTCTTCCAGGTAGTCGAGGTCCAGGACCGGTTCGCCCTGGTACATGCCCACAGAGACAGCAGCAATCATCTGCTTGAGCGGATCGCCGCCCTTCAGGCCGCCGCGCTTCTTGACCATCTTCAAGGCATCGACCAACGCCACCATGGCACCGGTGATGGACGCGGTCCGCGTGCCACCGTCGGCCTGGATGACATCGCAGTCGACGTACAGCGTGATGTCGCCCAGCTTGCTCATGTCCAGCGCAGCACGCAGCGAGCGGCCGATCAGGCGCTGGATTTCCAGGGTACGGCCGCCTTGCTTGCCACGGCTGGCTTCACGCTGGTTACGGTCGCCGGTGGCGCGCGGCAGCATGCCGTATTCGGCGGTCAACCAACCCTGGCCCTGACCCTTGAGGAAGCGCGGCACGCCGTTTTCGACGCTGACGGTGCAGATCACCTTGGTGTCGCCGAACTCTACCAAGACAGACCCTTCGGCGTGCTTGGTGTAGTTGCGAGTGATGCGGATCGAGCGGAGCTGATCGGCGGCGCGACCACTTGGACGTTTCATCGGGATACCTGTACTGGACTCAAATCTGGCGGGCATTATAGGGCGTTCGACCATGAATTGCCCGTCCCGCCCCCGCAGATCGCGCCAGCATTGGGAGCCGGCGCCAGGTTGCGCTACAATCCCGCGCCTCGATTCATCGTCCATCGTCTGCGAGGTTTCTCCCCCATGGTGCACAGCATGACCGCCTTCGCGCGTTGCGAACGAGCCGCGGCCCAAGGCACCCTGAGCTGGGAGCTACGTTCGGTCAACCATCGCTATCTGGAGCCGCATCTGCGCCTGCCCGAGGCCCTGCGCGACCTCGAAGGTTCGGTGCGCGAAGCACTGCGCCAGGGCCTGTCGCGCGGCAAGGTCGAATGCACCCTGCGCTACACCGAGGACACCAGCGGCCAACCCTTGCAGGTCGATCGCGAGCGCGCCACGCAATTGATAGCCGCCGCCGAGACCGTTGCCGCCCTGATCAAGCAGCCTGCCGCGCTCAACCCGCTGGAAGTGCTGGCTTGGCCCGGCGTGCTGGTGGCCGACGCCAGCGATCCCCAGGCTCTGAGCACGGCGGCCAACGAACTGTTCGCCCAGGCGCTGACCGAACTCAAGAATGGCCGCGTGCGCGAAGGCGCCGAACTGGCCCGGCTGATCAACGACCGGCTCGACGCCATGAGCAGCGAGGTCGCCACCTTGCGCAGCCTGGTGCCGCAGATGCTCAGCGCGCAACGGCAGAAGATCCTCGACCGCTGCGCCGACCTGCAGGCCGAACTCGACCCGCAGCGCCTGGAGCAGGAAATGGTCCTGCTGGCACAGAAAAGCGACGTGGCCGAAGAACTCGACCGCCTGACCACCCACGTCACCGAAGTGCGGCGCGTGCTCAAGGCTGGCGGCGCCGCCGGCCGACGCCTGGATTTCCTCATGCAGGAACTCAACCGCGAAGCCAACACCCTGGGCTCCAAAGCCTTCGACCCACGCAGTACGCAGGCTGCCGTCAACCTCAAGGTGTTGATCGAGCAGATGCGTGAACAAGTGCAGAACATTGAGTAAGGCCACCCTTTCATGACCCACAGCACCGGCACCCTTTACATCGTTTCGGCTCCCTCGGGCGCGGGCAAGACCAGCCTGGTCAAGGCCCTGATCGACGCCCAGCCATCCATTCGCGTCTCGGTCTCGCACACCACCCGCGCCATGCGTCCGGGCGAGGTCTGTGGCGTGAACTATCACTTCGTCGACCGCGAAACCTTCATCGACATGATCGGCCACGGCGACTTCCTGGAGCAGGCCGAGGTGTTCGGCAACCTCTACGGCACGTCCCAGAGCCATCTGCAGCAGACCCTCGACGAAGGCCACGACCTGATCCTGGAAATCGACTGGCAGGGTGCCGAGCAAGTGCGTCGGCTGATGCCCTCGGCCCGCTCGATCTTCATTCTGCCGCCTTCGCAACTGGCGCTGCGCCAGCGTCTGACCAACCGCGGCACCGACAGCGACGAGATCATCGAGACGCGCATGCGCGAAGCGGTCAGCGAGATGAGCCACTACGTCGAATACGACTACCTGATCATCAACGACGACTTTGCCTCGGCCCTGGAAGACCTCAAAGCGGTGTTTCGCGCCAACCGCCTGCAGCAGCAGGCACAGCAGCAAAAGCACGGCGATTTGCTGGCCGAACTGCTCGCCTGAAAACAAAGCTTCCCTAAACGCTGGTGATTTTTTAAACTATCGAGTCCGCTCGCCCATCCGGGCCGCGCGCATAATCGCATTTGCTACGAGGAAGACCATGGCCCGCGTAACCGTTGAAGACTGCCTAGAACACGTGGATAACCGTTTCGAGCTGGTCATGCTCTCCACCAAACGCGCTCGCCAGCTGGCGACCGGCGGCAAAGAGCCGAAAGTGGCGTGGGAAAATGACAAGCCTACCGTGGTAGCCCTGCGTGAAATCGCCGAAGGCCTGATCGACTATGCTGCTATCGCTGAAGCTGAAATCGTTGAAGACGAACCCCTCTTCGCAGCGTTCGAAGACGAGGCCAACGAGGCCGTCTAAGTCCATGCCTGGTCGACGCTGTACGGCGCGAGGTTCTATCCCACATCGGCAGGAGGTTTCCTCTTGCCGAGCATAGACGCCCTCGCCGATCGCTTGTCGACCTACCTCGGCAAGGAACAGGTCAACCTGGTCCGCCGAGCGTACTTCTACGCCGAACAAGCCCACGACGGCCAACGCCGTCGTAGCGGCGAAGCCTACGTCACGCACCCGCTGGCGGTGGCAGGCATTCTCGCCGACATGCACATGGACCATCAGAGCCTGATGGCGGCCATGCTGCACGATGTGATCGAAGACACCGGTATCGCCAAGGAAGCACTCAGTGCCCAGTTCGGCGAAACCGTGGCCGATCTGGTCGACGGGGTCAGTAAGCTGACCCAGATGAACTTCGAGACCAAGGCCGAGGCTCAGGCGGAAAACTTCCAGAAGATGGCCATGGCCATGGCCCGGGACATCCGCGTGATCCTGGTCAAGCTGGCCGACCGCCTGCACAACATGCGCACCCTCGAAGTGCTGTCCGGCGAGAAGCGTCGGCGCATCGCCAAGGAAACCCTGGAAATCTACGCGCCCATCGCCAACCGGCTGGGCATGCACAACGTGCGCGTCGAATTCGAGGACCTGGGCTTCAAGGCCATGTACCCGATGCGCTCGGCGCGCATCTACCAGGCGGTCAAGCGCGCCCGCGGCAACCGCAAGGAACTGGTCAACAAGATCGAAAATTCCCTGGCCCATTGCCTCTCGGTGGATGGCATCGAGGGCGATGTCAGCGGTCGCCAGAAACACATCTATGGCATCTACAAGAAGATGCGCGGCAAGCGCCGTGCCTTCAACGAGATCATGGACGTGTACGCCTTCCGCATCGTGGTCGACAAGGTCGACACCTGCTACCGCGTGCTGGGCGCCGTGCACAACCTGTACAAGCCCCTGCCAGGCCGCTTCAAGGACTACATCGCGATCCCCAAGGCCAACGGCTACCAGTCGCTGCACACCACCTTGTTCGGCATGCACGGCGTACCGATCGAAATCCAGATCCGCACCCGTGAAATGGAAGAGATGGCCAACAACGGCATCGCCGCCCACTGGCTGTACAAGTCCAGCGACGACGAACAACCCAAGGGCACCCATGCCCGTGCCCGTCAGTGGGTCAAGGGTGTGCTGGAAATGCAGCAACGTGCCGGCAACTCGCTGGAATTCATCGAGAGCGTGAAGATCGATCTGTTTCCGGACGAGGTCTACGTGTTCACGCCCAAGGGCCGCATCATGGAGCTGCCCAAGGGTTCCACGGCGGTGGACTTTGCCTATGCGGTGCATACCGACGTGGGCAACAGCTGCATCGCCTGCCGCATCAACCGACGCCTGGCGCCGCTGTCCGAGCCACTGCAGAGCGGTTCGACGGTGGAAATCGTCAGCGCACCCGGCGCACGCCCCAACCCTGCCTGGCTCAACTTCGTGGTCACCGGCAAGGCCCGCACCCATATTCGCCATGCCCTGAAGCTGCAACGTCGCTCGGAATCGGTGAACCTGGGCGAACGCCTGCTGAACAAGGTGCTCAACGGTTTCGACAGCGCGCTGGACAAGATTCCCGCCGAGCGCGTTCAAGCCATGCTGGCCGAGTACCGCCTGGAGCTGATCGAAGACCTGCTCGAAGACATCGGCCTGGGCAACCGCATGGCCTATGTCGTGGCGCGACGCCTGCTGGCGACCGATGGCGGCGAGCAGTTGCCCAGCCCCGAAGGGCCGCTGGCCATTCGCGGTACCGAGGGCCTGGTGCTCAGCTATGCCAAATGCTGCACGCCCATCCCCGGCGATCCGATCGTGGGTCACCTGTCGGCGGGCAAGGGCATGGTTGTTCACCTGGAAAACTGCCGCAACATCAGCGAAATCCGCCACAACCCGGAAAAATGCATCCAGCTGGGCTGGGCCAAGGACGTCACCGGCGAGTTCAATGTCGAGCTGCGTGTGGAGCTCGAACACCAGCGCGGTCTGATCGCGTTGCTGGCCAGCAGCGTCAACGCCGCCGACGGCAACATCGAGAAGATCAGCATGGACGAACGCGATGGCCGCATCAGCGTGGTCCAGCTGGTGGTCAGCGTGCACGATCGCGTCCACCTGGCCCGTGTCATCAAGAAACTGCGCGCCCTGGCTGGCGTCACCCGCCTCACGCGCGTGCGGGCCTGAGGCGCGGAACCTTCATTTCAAGGAGCTGTTCATGACCAAGACCGTAATCACCAGCGACAAGGCCCCGGCTGCCATCGGTACCTACTCCCAGGCCATCAAGGCAGGCAATACCGTCTACATGTCCGGCCAGATTCCACTGGACCCTGCCACCATGGAGCTGGTCGAAGGCTTCGAGGCTCAGACCGTGCAGGTGTTCGAGAACCTCAAGTCAGTGGCAGAGGCTGCCGGCGGTTCGTTCAAGGACATCGTCAAGCTCAACATCTTCCTGACCGATCTGAGCCACTTCGCCACCGTCAACGAAGTGATGGGCCGCTACTTCCAGCAGCCTTACCCTGCCCGCGCCGCCATTGGCGTCGCTGCCCTGCCCAAAGGCGCGCAGGTTGAAATGGACGCTATCCTGGTCATCGAATAAGCCGCCCCGCGCGCTGCGGCAATCGTCTGCAGCGCCATTCGCCAGCAAGGACTTCCTTCATGCGTCACGCGCTCGCCCTATCTCTGGCCGCCCTGCTTCTGGGCGGCTGCGCCAGCCACGAAAACGTCGACCCCAACGGCGTCTGGATCAATCAGAAAGCCATCGATGCCGCCGCCAAGGGCGCAAGCCTGCGCCAGGCGCTGTTGGCCAACGGCCCGACACTGGAATGGTCGATCGACACCGTGGCCGGTCAGGCTCGTTTCAGCAATGGCTTCGAAGAGGGTGAAGGCAAGCTGGTGCCCCAGGCCGATGGCCAGTTCAAGGTGGACTTCTACGGCAACGGTGAAGACACCCTGAAAATCGACGGCGATACCCTGCAACAAGCAGCGAGCGATAACGCCCCGGTGCAAACGTTCAGCAAGTCGGCCACCCCAGCGCGTGCGGACACGCCGGTGGGCGCGACCTTCGAGCAGGCGCTGTACACCGCCTACATGGGCGGCGACTGGAAAGTCGTCGAGGGCCCGGGCCAGGGCGGCGTGGCTCATTTCCTGCCCGACGGACGCATCGATGGCCTGGCGGGCCTGGATCGCTACGCGTTGTGCCTGGCGGGCGACTGCGCGGCCATGAGCGGCGAGTTCGACAGCATGTGGCTGGAACAGCAACAGCGCGGCAATGCCTTCATCTTCCGCCGCAAGGGCAATCAGCTGGAAATCCTCCAGGCGCTCAACCAGGCCCAGGACGATGAAATGCCCAACCTGGTCCCAGGCACCCGGCGCTGGTTGCTCAGCAAGTAGCACCGGGACGAGGCGAGGCTACCGGCTCAGCAAGGCTGCATACCCTTCCCGATAGGTGGGGTACTGCGGCGTCCAGCCCAAGGCGCGTGCACGCGCATTGCTGCAGCGCTTGGAACCGGTGCGGCGGATGCTCTGGGTCTGCGAGCGCTGGGTGACGTCCAGATACGTGCGCAGCCAATCCACCACCTCGTGCAACGGGGCCGGGGCATCGTCGACGCCTATGTAGCAATCATCCAGCCCGACGCCCCGAGCATCCGCTTCCAGCAGAAACGTCAAAAGCCCAGCGGCATCGTCGGCATGAATGCGGTTGCCGTACAGCGGCGGCTGCGACGCGACCTGATAACCCTCGCGTACCTGCCCAGCCAGACGCTCGCGCCCGGGCCCATAGATGCCGGTCAGGCGCACGACGGTCGCCGGTTCAGGCGCGCTCAATGCCAGTTGCTCGGCTTCGAGCATCAGGCGCCCGGAAAACCCGCTGGGCGTTACCGGCGAGGTCTCATCGACCCATTCCCCTTCGCTCTGTCCATACACGCTACTGCTGGAGACGAAGAACAGGCGTCTGGGCGTCTGCCGGTGCTCTGCCAGCCAGCTCAATACATGGCGCAAGCCGTCGACATAGGCGGCTTGATAGCCCGGCTCGTCGTGTTGCGTGGCGGCCACGCAATACAGCAGGTAATCCACGGGCTCGCGTGGCCAGGCCTCGGGGCACTGCGCCTGGTGCAGGTCGGCAGCGACGCCGAGCACACCGTCAGGCAACTGCTCGATGTGCCGACGCAGACCGTGCACGCGCCAGTTCGACGCCAGCAGGCGGCGTGCGACGCGGCTGCCGATATCGCCGCAACCGGCGATCAATACAGTGGGTGAAGTCATGCGCAAGGCTCCTGAAAGTCAGGCACCGAGCCTACCCTTAGCCGAGGTTTTGCGGCCAGTGGTATTAAATAAGTTACATTATTACTTTTGCTAACAAGAATTACTTGCAATAATACCGCCCCAATCTGTTCTCGGTCTTTCGCGAGGCCTTGAAGAACGTGCACCCCTTTTCTTTCTCTTCTCAGGTCCGGCCAGCATGATTCGCAAACACCCTTCCGCTTCGCCAAGCCAGCCACGCGCGTGGAGTGCCATTGCAGCGTTGCTGCTGGGCCTGGCCATCGCTCCGCTGACATTCGCCGACGCCACTGCGCCGAGCAATGCACCTGCCAGTAACGCGACTGCAGCGCCTGCGCAAGCCGCACCGGCATCGCAGCCCGCCGCCACGCCTGCACCGAGCGCCGATCAACCCGCGCCGGCCGAACAGGCGCTGGCCGAAGACACCACCCTGGGCATGGGTCACGACCTGTCGCCGTGGGGCATGTACCAGAACGCGGACATCGTGGTGAAGGCCGTGATGATCGGCCTGGCCATCGCCTCGATCATCACCTGGACCATCTGGATCGCCAAGGGCTTCGAGCTGCTGGGCGCCAAGCGTCGCCTCAAGGGTGAAATCGCCGCGCTGAAGAAAGCCGCCACCCTCAAGCAGGCGAGCGAAACCGCGTCGCGCAAAGGCACCCTGGCCAACCTGCTGGTGCACGATGCCCTCGAAGAGATGCACCTGTCGGCCAACGCGCGCGAACGTGAAGGCATCAAGGAGCGGGTCAGCTTCCGTCTCGAGCGTCTGGTCGCCGCCTGCGGTCGCAACATGAGCATGGGCACCGGCGTGCTGGCCACCATCGGTTCCACCGCGCCCTTCGTCGGCCTGTTCGGCACCGTGTGGGGCATCATGAACAGCTTCATCGGCATCGCCAAGACCCAGACCACCAACCTCGCCGTGGTCGCACCCGGCATCGCCGAAGCCCTGCTTGCCACCGCACTGGGCCTGGTCGCGGCCATCCCGGCAGTGGTCATCTACAACGTCTTCGCCCGCTCCATCGCCGGCTACAAGGCGCAGGTCTCGGACGCTTCGGCACAAGTGCTGCTGCTGGTCAGCCGTGACCTCGATCACCAGCCAGGCGAGCGCGCAGCTCAGCCGCAGATGGTCAAGGTGGGCTGACCTATGGGCCTGCACCTGAACGAAGGCGGCGATGATCTCGCCGAGAACCATGAAATCAACGTGACGCCGTTCATCGATGTCATGCTGGTGCTGCTGATCATCTTCATGGTCGCAGCCCCCCTGGCGACGGTTGACATCAAGGTCGACCTGCCCGCCTCGACCGCCAAGCCGGCGCCGCGGCCCGAAAAGCCGGTGTTCCTCAGCGTCAAGGCCGACCAGAACCTGTACGTGGGCGACGACAAGGTCGAGCGCACGCAGCTGGGCCAGATCCTCGACGCCAAGACCCACGGCAACAAGGACACGACCATCTTCTTCCAGGCCGACAAGGGCGTGGATTACGGCGACCTGATGGAAGTGATGAACACCCTGCGCGGCGCGGGCTACCTGAAGGTAGGCCTGGTCGGCCTCGAGACGGCAGCCAAGCAATGATCACGACGCGCCAGAAAACGACGCGTTATGTTGCCAGCCTGGCGGTCGTCCTCGGCGTGCACGCTGCGGCCATCGTGGTTGCCCTGAACTGGCCCGCGCCGCAGCCCATCGAGCTGCCGCCGCAGGCCATGATGGTGGAGATGGCGCCGCTGCCCGAACCGGCACCCCCTCCGCCGCCGCAGGTCGTCACGCCGCCGCCACCGCCCGAGCCGGTGGTCGAGGACCCATTGCCCAAGCTGGCGGAAGCGCCCAAGCCGACGATCTCGGTGCCCAAGCCGACGCCGCCCAAGCCCAAACCAAAACCGCAGCCGCCCAAGGTCGAGAAGAAACCCGAGCCGCCCAAGGAGCAGCCGCCGGCCGAGCAGACCGTCGACAGCCGTCCGGCGCCGCCACAACCGGCCAAGCCGGCAGCGCCTGCGCCCAGTCCGCCGTCCAACAGCAATGCGCTGCCCAGCTGGCAGGGCGATCTGCTGCGCCATCTGGCCAAGTACAAGAAGTATCCGGAGGACGCGCGTCGTCGCGGTATGACCGGGGTTAACCGCTTGCGCTTCGTGGTGGATGCCGAAGGCCGGGTACTGTCGTACTCCCTGGCAGGAGGTTCGGGCAGCGCGGCACTGGACCGCGCGACCATGGAGATGATCCGTCGGGCGCAACCGCTGCCCAAGCCACCGGCCGAGATTCTGGTCAATGGCAGCCTGGAAGTGGTCGCGCCCTTCGTTTACTCGCTGGACAAGCGCTGATTCGCATAATTTGATGCGTTTCAGCGCCGTTGATAACGTGCGTCTATCGGTTGCAGCCGCTATGCTGGGCTCGCAACTTCATGGACGCACGTTATGACCCTCACAGAATTGCGCTACATCGTTACCCTGGCTCAGGAGCAACACTTCGGCCACGCGGCCGAGCGCTGCCATGTCAGCCAGCCCACTCTCTCGGTCGGCGTCAAGAAGCTCGAGGACGAGCTCGGCGTGCTGATCTTCGAGCGCAGCAAGAGCGCCGTACGCCTGACCCCGGTCGGCGAAGGCATCGTGGCTCAGGCACAGAAGGTGCTCGAACAGGCCCAGGGTATCCGCGAGCTGGCTCAGGCCGGCAAGAACCAGCTCACTGCCCCGCTCAAGGTCGGCGCCATCTATACCGTCGGCCCGTACCTGTTCCCACACCTCATCCCGCAACTGCACCGCGTGGCGCCGCAGATGCCGCTGTACATCGAGGAAAACTTCACTCACATCCTGCGCGACAAGCTGCGCAATGGTGAGCTGGACGCGGTGATCATCGCCCTGCCGTTCAACGAAGCCGATGTACTGACCCTGCCGCTCTATGACGAGCCGTTCTACGTGCTGATGCCTGCGGATCACCCCTGGACGCGCAAGGAAACCATCGATTCGGGCCTGCTCAACGACAAGAGCCTGCTGCTGCTGGGTGAAGGTCACTGTTTCCGTGATCAGGTTCTGGAAGCCTGCCCGACCCTGACCAAGGGCTCGGAAGGCGCCAAGCACACCACCGTCGAATCCAGCTCGCTGGAAACCATCCGGCACATGGTTGCGTCCGGCCTGGGTGTTTCGATCCTGCCGTTGTCGGCCGTCGACAGCCATCATTATGCGCCTGGCGTCATCGAAGTCCGGCCACTGACCCCACCGACCCCGTTCCGCACCGTGGCGATCGCCTGGCGCGCCAGCTTTCCGCGGCCCAAGGCCATCGAGATCCTCGCCGATTCGATCCGTCTGTGCTCGGTGGCCAAACCGGTGGGCCGCGACGCGCCATGACCGAGCTGGCTCAGGTATCGGTCACTGCGCTCAAGGGCGTGGGCGAGGCGATGGCGGAAAAACTCGCCAAGGTGGGTCTCGAAAACCTCCAGGATGTGTTGTTCCACCTGCCCCTGCGCTATCAGGACCGCACCCGGGTAGTCCCGATCGGGGCGTTGCGCCCTGGCCAGGATGCGGTCATCGAGGGGGTGGTCAGCGGTGCCGACGTGTCCATGGGCAAGCGCCGCAGCCTGTTGGTGCGCCTTGGCGACGGCAGTGGCTCGCTGAGCCTGCGCTTCTATCACTTCAGCAATGCCCAGAAGGAAGCGCTCAAGCGCGGCACGCATGTGCGCTGCTATGGCGAAGCACGGCCCGGTGCCTCGGGGCTGGAGATCTACCACCCCGAATACCGCGTTCTGACCGGGGAGCAAGACATCCCGGTCGAGCAGAACCTGACGCCCATCTACCCGACCACCGAAGGCCTGACCCAACAGCGTTTGCGCCAGCTGTCGCAGCAGGCCCTCGACCTGCTGGGGCCGCGCAGCCTGCCCGACTGGTTGCCGCTGGAGCTGGCGCGCGAGCACCAACTGGCCCCTCTGGATGAAGCAATCCGCTACCTGCACCGCCCGCCGCCGGACGCCGACCTCGAAGAGCTTGCAGTGGGTCATCACTGGGCCCAGCACCGCCTGGCTTTCGAGGAGCTGCTGACCCATCAGCTGTCCCAGCAGCGCCTTCGCGAAAGCCTGCGTGCCCAACGCGCGCCTGCCCTGCCCATGGCCCGGGACCTGCCGGTGCGCTACCTGGACAACCTTGGGTTTGCGCCTACCGGTGCACAGCGTCGGGTGGGTGCGGAAATCGCCTACGACCTGAGCCAGCCCGAGCCGATGCTGCGCCTGGTGCAGGGCGACGTCGGTGCCGGCAAGACCGTGGTGGCGGCCCTGGCCGCCTTGCAGGCACTGGAGGCGGGTTATCAGGTGGCGCTGATGGCGCCGACCGAGATTCTCGCCGAGCAGCACTTCATCACCTTCCAGCGCTGGCTCGAACCGCTGGGCATCGAAGTGGCCTGGCTGGCCGGCAAGCTCAAGGGCAAGGCACGGGTCGGCGCACTCGAGCGTATCGCCGGTGGCGCGCCGATGGTGGTGGGTACCCACGCCCTGTTTCAGGCCGAGGTGCAGTTCGCCCGGTTGGCTTTGGTGATCATCGATGAGCAACACCGTTTCGGCGTCCAGCAACGCCTGGCGTTGCGGCAGAAAGGCGTGGACGGAACGATGTGCCCGCACCAGCTGATCATGACTGCTACGCCGATCCCGCGGACGTTGGCGATGAGTGCCTACGCCGACCTCGACACCTCCGTACTCGACGAGCTGCCGCCTGGACGTACGCCGGTCAACACCGTGCTGGTGGCCGACAGCCGTCGCCCCGAGGTGGTGGAGCGGGTACGCGCCGCCTGCGCCGAAGGCCGCCAGGCCTATTGGGTCTGCACCTTGATCGAGGAGTCCGAAGAACTCACCTGCCAGGCCGCGCAAAGTACTTTCGAAGAGCTTACCCTGGCCTTGGGTGAGCTGCGGGTCGGGTTGATCCACGGGCGCATGAAGCCTGCCGAAAAGGCAGAGGTCATGGCCTGGTTCAAGGCCGGGAATCTGCAACTGCTGGTGGCCACCACCGTGATCGAAGTTGGGGTGGATGTGCCCAATTCCAGCCTGATGATCATCGAGAACCCGGAACGCCTGGGGCTCGCCCAGCTCCATCAGCTGCGCGGACGCGTCGGTCGTGGCAGCGCCGCCAGCCACTGCGTATTGCTCTACCACCCGCCCCTGTCGCAGATCGGTCGGGAACGACTGGGCATCATGCGCGAAACCAACGACGGCTTCGTGATTGCCGAAAAGGACCTGCAACTGCGCGGTCCCGGCGAGATGCTGGGCACCCGGCAAACGGGCCTGCTGCAGTTCAAGGTCGCCGACCTGATGCGCGACGCCGACTTGCTGCCGGCGGTACGCGAAGCGGCCCAGGTGCTCATCGAACGCTGGCCCGGCCATGTCACGCCGCTGCTCGAGCGCTGGCTGCGGCATGGGCAGCAGTACGGTCAGGTCTGAAGCGCTCCAGAAACTTGTGTGATACAGGTCTCGGTTTCCTGGGCAAGCTGAGTATACTGAGGCGAATGTAGGACAATGGATGCAGACCATGAATGAACTTGCGCTGGAAGCCGTCACTTCGCCCGTCCCCTCCGTGATCCAGAAGATGCTCAACGATTCGGGCATCGCCTGGACCGCGGTAGATGCACGACAGGTGACCGCCGCCGATGCCGGCCGCACGATCCAGGCGGTTCTGCTGGCCGATGAGGTCGGGGCACTCATGGTGCTGTTTCCCCAGAGTCAGTTGCTGGACCTGAATCGCTTGACCGAGCTGACCGGGCGCAAGCTCACGGCCGTGTCCGAGGAGCGCCTGACCGCTATGCTGGGCAAGCACCAGCTGGCCTTGCTGCCGGGCCTGCCAATCCTGACCAGTTCGCCGTGCCTGTACGACGAGCGCTTGATGCTCGAACCCACGTTGCTGGTCAGCTCCGGCGAACCCGGCGGGTGGCTCGAACTGAGCGGCGATGATTTCCGCAAGATGCTGACCAAAGCCAGTTCCGGCTCTTTTGGCCAACCCTTGGCCAATGTCCGTCCCAACCTGGATCGTCCCGATGACGACGGCAAGGAAATCACCCGCGCGGTGCAGAATTTCACTGCACGGCGTATCCAACAGCGTCTGGAATCGACCATCGAGATTCCTCCCCTGGCAACAACGGCACAGAAGATCATCAAGCTGCGGGTTGACCCCAATGCCACCATCGACGACATCACCGGTGTGGTTGAAACCGATCCAGCGCTGGCCGCGCAGGTGGTCAGCTGGGCCGCGTCACCTTATTACGCCTCACCGGGCAAGATTCGTTCGGTGGAGGACGCCATCGTTCGCGTGCTGGGTTTCGATCTGGTAATCAATCTGGCGCTGGGTCTGGCCTTGGGCAAGACCTTGAACATGCCCAAGGATCATCCGCGTCAGGCCACGCCACACTGGCATCAGTCCATTTATGTGGCTGCAGTGATCGAAGGCCTGACCCGTGCCATGCCTCGGGCCAGCCGCCCGGAAGCAGGCCTCACCTACCTGGCCGGCTTGCTGCACAACTTCGGCTATCTGCTGCTAGCCCACCTGTTTCCGCCGCATTTCCAGCTGATCTGCCGCCATCTCGAGGTCAATCCGCACCTGCAGCATGATTTCATCGAGCAGCATCTGCTGGGCGTGACGCGAGAGCAGATGGGCGCCTGGCTGATGCGCTACTGGGAAATGCCGGAAGAACTGAGCACCGCGCTACGGTTCCAGCACGACCCCAGCTACACCGGCGAGCACGCCGCCTACGCCAATCTGGTGTGCCTGGCCATTCGCCTGTTGCGCAGCCGCGGCATCGGCAGCGGCGATCAGTACATTCCGGATGCCTTGTTCGAGCGCCTGGAACTGAGCCGAGACAAGGCCGAAGCGGTAGTCAGTAAAGTGCTGGAAGCCGAAGCGCTGCTGCGCGAGCTGGCCCACCAGTTCGACTGACAGGTGCGCGGTGACCTCAGCGCTTTCTGGGCTTGAGGTATTTCATCGCGCCCTGGAACCACACGACCAGCGCCGGGTTGCCCTTGATCTGGATGTGCTTGTCCTGAATGCCCTGCATGAACGCCAGTTGCTTGTTGCTGGCCTGCAGGGTGTCGTAGCCGTACTTGGCGTCTTTGAAGGCAATCGCGAAGGCCGGCTGTTCCACGCTGCCGCTGCGGCTGCTCACCCGTTGATCGCGGACGATGAAGTGCCGCGCGATCTTGCCGTCCAGTGTCTGTAACTGAAACACCAGGTCCTTGTCCTTGAGCTGCTGGGCGAAGGCTGGGTTGTTGCGGCTGGCGCGGGCCATCATCAGGCCCATGGCCCAGAGCAGGAAACGGAATTTCATGGCGAAGTCTCGGCGCGGGAAAGTGGCGGCGAGTGTACCGGCAATGCCCCGTTCAAGGCAGTCCGGCTAAGGCGGGGCAGGCTATCTGGCCGTTATGGCGGCAGGTATGTCGCAGGCACCCGGCGGACCGGGTGCCATGGCGGGCGGCGCTCAGCAGCGCGGTGCCAGGTGGATCAGTTCACACTGTCCTTGAGAAACTTCCCAGGCTTGAAGGCAACGGTATTGCTGGCCTTGATCTTCACCGGCTCGCCGGTCTGCGGATTCTTGCCGGTGCGGGCGCCGCGGTGGCGCTGAATGAAGGTGCCGAAACCGACCAGAGTGACACTGTCCTTGCGGTGCAATGCGCCAGTGATTTCTTCGAGTACGGCATTCAAGACGCGGTTGGCCTGTTCCTTGGTCAGGTCCGCTTTTTCAGCAATGGCATCTACGAGCTCTGGTTTACGCATGGTGAAGCCTCTTATGGCGGTTTTTGTTTTTATTGGCGACTGCCTGGTGGACGGCAACGCCCAACTCGCCGCAGGCTCTACGCTGCGGCAGACGGAGTGAGAATGGCACGCTGCACGAGGGCGCGCCAGTGTCTGCCACGGGTTTGTTACGGCAAAGTGCGGGTTATTCCGACAGAACGGCGCCTATCGGCAATACGGCACCCGAATGCGGGTCACCCTCAACCGATTTCGATCATTTCGAAATCCATCTTGCCCACGCCGCAGTCGGGGCACAGCCAGTCTTCGGGCACGTCTTGCCAAAGGGTGCCGGCAGCGATGCCATCCTCGGGCCAGCCGTCGGCTTCGTTATAGATCAAGCCACAGACGATACATTGCCACTTCTTCATCATGTTCCCTCGGTATTCAGGCGATCTGGCGGGCGCTCGATGGTAAGACGTTGTCGCCCGGCTCTCGCGGTTTGTACTGATCAACGTCGCGCGATGCAAGCTTCATCAGGCGGGGGCGGCCAATCGGTACCGGCAAACATGATAAAGTCGACGTCTTTCCAGCCGACCCGATTCACTACCGTGCCCCATTCAGGATTCCCCTCCCCCGATTGGCAATGCCTGGCCGACGCCGACCCGCTGGTACGCGACTGGCTGTTCGATCCAGGCTCCCTGACCCGCCGTTTGATTCAGCTCAGCGATGACCATTTCAGCGTCCGCGTGCTGCTGCAGGACTGGCAACCGCTGCGTGATGAAGAATGCCTGGCTCTGGATGTGCCGTCAGGCAGCCAAGGCTGGGTACGCGAGGTCTGTCTGCTCGGCCACGGCGAGCCCTGGGTGTTCGCCCGCAGCGTGGCAGCGCGCAGCAGCCTGCAGGCCAGCGACCTGGACCTGCAGGCGTTGGGCAACCGTTCGCTGGGCGAGCTGCTGTTCTGCGATCCGGCCTTCGTTCGTGGTCCCATTCAGACCTGCCGCTACCCGGCCCGGTGGCTACCTGCCCAGCAGGCCAGCGAGGGGCTGTGGGCCAGACGCTCGCGCTTCGACCGGGGGTCGCTGGCGGTGCTGGTCGCCGAAGTCTTCCTGCCCCCTGTGTGGCAAGCGGTTCGTAACCCAGTGGAGCACCGTTGATGTACCAGAGCCTGCTCAAGTCGCTGAACCGGCTGAATCCGCGCGCCTGGGATTTCATTCAGCTCACGCGCATGGACAAGCCCATCGGCGTCTACCTGTTGCTGTGGCCGACCCTGTGGGCACTGTGGATCGCCGGTGAAGGCAGACCTTCGCTGGCCAATCTGGTCATCTTCGTCGCCGGTGTGGTGCTGATGCGCGCGGCCGGTTGCGTGATCAACGACTTCGCCGACCGCAAGGTCGATGGCCACGTCAAGCGGACCGAAGCGCGGCCCTTGGTCAGCGGCAAGATCAGCAGCAAGGAAGCGCTGGTGTTCTTTGCCGTGCTGGTCGGCATCAGTTTCGTGCTGGTGCTGTGCACCAATGCCCAGACCATCGGCCTGTCGGTAGGCGGCTTGATATTGGCGGCAAGCTATCCGTTCATGAAACGCTACACCTACTACCCGCAGGTGGTGCTGGGCATGGCGTTCTCGTGGGGCATGCCGATGGCATTCACCGCCGAAACTGGCGAGTTGCCAGCGGCCGCCTGGCTGCTGTGGATCGCCAACCTGCTGTGGACCGTGGCCTATGACACCTACTACGCCATGACCGACCGCGATGACGACCTGCGCATCGGGGTGAAGTCCACCGCCATCCTGTTCGGCGCCGCCGATCGCCTGATCATTGTCATCCTGCAGGGGCTGGCCCTGGCCTGCCTGCTGCTGGCCGGCGCACGGTTCGGCCTCGGCGGCTGGTTCCACACGGGCCTGGCGGTGGCCGCGCTGTGTTTCGCCTGGCAGTGGTGGCATACCCGCGAGCGCGAGCGCATGGCCTGCTTCAGGGCGTTCCTGCACAACCATTGGGTAGGGTTGGTGATCTTCCTGGGCATTGTGCTCGACTACGCCCTGCGCTGACGCCTTCCTTGGCCGTCGCGCCGGATCGAGGTGTGCAGTTCAGTCTTCGACGGGACGGGCGACCTGCCAGGCGTTGTCTTTCTTGCCATCACCGCTGATGTCGCCGGGCTTCTTGTCGTTCTTGTAGGTGTACAGCGGGCTGCCCATGTAGGCCCACTGCAGGCTGCCATCGTCGCGGCTGATCACGGTCCAGTCGCCGTCGTCGGCGGCACCCTTGTCGGCCATCAGCGGCGGCCAGTTCTTCGCGCAGTCGGCGTTGCACGTCGACTTGCCGTCTTCGTCTTCGGCATAGGTGTAGAGCGTCATGCCGCGGCTGTCGACGAACGCCTTGCCCGGCTCCAGGCGCGGGTGGTCGGCGGCCATGGCCAAGCCGGACAGCGTCAGCGCCAGGGCGCCACACAGGGCCGTCCAGGCCGAAGTCGTACGAGTCTTCATGGGTGCCTCTCGTCATCAATGAACAGGGATTTACAGCTTAGTACAGTCTGAATAACTTGATACGCTCAAGCAGCTGTCACACGACTGCAATAATTGCGTTATCTAATGCGGCGCATGACAGGGTAATGACAAGAGGTTTGCACAATGGCTGGCAGGAGCATTCTCATCGTCGACGATGAGGCACCGATCCGCGAAATGATCGCCGTAGCCCTGGAAATGGCAGGCTACGACAGCTTCGAGGCGGAGAACGCGCAGCAGGCCCATGCGATCATCGTCGACCGCAAACCCGATCTCATCCTGCTCGACTGGATGCTGCCCGGCACCTCGGGCATCGAACTGGCACGCCGGCTCAAGCGCGACGAGCTGACCGGCGATATCCCGATCATCATGCTCACCGCCAAGGGTGAGGAAGACAACAAGATCCAGGGGCTGGAAGTCGGTGCCGACGACTACATCACCAAGCCGTTCTCGCCACGCGAACTGGTGGCCCGGCTCAAGGCCGTGCTGCGCCGCGCCGGCCCCAGCGATGGCGAATCGCCGATAGAGGTCGGTGGTCTGTTGCTGGACCCGATCAGCCATCGGGTCACGATCGACGGCAAGCCCGCCGAGATGGGCCCTACCGAATACCGTCTGTTGCAGTTCTTCATGACCCACCAGGAACGTGCCTACACTCGCGGGCAGTTGCTCGACCAGGTCTGGGGCGGCAATGTCTACGTCGAGGAACGCACGGTGGACGTTCACATCCGTCGGCTGCGCAAGGCCTTGGGCGACGCCTACGAAAATCTGGTACAAACCGTGCGCGGCACCGGTTACCGCTTTTCCACCAAGAGCTGAACCGGCAGGTTTTCACAGCATAGGATGCGCGATACGTGAAACAAGACTGGTATGCCACCCTCGTGCGTCACATGCTGTTGCTGGTCGCGGGATGCCTGCTGGTCGGGCTGATCACCGGCCATTACGGTTGGTGTCTGGCGCTGGGTCTGGCGGTGTACCTGGCCTGGACGCTCAAGCAGCTGCTGCGTCTGCACCGCTGGCTGCGCGAGCACCAGCCGGATCAACCGCCGCCCGACGGCTATGGCCTGTGGGGTGAGGTGTTCGACAGCATCTATCACATGCAGCGCCGCGATCAGCGCGCGCGCGGGCGTCTGCAGGCCGTGATCGATCGCGTGCAGGAGTCCACTGCGGCCCTGCGCGATGCCGTGATCATGCTCGATGCCGACGGCAACCTGGAATGGTGGAACCGCGCCGCCGAGACCCTGCTGGGGCTCAAGACACCCCAGGACAGTGGTCAGCCGGTGACCAATCTGATCCGCCATCCGCGTTTCAAGGAATACTTCGCCCAAGAGCAGTACGCCGAGCCGCTGGAGATTCCCTCGCCGGTCAATGACCGTCTGCGTGT
The DNA here is from genome assembly GCF_900105555.1 of Pseudomonas coleopterorum. Lineage (NCBI taxonomy): Bacteria > Pseudomonadati > Pseudomonadota > Gammaproteobacteria > Pseudomonadales > Pseudomonadaceae > Pseudomonas > Pseudomonas coleopterorum. Next base: position 4,567,242 of record NZ_FNTZ01000001.1, read on the forward strand.
GCAGTTTCTGATCACCCGCTATGGCAACAACGAACACTTGATGCTGGTGCGCGACGTGACTCGCATCCATCAGCTGGAACAGATGCGCAAGGATTTCGTGGCCAATGTGTCCCACGAGCTGCGCACGCCGCTGACCGTGATCACCGGCTACCTGGAAACTCTGCTGGACAACGTCGAGGACGTGAACCCGCGCTGGACCCGGGCTCTGCAGCAGATGGAGCAGCAAGGCGTGCGCATGCAGACCCTGCTCAACGACCTGCTGTTGCTGGCCAAGCTGGAAGCCACCGATTACCCCTCGGACAACCTGCCGGTGGCGGTCACGGCCCTGCTGCACAGTATCGTCAGCGACGCCCGGGCCCTGTCCGGGCCGCGCAACCAGACGATCAGCCTGGACATCGAAAACGAGGTACTGCTCAAGGGCAGCGAGGCCGAACTGCGCAGCGCGTTTTCCAACCTGATTTTCAACGCGGTGAAATACACGCCGGAACAGGGGACCATCCGCGTACGCTGCTGGACCGACGCCCAGGGCGCCCATCTGCGGGTACAGGATTCGGGGATCGGTATCGATGCCAAGCACCTGCCGCGCCTGACCGAGCGCTTCTATCGCGTGGACTCCAGCCGGGCCTCCAACACTGGTGGCACCGGGCTGGGGCTGGCCATCGTCAAGCACGTGCTGCTGCGCCATCGGGCAACGCTGGAGATCAGCAGCGTGCCGGGTCATGGCAGCATCTTCACGTGTCACTTCTCGTTGGTACAGGTCGTGGCTCGGTAACCGCGCAGGGCGCGATCCTGTCGTGGGAGCGGTCATCGGCCGCGAAGCAGGCGCTGCGGTGTGTTGGGAGAACGCTGCATATGGCTGCCTTATCAGCACACCCCCTAGGCAAGGGCCCGTCCAGCCGTTACATTGCCAAACACATTACCCACCCTGGGTATCGCCTCACTCCCCTCCAGCACACGGACACCGTAAAACGCCACCATGGACCCTTCCACAGGCATCTCCCTTTCGTCACTGTTCGCCGACTTCGGCATGATTCTTTTCGCTCTGTTCCTGGTCTTGCTCAACGGCTTCTTCGTAGCTGCCGAGTTCGCCATGGTCAAGCTGCGCTCGACTCGGGTGGAGGCCATCGCCAAGAAGCATGGATGGCGTGGCAGCATTCTGCGCACCGTGCACAGCCAGCTCGATGCCTACCTTTCCGCCTGCCAGCTGGGTATCACCCTGGCCTCGCTGGGCCTGGGCTGGGTCGGTGAACCGGCGTTCGCACACATCCTCGAACCGTTGCTGGGCGCCGTCGGCGTGCAGTCGCCGGAAGTCATCAAGGGCGTGTCGTTCTTCAGCGCCTTCTTCGTTATCTCGTACCTGCACATCGTGGTCGGCGAGCTGGCGCCCAAGTCCTGGGCGATCCGCAAGCCCGAACTGCTGTCGATGTGGACGGCGGTGCCGCTGTACCTGTTCTACTGGGCCATGTACCCGGCCATCTACCTGCTCAACGCCAGTGCCAACGGCATTCTGCGCATTGCCGGCCAGGGCGAACCCGGCCCGCACCACGAGCACCACTACAGCCGCGACGAGCTCAAGCTGATCCTGCACTCAAGCCGTGGCCAGGACCCCAGTGACCAAGGCATGCGCGTACTGGCCTCGGCAGTGGAGATGGGCGAACTGGAGGTGGTGGATTGGGCCAACTCGCGCGAAGACCTGGTGAGCCTGGAATTCAACGCGCCGCTCAAGGAAATCCTGGCGATGTTTCGTCGCCACAAGTTCAGTCGCTATCCGGTGTACGACACCGAGCGCGAAGAGTTCGTCGGCCTGCTGCACATCAAGGATCTGCTGCTGGAACTGGCCGCGCTCGACCACCTGCCCGAGTCGTTCAACCTGGCCGAGCTGACCCGTCCTCTGGAACGGGTGTCGCGGCACATGCCGCTGTCGCGTCTGCTGGAACAGTTCCGCAAGGGCGGCGCGCACTTTGCCCTGGTCGAGGAGGCCGATGGCAAGATCATCGGCTACCTGACCATGGAAGACGTGCTGGAAGTGCTGGTCGGCGACATCCAGGACGAACATCGCAAGGCCGAGCGCGGCATTCTGGCCTATCAACCCGGCAAGCTGCTGGTGCGGGGCGATACGCCGCTGTTCAAGGTCGAGCGGCTGTTGGGGGTGGACCTGGATCACATCGAGGCAGAAACCCTGGCAGGCCTGATCTACGAGACCCTCAAGCGGGTGCCCGAGGAAGAGGAGCTGCTGGAGGTGGAAGGTTTGCGCATCATCATCAAGAAGATGAAGGGGCCCAAGATCATCCTGGCCAAGGTGCTCAAGATCGAGTGAGGTGCGGCAGGTCAGTGCTGCCTGCGAGTGGGGCGTTGGGATATGCAGTGGGCTCGATGGCTTCTTCGCGGGTAGAACCCGCTCCCACAGGGGGTGGTTCCTGTAAGGGGCGTTATTGGCCGCCGACGGCGAAGTTGGGCAGTACGCCCAGTGGCCGGTCGAACTGGTAGGGAATCGACTCCAATGCCAGGCCGACGTTGCGTTGCACCACGAAGTGCAGGTGCGGGCCGGTGCTGTTGCCGGTGTTGCCCGAGCGCGCCAGCGCCGAGCCAACGCTGACCTGCTGCCCTTCCTTGACGCTCACCGAACCGCGCATCAGGTGCAGATAGACACCCATGGTGCCGTCCTCGTGGAGGATGCGCACGAAGTTGCCCGACGGGTTGTCGCCGCGGTTGGTCTGGTTGTTCTCCACCTTGATCACCGTACCGCCGCGCGCTGCGATGATCGGCGTGCCTTCGGGCATGGCGATGTCCATGGCGTAGCGCCCTTTGGCGCCGAAATGGCTGTAGGTGCCATTGGGCCCCTGGGTCAGGCGGAAGGGCCCGCCGCGCCAGGGGAACGGATAGCGGTAGCCGTGCGCCTCACCCTGCGGGTCGCCGATGGAAGACACCAGAGTCTGGACATAGCCCAGCGGCTTGCCAACCTGCTGGGCCGTCAGTGTCACCAGGCTGACGCTGCTGCGCGCCGGCACGACGCGGCGGATGCTGCTGGGCGGCAGACCCTGCACGTTGCGCAACTTGCTCAGTTTCAGTTCGACCTCGACGGGTGCGTACAGATCGTTGCGCACCATGAAATTGGCGCTGCCCTTGCTTTTCTTCACTTCCAGACGAACCTGCCGGTCGATCCGCTCGACGATGCGCTCGCGCATCACGAAGACCCGTGCGCCGGGCACGGGCTGATCGGTATAGGACGTGACGCCATCGGCATTGGTGAACTTGTAGACGGTCGCGGCCTGAGCCATGGGAGCGGCCGCGAGCAGGCCGCAGATCAGCAGGAGGCGATAGACCATGGGGACGATGTCTGAAGGGGAACGTGCGCCAAGATTAGCAGGTATCTGCAGAGCGGCAATGTGCCACCTGTCAGGCGCCTGGCACGAAATGTTTCTGCACCGAGCCCCGGGCGATCAGGCGCGAGACGTAGTCGAGTTTCTGCGCATCCTGGTCGAGAAAACGGAAGGTCAGCTGCAGCCAGTCGCTGTCGGGCTTGGGCTCGAACGCGGCCACGGCGTGCAGATAGCCGTTGAGACGCGCCACCTCGGCATTCTCGCCCTGCTCCAGATCGAGCACGGCCAGTTCCAGCACCTGAGGCAGCGTGTCGGTGCGCCGCACGACCAGCAAGGCCTCCTTGAGGCTCAAGGCCTTGATCACGCACTGCTGGCTGCCGCCGGGCAGGCGCAGTTGGCCTTGTCCACGCCCCATGGGCGCGGTGGCTCGCGCGCCTGGAGCTGGCGCACTGGCCGGTGCTGCGGCGGCCGGCCGAGGCGCAGGGGCTACAGGTCGCGCAGGCTCGGCGCGGCCCGAGGTCAGCGCACTCAGCGAATCGTTGGCAAAGGCCGAGGCGGCCTGTTGGCGCGTCGGTGCACCGGCTGCCAGCGCCTGTAGCTTGCCGACCTTGGCCAGGGCCTTCTTGACCTTGGTCATCAGCTGCTCGTTGGTGAACGGCTTGCCGATGTAATCGGACACGCCGGCCTGGATCGCCTGCACGACGTTTTCCTTGTCGCCACGGCTGGTCACCATGATGAAGGGCAAGGTCTTGCTGTTTTCCTGCTCGCGGGTCCAGGTCAGCAGTTCAAGGCCGGACATTTCCGGCATTTCCCAGTCGCACAGCACCATGTCGTAGCTGTTGTGCATCATCAGCGACTGCGCCTTGCGGCCGTTCACTGCGTCCTCGACGACGATGCCGGGAAAGGCATTGCGCAGGCATTTCTTCACCAGGTCGCGAATGAACGGCGCATCATCCACTACCAGCACACTGATCTTGCTCATCGACCGCTCCTGAAAACCGCGCAGGCATCGCCACGCGCCGAAGGCCACGTGCCGTTCGGCGGGGCTGGCCACACGGCTGCCTCGCTTCGCCCCACAACGAAAAACGCCCGGCAAAGGCCGGGCGTTCGTGTCGGACCCTCTTACTTATCGTCAGGTTGGTCCAGAACATTAGCGCTGTCGAGGGTGCCTTCGACTTCCTGCTTCATGCGCTTGAGGCCCATGTGCCGTACATCGGTGCCGCGGACCAGGTAAATCACCAGTTCGGAGATGTTGCGCGCGTGGTCGCCGATGCGCTCCAGCGAGCGCAGTACCCAGATCACGTTGAGCACGCGGGAAATGGAGCGCGGGTCTTCCATCATGTAGGTGACCAGCTCGCGCAGGGCGGTCTTGTACTCGCGATCGATGGTCTTGTCGTACTGGGCCACCGACAGGGCCAGGTCGGCGTCGAAGCGGGCGAAGGCGTCGAGCGCGTCGCGCACCATGATGCGCACCTGGTCGCCGATGTGGCGCACCTCGACGTAGCCACGGGGCGACTCGCCCTCCTCGCACAGCTGAATGGCCCGGCGGGCGATCTTGGTGGATTCGTCGCCGATGCGCTCCAGGTCGATCACCGATTTGGAAATGCTGATGATCAGCCGCAGGTCCGAGGCCGCCGGCTGTCGCCGCGCCAGGATGCGCAGGCATTCCTCGTCGATGTTGCGTTCCATCTGGTTGATCTGCTCGTCGACCTCGCGCACCTGCTGGGCCAGGCCGGAGTCGGCCTCGATCAGCGCGGTGACCGCGTCGTTGACTTGCTTCTCGACCAGCCCGCCCATGGCCAGCAGGTGGCTGCGCACCTCCTCCAGTTCGGCGTTGAACTGCTGCGAGATGTGATGGGTGAGGCCTTCTTTACTGATCATGGGTCGAATCCTTGGTGCGTCCGCTCGGGATGATGCCAGCAACGGCGGCGAAGCCCTAGCCGTAGCGACCGGTGATGTAGTCTTCGGTCTGCTTCTTGGCCGGGTTGGTGAACAGCGTGTCGGTGTCGCCGAACTCCACCAGCTTGCCCATGTACATGAACGCCGTGTAGTCGGACACCCGTGCCGCCTGCTGCATGTTGTGGGTGACGATGACGATGGTGTACTTAGACTTGAGCTCGTAGATCAATTCCTCGACCTTGAGCGTGGAGATCGGATCGAGTGCCGAGCAGGGCTCGTCGAGCAGCAAGACCTCGGGCTCCACGGCGATGGTGCGGGCGATTACCAGACGCTGCTGCTGGCCGCCGGACAGGCCCAGGGCGGACTCGTGCAGGCGATCCTTGACCTCGTCCCACAGCGCCGCGCCCCTGAGTGCCCATTCGACCGCTTCGTCGAGGATGCGCTTCTTGTTGATACCCTGGATGCGCAGGCCGTAGACCACGTTTTCGTAGATGGTCTTGGGAAACGGATTGGGCTTCTGAAACACCATGCCGACGCGGCGGCGCAGTTCGGCGACGTCTTCGCCCTTGCGGTAGATATCGTTGCCATAGAGGTTGATCGCGCCCTGCACGCGGCAGCCGTCGACCAGGTCGTTCATGCGGTTGAAGGTGCGTAGCAGGGTCGACTTGCCGCAGCCCGAAGGACCGATGAACGCGGTCACGCGCTGTTTGGGGATGTTCATGGCGATGTCGAATAGCGCTTGCTTGTCGCCGTAGAACAGGCTCAGGCCGGGCACTTCGATGGCCACGGTCTCCTTGGCCAGGTTCAGGCTCTGCTTGTCGCGTCCCAGGGCCGACAGGTTGATGCCATGGGATGGGTTTTCATGCTGCATGGCAGACTCCAAAGGCTGTCAAATTCAGTGCTAAGTTGAAATATTCTGAAGGCTGTGAGGGTCTCTTCGCGGGCGTGTGGGAGCGGGCTCTGCCCGCGAAGAGGACCTGGCTGACACCCCCCCTAACTGTCCAGCGCCTTGTACTTCTCGCGCAGATGGTTGCGAATCCAGACCGCCGACAGGTTCAGCGTAGCGATCACCAGCACCAGCAACAATGCGGTGGCATACACCAGCGGTCGCGCCGCCTCGACGTTGGGGCTCTGGAAGCCGACGTCGTAGATATGAAAGCCCAGGTGCATGATCTTCTGATCCAGGTGCAAGTACGGGTAGTTGCCGTCCAGCGGCAGCGACGGCGCCAGCTTGACCACGCCCACCAGCATCAGCGGGGCCACCTCGCCGGCGGCACGGGCCACCGCCAGGATCATGCCGGTCATCATCGCCGGGCTGGCCATGGGCAGGACGATCTTCCACAGGGTTTCCGCCTTGGTCGCACCCAGGGCCAGGGAGCCCTCGCGCACGGTCCGCGGAATCCGCGCCAGGCCCTCCTCGGTGGCCACGATCACCACCGGCACCGCCAGCAACGCCAGGGTCAGCGACGCCCATAGCAGCCCCGGCGTGCCGAAGGTCGGCGCCGGCAGGGCTTCGGGAAAGAACAGCCGATCGAGCGAGCCGCCCAGCACATAGACGAAGAAGCCCAGGCCGAACACGCCATAGACGATAGCCGGCACACCGGCCAGGTTGTTCACCGCGATGCGAATCAGCCGGGTGACGGTATTCTGTTTCGCGTATTCGCGCAGATAGACCGCCGCCAGCACGCCAAACGGCGTGACGATGACGGCCATGATCAGGGTCATCATCACCGTGCCGAAAATGGCCGGGAAGATCCCGCCTTCGGTATTGGCTTCACGGGGATCGTCGCTGAGGAATTCCCACATCTTGTTAAAGTAGAAACCCAGCTTGGTCAGCGTGCTCATGGCATTGGGCTGATAGGCGTGGACGATCTGGCCCAGCTGGACCTCGATTTCCTTGCCGTTGGCGTCGCGCACCGTGATGCTGTCGCGGTTGACCTGAGCATGGAGCGCACCCAGGCGGGTTTCGATGTCTTTGTAGCGCGCATCGAGTTCGGCGCGCTCGGCGTCCATGTCGGCCTGAGCGGCGGGGTTGAGCTGGCCTTCGAGCTCCAGGCGACGGCTTTGCAGACGCAGCCTCTCAAGCCCGGCGTTGACCTTGCCGATGTCGGATTTTTCCAGTCGGCCGAGCGCGTCCGCCAGGTCGCTGACCCGCAAGATGCGGCTTTGCAGCTCCGGCCAAGCACCCTCGCCCTCGGCCACGACCTTGCCCTGCTCCTTGATGTTGACCAGGTAGCCGTAGAAATTGCCCCACTCGCGACGTTCCAGCGCCAGCAATTCGGGTGGGGTGCTCTGTTCGGTCAGCCAGTCACCGACGATCCAGGTGAAATCGGCACCGTTGATGTCGCGGTTGCCCACCTTGACCAGCTCTCGGGTCATGAACTCGGGACCGTCGTCCGGCACCGGCAGGCCAGCGCTCTTCAGACGTTCGCGCGGCACCTCTTCCTGCTGCACGATCTCGCCGATGACCAGATGATTGGCCATCCCCGGCACGTTGTAGCTGGCGTGGACCAGGTCCGCCGGCCAGAAGTGCGCCAGACCGCGCACAGCGATCACGGCCAGCAGGCCCAGCGTCATGATGACCGCGATGGACACGGCGCCACCGCTGATCCAGACACCGGGCGAGCCGCTCTTGAACCAGCCTTTCAGGGAGTTCTGCTTCACAGCCGGCTACCTTTTCTCAAAGCGATGAATATTTCTTGCGCAGGCGCTGACGAATCAGCTCGGCCGCGGTGTTCATGACGAAGGTGAACAACAGCAACACCAGCGCCGAGAGGAACAGCACCCGGTAATGGCTGCCGCCCACTTCCGACTCGGGCATTTCCACCGCCACGTTGGCGGCCAGGGTGCGCAGTCCTTCGAACAGGTTCATTTCCATGACCGGCGTGTTGCCGGTGGCCATCAGCACGATCATGGTTTCGCCCACGGCCCGGCCCATGCCGATCATCAGCGCCGAGAAGATGCCCGGGCTGGCGGTCAGGATCACCACGCGCGTCAATGTCTGCCACGGCGTGGCGCCCAGCGCCAGCGAGCCCAGAGTCAGCCCGCGCGGCACGCTGAACACGGCGTCCTCGGCAATCGAATAGATGTTGGGAATGACCGCGAAACCCATGGCCAGGCCCACTACCAGCGCGTTGCGTTGGTCGTAGGTGATGCCCAGGTCGTTGCTGATCCACAGGCGCATGTCGCCGCCGAACCACCAGGTTTCCAGGAACGGGCTCATGTACAGCGCGAACCAGCCCACCAGCAGGATCACCGGGATCAAGATCGCACTTTCCCAACCGTCCGGGATGCGCAGGCGAATCGACTCGGGCAGACGACTGACCAGAAAGCCTGCACTCAGGATGCCCAGCGGCGTGAGCAGAAGCAGGCTGAAGATACCCGGCAGATGGCCTTCCACATAGGGTGCCAGAAACAGGCCGGCGAAGAAGCCGAGGATCACCGTGGGCATGGCTTCCATCAGCTCGATGACTGGCTTGACCTTGCGACGCATGCCCGGAGCCATGAAGTAGGCGGTGTAGATCGCGGCGGCGATGGCCAGTGGCGCGGCGAGCAGCATCGCATAGAACGCGGCCTTCAAGGTACCGAAGGTCAACGGCGCAAGACTCATCTTGGGCTCGAAATCGGTGTTGGCCGCTGTCGACTGCCAGACATAGGCGGGCTTGTCGTAGTTCTCGTACCAGACCTTGCTCCACATCGAGCTCCACGACACCTCGGGATGCGGGTTGTGCAGGCTCAAAGGCTGCAATGCGCCGTTGGCTTCGACCATGAGCCTGTTGGCCCGTGGCGACAGGGCGTAGATACCGGGGCCGTCGACCACCTGCTCGACCAGCAGCGTACGGTGGGCGGTGCTGTGGAACACGCCCAGCTGGCCCGAAGCGTCCAGGGCGGTAAAGCCCTTGCGACGCTGTTCGGAGCTGATCTGCACGATCGGCGAGTGGCCCATCTGGAACGTACGAATCTGCTTGAGGCGCGGCTCGCCGTCCTCGTCGCGGGCCATGAACCATTGCGCCAGGCCGCCCTTGGAGTCGCCGATGATCAGCGAGATGCCGCCGACCAGTTGCGCGCTGGCGGTGATCTGGGTGTCGGCGTTTTCGCTGAGCTTGTAGCGGCCGTTCATGCTGCGGTCACGCAGGCTGAAAACATCGGCCTGGGCGCGTCCGTTGATCACGTACAGCCACTGCTGACGCGGGTCGATGAAGATCGCCTTCACCGCCTGGTTCATCTGCGGCAGTTCGATGCGCTTCTGCTCGTTGGTGACCTCGCCGGTCATCATGCTTTCTTCGCGGGTGAGCTGCAGCACGTTGAGCTGGTCGCCGGTCGAGCCGGCCAAAATCAGGCTGGCGTCGCTGGCATTGAGACTGACCCGCTCCAGGGCGCGGCCCTGGGGGTCGAGCGCGATGGGGGCATCGCCATAGGGGTATTCGATCGCCGGCGTGATGGTCTTGTTGCCGCCCGGGTAGGTCACCCGGTAGGTGTGGCGAAACACCAAGGCCTGGCCGTTGGACAAGCCCAGTACCACCAACGGTGTACCGGGCTGGTCCTTGGCGCTGGCAGTCACGGTCACGCCGGCTGGAATGGGTAACGATGTGCGCGACAGCTCTTCGCCCGTCTGGGCGTTGAAGAACAGCGCGACCCCCTGCTCCGAAACGCGCATGCCCGCCTCGTTCTGCTCTTCGAGCGCGTACACCAGCGGTTTACCGGCGTCCTGCAGCCAGGCCGGATGCAGAGGCGGCTCCACGGTCAGGTCGGCGCCCTTGAACAGCGGCACGACTACATAGGCGAGAAAGAAGAAGATCAGCGTGATCGCCGCCAGCACGGCCAAGCCACCCACCAGGACGTACCAACGCGTGAAGCGATCCTTGAGCGCACGAATGCGCCGCTTGCGTTGCATCTCGGGGGTGTTGAAATCGATGCGCTTGGGTGGAGAAGTCGGGGTCATCGGGGAATTGGCCAGATCGTTCATGCGCACACCCTAGCGATCCTGTATGACAGAAACATGACAATGAGGTGACGCGACAAAATCGCCGTCCGGCACAGGGCCGTCGGCGAATAGATGTAGGTTGATCCCGTAGGAGCGGTCCGTGGCCGCGAAACGGTCACCGCGGTACATCAGGTTTCACGGCAGCGCGCTTTTCGCGGCCACAGACCGCTCCTACGAAGTCAGGGTGTCGTTCACTGCTTGGCGACGTCGGCCCCTTCCTTCAGGCCCAGGTCGGCCAGCGCCTTGGCAGCGACCTTGGCGGGCAGGGGAATGTAGCCATCCTTGACCACGACTTCCTGGCCCTGCTTGGACAGCATCAGCTTGACGAACTCGGCTTCCAGCGGTGCCAGCGGCTTGTTCGGCGCCTTATTGACGTACACATAGAGAAAGCGCGACAACGGGTACTTGCCGTTCAGGGCGTTCTCTTCGGTGTCTTCGATGAACTCGCTGCTGCCCTTCTTGGCCAGCGGCACGGTCTTCACGCTGGCTGTCTTGTAGCCGATGCCCGAGTAACCTATGCCGTTCAGCGAACTGCTGATCGACTGCACCACCGAAGCCGAGCCTGGCTGTTCGTTCACGTTGGGCTTGTAGTCACCCTTGCACAGGGCTTCTTCCTTGAAGTAGCCGTAGGTGCCGGACACCGAGTTGCGACCGAACAGCTGCACCGGCTTGTTGGCCAGGTCGCCGGTCACGCCCAGGTCGCCCCAGGTCTTCACATCGGCCTTGGCGCCGCACAGGCGGGTGGACGAGAACACGGCGTCGACCTGCTCCATGGTCAGGTGCTGGATCGGGTTGTCCTTGTGCACGAACACGGCCAGGGCGTCGACGGCCACGGGAATGGCGGTAGGCTTGTAGCCGTATTTCTGTTCGAAGGCCGCCATTTCGGTGTCCTTCATCTTGCGGCTCATCGGACCCAGGTTGGCGGTGCCCTCGATCAGCGCCGTGGGCGCCGTGGCCGAGCCTGCTGCCTGGATCTGGATGTTGACGTTGGGGTATTCCTTCTTGTAGTTCTCGGCCCACAAGGTCATCAGGTTGGCCAGGGTATCGGAGCCGACACTGGACAGGTTGCCCGACACGCCGGTGGTCTTGACGTAGGCAGGGATGGAAGGGTCGACGGCGGCTACCGCATTGGCCGTGGCAACGCCAGCAGCGACAAAGGTCATGGCGGCCATCAAACGCGTGAGTTTCATGCCTTGCTCCTAGCAAATCCAGAAAAGGGTGTTGAATCGGCGCTCAGTATCGGTGGGCCGTGCGAACACTCTATGAAAGGATTGTGACAGTAGGATGAATGGCCATCATCCCAGCGGGACCCCGTTCGCCGGTAGAACCGGCGAACGAGGCCGTCGGAATCAGCGCTTCTTGGCTATCAGGTAAAGCCCGCACACGAAGCCGATCACGCAGATCGCCGCCACATAGTAGGACGGACCCATGGGGTTGGATTTCATCAGCAGGGTAACCGCCATCGGCGTCAGGCCACCGAAGATGGCATAGGCCACGTTGTACGAGAACGACAGACCAGAGAACCGCACCACGGCCGGGAAGGCCTTGACCATCACGTACGGCACCGCGCCGATCACGCCCACGCAAAGGCCCGTCGCCGCATACAGCGGGAACAGCCAATCGGGGTGATCGTGCAGGCTGTGGAACAGGGTCCACGAGGTGGCCAGCAGCGCCAGGCTGCCGAACACGAACACCTTGCCGGCGCCAAAACGGTCGGCCAGCGCGCCCGAGCCGATGCAGCCAAGGCTGAGGAACACGATCGCCAGGCTGTTGGCCTGCAGCGACTGCTTGGGCGTGAAGCCGTAGAGGGTCTGCAGGATGGTCGGGGTCATCAGGATGACCACGATGATCCCCGCCGACAGCAACCACGTCAGCAGCATGGAGATGGCCACCGCCCCGCGATGGTCGCGCAGCACCGTGCGCAGCGGCACTTCGGCGGCCAGTGCCTTGCGTTGCTGCAGCTCGGCGAAGACCGGGGTTTCATGCAGCCAGCGACGCAGGTACACCGACGCCAGACCGAATACACCGCCAATCAGGAACGGGATCCGCCAGGCGTAATCCGACACCTCGGCCGGGGTATAGATGCTGTTGATGGCCGTGGCCATCAGCGACCCCAGCAGTATCCCGCTGGTCAGGCCGCAGGTCAGCGTGCCGCAGGCATAGCCGACGTTGCGCCCCGGCACGTGCTCGGAAACGAACACCCAGGCCCCGGGCACTTCACCGCCGATGGCCGCTCCCTGGATCACGCGCATCAGCAACAGCAGGATCGGCGCGAAGATGCCGATCTGCGCGTACGTCGGCAGCAGACCCATGATCAGGGTCGGCACGGCCATCATGAAGATGCTCAAGGTAAACATCTTCTTGCGCCCCAGCAGGTCGCCGAAGTGCGCCATGATGATGCCGCCCAGCGGACGCGCCAGGTAACCGGCGGCGAAGATGCCGAAGGTCTGCATCAGCCGCAGCCACTCGGGCATGTCGGCGGGGAAGAACAACTTGCCCACCACGGCGGCGAAGAATACGAAGATGATGAAGTCATAGAACTCAAGTGCACCGCCCAGGGCGGACAACGAAAGTGTCTTGTAATCACTGCGGGTCAGCGGACGCGAAGGCGGAGCGATACTCGAAGGCGCGGCGGTCATTTGATGTTCTCTTATATACAAATCCACAGCTTTGTTGCTGTTTAGGGTTTGGCAGTGCAAGCACGATAGCAAATTGCTAGAAAAAGCACATGGCCTGTATTGGCAAACGCAGTAATTGAACAGCGAACGGTCGTTATAGCGGTTCTGCGCCTATATACTGGGCATTATTGAAGGGTTTTGTGCGAAAGCGCAGCTAGCGTTGTAGCCGATTTCGCAGAGGTACCCTGTGTGCGCCAGTTGAAAGAAAAGCCGTGTAGGCTTTTGTCATTGGCGACGATCGATGCGCCACTCCAATAAAGCGTCACGGGTCAGAGGCCCCCCCGGCATGATTGAACTCGAACAAGAAGATCCCATTCCCCAAGGCGACCTGGCCTTGCAGATCACCGCGCTGCCGCGCGAAACCAACGGCTTCGGCGATATTTTCGGCGGCTGGCTGGTTGCCCAGATGGACCTGGCCGGCACGGCCATGGCCAGCAAGGTCGCCGGAGGGCGCGTGGCGACGGTGGCCATCGATCGCATGGCCTTCCTGGTCCCGGTCGCCGTCGGTGCGCAGTTGTCCTTCTATACCCAGACCCTGGAGATCGGCCGCAGCTCGATCCAGATGATGGTCGAGGTGTGGAGCGACGATCCGCTGTCCAGCGAATGGCGCAAGGTCACCGAGGCCGTGTTCGTGTTCGTCGCCATCGACGGCAGCGGTCGCACCCGCGCGGTACCGCCGCGGCGCTGATGGTCCCCCAGCGCGTCACCCGACTTTTTGAACCCATAGCGAGAACTCTACATGTCTGAGCCGCAGGTCGAATCGGTCAAGCTCGATGAACTCAATTGCTGGCGCATCAGCACCGATCAGGCCGAGCTGCTGATCGCGCAGCAAGGCGCCCAAGTGATCAGCTACCAGCGCCACGGCCAGCAGCCGCTGATCTGGCCCAACCCCGCTGCCTTCTACAAATCGGGCAAGGCCATTCGCACTGGCGTGCCGGTGTGCTGGCCGTGGTTCGGCAATCTGGCCCGCAACCCCGAGTCGGTGCAGGCCATGCGTACCGCCACCGACGAAGCGCCCGCTCACGGCCTGGTGCGGACGGTGGACTGGGAGCTGCTGGGCATCGACCAGCTCGAATCGGGCATCAAGGTCGAATTGAGCGTACCGCAGGCCGCTCGCGGCGAACTGCCGGGATGGCCGCACAAGGTCGAGGTCAAGCTGTGCGTGGTGCTCGGCGAGACCCTGGAGATCACCTTGCACAGCCGCAATCTGGACGACCATCCCGTGACCCTGAGTCAGGCGCTGCACAGTTACTTCGCCGTCAGTGACGTGCGCCAAGCCACGGTCGAGTGCCTGGGCGGCCTGACCTACATCGAAACCCTGGACGACTGGCAGCCTCGCCAGCAGGCCGGTGTGCTCGGGTTTGCCGGCGAGACCGACCGGATCTACCTGAACACTCCGGCGCAGCTGAGCTTCGTCGACCCGGGCTGGCAGCGTCGGGTAACCCTCGCCTCCACCGGCTCGCGCAGTGCAGTGGTGTGGAACCCATGGACCGCACGGGCCGCAGCCTTGCCGGACATGGCCGACGACGGCTGGCAGGGCATGCTGTGCATCGAGACGGCGAACGTCTGGGACGACGTGGTCACACTGGCGCCAGGCGCGGCCTGTGCCATGGGTGTGAGGTTTACTGCTTCACAGCTGTGATCTTCGCAGGCAGGTCTGGCCTCTTCGCGGGCAGAGGGCTCGCCGCCCGCCCCGCTCCCACAGGTCAATGTGATTACCTGTGGGAGCGGGCTCTGCCCGCGAAGAGGCCAGACCTGCAAACTCACCACCTCACAACCTCACAAATCCGACTCCTTCACCACCCTCACCTTCTGCGCATCCAGCGCATAGGCAGCATCGGCCAGGTCATTGCTGACCTTCTCCACCTTGACCTTGCCCGTCACCCACAACGGCGTGTAGATATCGGCCAGTTTCAAGCCCTTGGGGTAGCGCACCAGGATCAGCTGGTTCGGCGGCGGTGGCGGCACGTGGATGCAGGCACCCGGATACGGCACCAGGAAGAACAGCGTGCTGTTGCCCTTGGCATCGCTTTCCAGCGGAACGGGGTAGCCGCCGATGCGGATGTCCTTGCCGTTCATGGCCGCCACCGTCTTGGTGGAATACATCACGGCGGGCAGACCCTTGGCCTGCTTCATGCCGCCCTTTTCGGTGAAGGTGCCCTGCGCCTCGGGCGAGTCGTGGTCGATTTCGGGCATCCGCTCCAACGCCTCCTGATCGGCCTTGGGCATCAGTTGCAGCCAGTCGGTTTCCGGCAATTCAGCGTGCGCAGTGGCTGCAGCGAATACGAGGCAGAGCAGGAGAAATCGGCGCATGGCAGGGCCCAGAATGAAAGGTCGGCCATTCTACCCACAGCCCGGATACGACGCAGCCCCCATCGAGGCGAACTCGAGGGGGGCTGCAATACCCGCAGCGTGATACCCGTGGCGTCGCCACAGGCATCGAACGCAGTGGATCAGCGCTTCTTGCTGATCATGCCGTAGATCACCAGCAGGATGATCGCACCGACCAGGGCGCCGAGGAAACCGGCACCTTCGCCAGCCTGGTAGATACCCAGGGCCTGACCACCGTAGGTCGCGGCCAGGGAGCCGGCGATACCCAGCAGAATGGTCATGATCCAACCCATGCTGTCATCGCCAGGCTTCAGAAAACGAGCCAGCAGACCAACGATCAAGCCGATGAAGATAGTCCCGATGATTCCCATGATGTTCCCTCTGATATGAACAGGCTTGATGCCAGGGCTCGATAGCGGCCTTGGCGTACAGCCATCAGAGGGTTGCGGGTCGGCAATGGTTCCTCAACCCGCGATCAGGGCCTGCACTTCGGCGATCTGGCGCTGCAACGTGGCGCGATCGGCGCTGCGCACGGTGGCATGACCCACCTTGCGGCCGACCTTGAACGCCTTGCCATAGTGGTGCAAATGGCAATCGTCGATGGCCGCCACCTGCGCTACCGCCGGGACCTCACCGATGAAGTTGAGCATGGCGCTCTCGCCGACCTTGGCGGTCGAGCCCAGCGGCAGACCAGCCACGGCGCGCAGGTGGTTCTCGAACTGGCTGCACTCGGCGCCTTCGATGGTCCAGTGCCCGGAGTTGTGCACCCGTGGCGCGATTTCGTTGGCCTTGAGGCCGCCATCCACTTCGAAGAATTCGAATGCCAGCACGCCGACGTAATCGAGTTTCTCCAGCACCCGGCCGGCGTAGTCTTCGGCCAGACTCTGCAGCGGGTGCGCGGTGCTCGCCACCGACAGGCGCAGGATGCCGGTTTCGTGGGTGTTGTGTACCAGGGGGTAGAAGCGGGTCTCGCCATCACGGGCGCGCACGGCGATCAGTGACACTTCGCCGGTGAAAGGCACGAAGCCTTCGAGCAGGCACGGCACGCTGCCCAGTTCGGCGAAGGTGCCCGCCACGTCGGCAGCGTTGCGCAGAACCTTCTGGCCCTTGCCGTCATAGCCCAGGGTGCGGGTCTTGAGGACGGCAGGCAGGCCGATGCTGGCTACCGCAGCGTCGAGATCGGCCTGGGACTGGATGTCGGCGAACGTCGGCGTGGGAACGCCCAGGTCCTTGAACATGCTCTTCTCGAACCAGCGATCGCGCGCGATGCGCAGCGCGTCGGCACTGGGGTACACCGGGACGAACTGCGACAGGAAGGCCACCGTCTCGGCGGGCACGCTTTCGAACTCGAAGGTGACCAGGTCGACCTCGTCCGCCAACTGGCGCAGATGATCCTGGTCGCCGTAGTCGGCCCGCAGGTGCTCGCCCAGAGGCGCGGCACAGGCATCGGGGGCCGGGTCCAGGAAAGCGAAATTCATCCCCAGGGGGGTGCCGGCCAGGGCCAGCATGCGGCCCAGCTGGCCGCCACCGATTACACCGATCTTCATATCAAAGAACCTCAGGCCTGACGCGGGTCGGGATTGTCCAGAACGTTGTCTGTCTGCTCGGCGCGGAACGTCTTCAGCGCAGCGTGGAACTGCGGATGCTTGGCGCCCAGGATGCTGGCCGACAGCAGCGCGGCGTTGATCGCGCCGGCCTTGCCGATAGCCAGCGTCGCCACCGGAATGCCAGCTGGCATCTGCACGATGGACAGCAGCGAGTCGACGCCCGAGAGCATGGACGACTGCACCGGCACGCCCAGCACCGGCAGGTGCGTCTTGGCCGCGCACATGCCAGGCAGATGCGCCGCGCCACCAGCGCCGGCGATGATCACCTCGATACCGCGGCCTTCGGCCTCGTCGGCATACTGGAACAGCAGGTCCGGGGTGCGGTGGGCTGAAACCACCTTGACCTCGAAGGGAATACCGAGCTTTTCCAGCATATCGGCGGTGTGGCTAAGGGTGGACCAATCGGACTTGGAGCCCATGATCACGCCAACCAATGCACTCATCGTCGAGCCTCTTCTCTTGGGCGCCCGCGGGCGCGTCAAAAAATAACAAGCCACGCAGGAAGACCGGCGTGGCTTGTTATACGAATAATGGCCGGAGCAGACCGGCCGAAGGCCGCGCAGTATACCGTAAGAATGAAGATTTATTGCAGCCATCTTGACCGGTCGTCAAATGGCTGCGGAGCACGGTTTTATTGACTTTCCGGTCAGTGAAATCGGCGGTGAAGGCAGCACCGCCGACTCGAGTCAGGCACTGCCTGCCGCCGCACCCTCCAACCGCTTCCACAGCAGCCGGACATTGGCCTTGCGCACCAGCGCGCAGCGATACGCGCGGATCTCCAGCGGCACGTGCCACTGTGGCCCGCCACACACCACCAGCTCGCCGCGAGCCAGCTCGGCGCGCACGCTCAGGCGTGGCACCCAGGCGATCCCCAAACCCTCCAGGGCCATGCTTTTCAGGCTGTCGGCCATGGCGGTCTCGTACACTGTGGTGTAGCGCAGGCTGCGCTGGCGCAGCAGCAGATTCACCGAGCGCCCAAGAAACGCCCCTGCGGTGTAGGCCAGCAGCGGAATGCTGCCCTCGCCTTCCAGGTCGAACAACGGTTGGCCCTGGGCGTCGCTGGCGCAGATGGGCAGCATCTCGGTGGTGCCCAGGTGCAGCGAAGGAAATATCTCCGGGTCCATCTGCATGGCCGAATCGGGATCGTAGAAGGCCAGCATCAGATCGCAGCCGCCCTCGCGCAGCGCATGCACCGCATCACCGACGTTGGTGGCAATCAGGCGTGTGGCGATGGGCAGACCTTCGTTGCGCAGCTTGGCGATCCAGCCGGGAAAGAAACCCAAGGCCAGCGAATGCGCTGCGGCCACTTGCATCACCTCGCCCTGCCCGCCTTCCAGGTGATGCAGGTGACGCAGCACCTCACCCAGTTGATCGACCACCGTGCGTGCCGTGACCAGAAACAGCTGACCGGCCTCGGTCAACTCGATCGGCGTGCGCGAGCGGTTCACCAGGGTCAGGCCCAGCGCCGCTTCCAGGCTGCGGATGCGGCGGCTGAACGCTGGCTGGGTAACGAAGCGGCGCTCGGCCGCCTGCGAAAAGCTGCGGGTGGCCGCCAGGGCGCTGAAGTCCTCCAGCCATTTGCTTTCCAGGTTCATGTCGGTTCTCGTTTCATGGATTCACCCGCGTGCAACGGCCTGACGCGCCCACGCGATCCCTTGTAGCAGCGGCGCAAGCCGCGTCAGCGGACAACACCGGGATCACTGGAACACGCCGGATCGCCCTGGCACGTCACATGCACCATTATGCCGATTCTGCATACCCCAGCAAGCATCAGCATTAGCCGGAAATTCTCTGCAAGCCTAGGATTGCCAGCATTCCGGTGGTTACCGGGCCCCTACAGAGACTTTCTCTATCATGTCCTCCGCTGCATCACTGCGCACTGAAAAAGACCTGCTCGGCGTTCTCGAAGTCCCGGCTGAAGCCTACTACGGCATTCAAACGCTGCGTGCCGTGCACAACTTCCGCCTCTCCGGCGTGCCGTTGTCGCACTACCCCAAGCTCGTCGTGGCCCTGGCCATGGTCAAGCAGGCGGCCGCCGATGCCAACCACCAGCTGGGTCATCTCAACAGCGCCAAGCATGCGGCAATCAGTGAAGCGTGCGCCCGTCTGGTGCGCGGTGATTTCCACGATCAATTCGTGGTCGACATGATCCAGGGTGGTGCCGGTACGTCCACCAACATGAATGCCAACGAGGTGATCGCCAACATCGCCCTGGAAGCCATGGGCCATCAAAAAGGCGAGTACCAGTACCTGCACCCCAACAACGACGTGAACATGGCGCAGTCGACCAACGACGCCTACCCGACCGCCATTCGCCTGGGTCTGCTGCTGGGTCACGACGCCCTGCTGGCCAGCCTCGACAGCCTCATCCAGGCGTTCGCCGCCAAGGGCGTGGAATTCGCCCACGTCCTGAAGATGGGCCGCACCCAGCTGCAGGACGCCGTGCCGATGACCCTGGGCCAGGAATTCAAGGCCTTCGCCACCACGCTGACCGAAGACCTCAATCGCCTGCGCAGCCTGGCGCCGGAGCTGTTGACCGAAGTGAACCTGGGCGGCACCGCCATCGGTACCGGCATCAACGCCGACCCGGGCTATCAGGCCCTGGCCGTATCGCGCCTGGCCACCATCAGCGGCCAGCCGCTGGTGCCCGCCGCCGACCTGATCGAAGCGACCTCCGACATGGGTGCCTTCGTGCTGTTCTCCGGCATGCTCAAGCGCACTGCGGTGAAGCTGTCGAAGATCTGCAACGACCTGCGCCTGCTGTCCAGCGGCCCACGCACCGGCATCAACGAAATCAACCTGCCGGCGCGCCAGCCAGGCAGCTCGATCATGCCGGGCAAGGTCAATCCGGTGATTCCCGAGGCCGTCAACATGTGCGCCTTTGAAATCATGGGCAACGACCTGGCCCTGACCATCGCTGCCGAGGGCGGTCAGTTGCAGCTCAACGTCATGGAGCCGCTGATCGCCTACAAGATTTTCGACTCCATCCGCCTGCTGCAGCGGGCCATGGACATGCTGCGCGAACACTGCATCGTCGGCATCACCGCCAACGAACAGCGCTGCCGCGAGCTGGTGGAACACTCCATCGGCCTGGTCACGGCGCTGAACCCCTACATCGGTTACGAAAACGCCACCCGCATCGCCCGCGTCGCCCTGCAGACAGGCCGCGGTGTGCTGGAGCTGGTGCGTGAGGAAGGCCTGCTCGATGACACCATGCTGGCCGACATCCTGCGCCCGGAAAACATGATCGCGCCGCGCCTCGTGCCCCTGAAGGCCTGAGCCGGCCGTACGCTCACCAGGTCGAGGGACTAGACACCTCTCACCTTTTGAGGGCTCCGAGAGCAATTTCGGAGCCCTTTTTTTGTGCCGCTGTAACGCCCTGGGTCAGACATCCCACAAGATGAATATGCCCAGTCCTATGCACCAAAAAGCTGCGCGGGCTTACACCTATGGGTATAGTGCCGCCCTTTTGAACTTGACGAGGTAACCCCCATGCTTGAAGTCATCAACGACTTCCTCTCGGGAAAAGTCCTGATCGTGCTTATCGTCGGCCTCGGTGGCTATTTCACCGTGCGCTCGCGCTTCGTCCAATTGCGCCACTTCCTGCACATGTTCAGTGTGTTCCGCGACAGCCTGCGCAACAGTTCAGACCAGCTCAGCTCGTTCCAGGCGCTGATGCTCAGCCTGGCCGGTCGAGTCGGCGCCGGTAACATCGCAGGCGTCGGCATTGCCGTGACCCTGGGTGGCCCGGGCGCGGTGTTCTGGATGTGGGTCACCGCCCTGGTGGGCATGGCCAGCAGCTTCTTCGAATGTACCCTGGCGCAGGCCTACAAGCGCTGCGACCCCGACGGTCAATACCGTGGCGGGCCTTCGTTCTACATCCAGCATGGCCTGGGCAAGCGCTGGCTGGGCATGGTCATGGCGGTGCTGCTGCTGGTGACTTTCGGTTTTGCCTTCAACGGGCTGCAATCGCACGCGGTCACCAGCTCGCTGAACGATGCCTTCGGCCTGTCCACCACCTGGACCGGTGTCGGCCTGGCCGTGCTGCTGGGCCTGGTGTTCTTCGGCGGGATCAAGCGGATCGCGGCGGTCGCCGACCTGCTGGTACCGGTCAAGACCCTGGCTTACATCGCCGTCAGCCTGTACGTCATCGTCCTGCAGTTCGACCAGGTTCCGGAAATGCTCGCCACCATCGTGCGCAGCGCCTTCGGCCTGGACCCGGTGTTCGGCGGCCTGCTCGGCAGCGCCATCGTCATGGGCGTGAAACGCGGCGTGTTCGCCAACGAAGCGGGCCTGGGCAGTGCGCCCAACGTGGCCGCTGTGGCGCAGGTCGAGCACCCGGTCGCCCAAGGCGTGGTGCAGGCGTTCAGCGTCTTCCTCGACACCTTCGTGATCTGTACCTGTACCGCGCTGGTGATCCTGCTGTCGGGTTTCTACACGCCGGGCTTCGAAGGCGATGGCATTGCCCTGACCCAGAATTCGCTGGCCAACGTGGTGGGTGAATGGGGCCGTGTGTTCATCAGTGTCGCCCTGTCGCTGTTCGTGTTCACCTCGATCCTCTACAACTACTATCTGGGTGAGAACAGCCTGCGCTTCCTCATCGGCGACAATCGCAAGGCTGTGCTGGTGTACCGCGCGATCGTGCTGTTGCTGATCTTCTGGGGTGCCATCGAGAACCTGGAGACGGTGTTTGCCTTCGCCGACATCACCATGACCCTGCTGGCATTCGTCAACCTGATTGCCCTGGCGATGCTGTTCAAGATCGGTCTGCGCCTGTTGCGCGACTACGATGCGCAGCGCAGTGCCGGGATCAAGGTACCGGTGTTCGATGCCCGGCAGTTCGCCGATCTCGACCTGGACCCCAAGGCCTGGCCGGTGCCCAACCCTTCGGCTGCCAGCGAGAAGGCCCAGGCCGCCCAGCCCGTCCAGCGTTAAGGAGCCATCGGCATGAGCATCGCATCCCCTGCCCGTCACGTACGGGTGCTGTACACCGGTGGGACCATCGGCATGCAGGCCAGCGCCAACGGCCTGGCTCCGGCTTCCGGCTTCGAAGCGCGCATGCGTGAACAGCTTGGCGCCCAGCCTGATCGGGTGGTGCCGAAATGGAGCTTCGAAGAGCTGCTGCCGCTGATCGACAGCGCCAACATGACGCCGGCCTACTGGCAGCGTCTGCGCCAGGCCGTGGTGCAAGCGGTGGATGAGCAGGGATGCGATGCCGTACTGATTTTGCATGGCACCGACACATTGGCCTACAGCGCGGCAGCGATGAGTTTCCAGCTCTTGGGGCTCAAGGCACCGGTCCTGTTCACCGGGTCCATGCTGCCGGCCGGGGTGGCGGACAGCGATGCGTGGGAGAACGTCAACGGCGCCCTGGGTGACCTCGCCCGCGGCCTGGAGGCCGGTGTTCACCTGCATTTCCACGGCGCATTACTGCCGCCGACGCGCTGCGCGAAGGTGCGCAGCTCGGGGCGCAATCCGTTTGCCGCTCTGCGCCGCAATGGTGGCGCCGTCAGGGCTGCGTCGTTGCCTGAGGCGCTGGATTACCGCCAGCCACGCCAGCCAGCCAACATCGGCGTGGTGCCGCTGTATCCCGGTCTGGGCGTGCCGCTGTTGCAGGCCGTTCTGGACAGTGGGGTCCAGGCCTTGCTGCTCGAATGCTATGGCAGCGGCACCGGGCCGTCCGACAATGCGTCGTTCCTGGACACGCTGCAAGCGGCCTACGAGCGCGGCATCGTGGTGGTGGCGCTGACCCAGTGCCAGGAAGGCGGGGTCGAACTGGACGTGTATGAAGCCGGTAGCCGTCTGCGCGATGCAGGCGTGCTCTCCGGCGGCGGCATGACCCGCGAGACGGCCCTGGGCAAGCTGCACGCCCTGCTCGGCGCCGGTCTGCCCGTGGCGGAGGTCCGTCGCCTGATGGAGCTCGACCTGTGCGGCGAACTCGCCTGATCGAACCCCCAGCACGTCCTTCGCAGCCAATGACCGCCCCTACGAATCTGTAGAGCGGTCATCGGCCGCGAAGCAGGCGCTGCGGTGCTGCTGTCACTCAGCAGCCAGTCAGCCTTTCCACCCGCGCTTCGCCGGGGAAGAACCACGGCCGCAGGCGAACGCCAACGCTGTTGCCGATGAACGCGGCGACCAGCCATAGCCAGCCGTGCAGGCTACCGGATGCGATACCGCTGAAATATGCGCCGATATTGCAGCCATAGGCCAGACGCGATCCATACCCCAGCAGCAACCCGCCGATCACGGCAGCCACGAGTGACCTGCGCGGGATCTTCAGGCTCGGTGCGAAATGACCTGCCAGACCTGCCGCCAGCAACGCACCCAAGACGATTCCGATGTCCATGACACTGGTGATGTCCTCCCACACCGGCGCGGCCAGCGCCTTGGCATTGGCCGCGGCCTGCCAGAACACCCAGCTGCCCACATCGACCCCCAGCCCGCTGGCCACTTTCGCACCCCACAAGGCAAACGCCGAGGTGATGCCCCATGGACGCCCGGCCAACGCCAGTGTCGCGAAGTTCAGCAACGCCAGCGCCACCGCACCCCACACCAGCGGCCATGGACCGCGGATGAACCTGTTCGAACCGGGCTGTGCGCTGGTCTCGGGCGTTTCCAGCCCCCCGTGCCGACGCCGCTCCAGGCGTACCGTGACCAGCGCGATCACCGCGAACAAAGCCAAGCTCAACACCAGCGCCGGGATCACGCCGAGACTCTTGACGATCGAAATCGCCGGCAGCGATGGCAGGGCGAACCACCAGTCCACATGATGCGTGGCGATCAGCGAGCCGCAGATGAAGAACAGCAGCGTCACCAGCATGCGCGCGTTGCCACCACCGACAGTGAACAGCGTGCCCGACGCGCACCCGCCACCCAGCTGCATGCCGATACCGAAAATGAAGGCGCCGAAGACCACCGATACTCCGGCAGGCGCCACCAGCCCCACCACCGTCTGGCCAAACAGGCTGCCTGCGCCCAGTGCCGGGAAGAACAACAATACGGCCACGGCAAGCATCACCATTTGCGCCCGCAACCCTGCCCCGCGGCGATCACGGATGAACACCCGCCAGGCCGAGGTGAACCCGAACGCCGCGTGATAGAGCGTCAGGCCCAGGGCGGCCCCAACCACCCACAACAGCACTTGCCGAGCACCCACCACGGCCGCGAGAAACACCGCGCCGAGCACCAGCAGCGATACCGCCACCAACGGCGCGCCCAAGGCACGTCGCGGGGCAACAGAAACAGTCGAGCTCATGGAAGCGTCCAGATAGGAAAAACAATCGGCCAGTATAAAAGTTAATACACCGCCGTGCCGGCAAGCGTTGGCCGAAATTGACCGCTGCCGCACGAACCCTTTTGTGAACAACTTCACTGCAACGTTCTTCACGGGTGCCGGTCAGAAACTAGCCAATGATCGTACCGCAAGCCATTTTACTGTATGTAAAACCAGATGACTGGATTCATCTGTGGATAAGGCTGTGCATAAACAGGGGTATAACCCTGTGGATACCTGTGTGGATAATTTCCGAACGGGCCGATGGATGCGTTCATCGAGACGAACTGCCAAGATGACAGTCATCCACCACCGGAGCCCGAGCATGTCCGACCTTGCAATCCGTCCTGTCACTGCTGCCGACTATTCCACCTGGCTGAGCCTCTGGCAGGCCTATCAGCGTTTCTACAAGACCGACATCCCCGACGCCGTGACCCAGGTCACTTGGCAGCGCATGCTCGACGAGGCCGAACCCATCAACGCCGCGCTCGCCTGGCGCGACGGCGTGGCGGTCGGTATGGTCCACTACATCTATCACCGCTCATGCTGGACCATTGAAAATTCCTGCTATCTGCAGGACCTGCTGGTGGACGATGCGGCACGCGGCGCAGGCGTCGGTCGCTAGTTGATCGACTATGTCTACGCCACCGCGAAGGCCGCCGGGTGCGTCAAGGTGCACTGGTTGACCCATGAAACCAACGGCACTGCCATCGGCTTGTACCAGCGTGTCGCCGAACAACCCGGCTTCATTCAATTTCGCAAGACACTCTAGGAGCTGCCATGCCTACCTCCGCAATCGACTGGAAGCCTGTCAAGGCACCCGTGGCGACCACCATGAATGGCCGCTACATCCGCCTGGAGAAACTCGACCCCAAGCGCCATGGCGAAGACCTCTGGGAAGCCCTGCAAGGGCCGCAGTCCGACGCGCAGCTGTGGGACTACCTGCCCTACGGCCCGTTCAACGACCTGGAACTGTTCTACATCTGGCTCGATGGCTATGCGATCAGCAATGACCCCCTCGGCTTCTGTGTGGTCGACCAGCACACCGGCAAGGCCGAGGGCATCCTCAGCCTGATGTCGATCGTACCGGCGCACGGTCGCCTGGAAGTCGGCCATGTGGCCTTCGCCGCCTCCATGCAGCGCACGCCCAAGGGCACCGAAGCCATCTACCTGGCGCTCAAGCTGGCCTTCAGCCAGGGTTATCGCCGGGTCGAATGGAAATGCGACAACGCCAACAAACGCTCGCGTCGCGCCGCCGAACGGGTCGGTTTCACACTGGAGGGCGTGTTTCGTCAGCACATGATGGTCAAGGGTCGCAACCGTGACACGGCGTACTTCTCCATCACCGACAGCGAATGGCCGGCGATCGAGGGCGCGTTCGAGGGGTGGCTGGCAGCGGACAACCAGCCGGCGTCGGGGCAAGTGAAGGCGCTGGAGCAGTTTCGCGTCGCCGGTTAAATAATTCTGTAAAGACCAGCCGCTATACAGGACGACCTCACTGCCTCCAGGTCGTCCGCTCATGCCGTACTCTCCGCACCGCCTTGCCCTTGCCATCGCACTGCTCACCTTGGGCACACAGATGTCGGCAGCCTTTGCCAAAGACCTGCAGATCGACACTGCCACCCAGGCGACGCAAAGCCTGAGCGACACCGATCGGCTGATCGTGGGCAAGGCTGGAAGCATTACCGCCAGCACCGAAGCGATCAAGCTCAAAGGTGCGGCAGCGGGCACCGGCGTGGTGGTGGATAACTCAGGCCGACTGATTTCCACCGGGAATCGGGCCATCGACAGCTCTGGCAGCGGCGCCGTACGCAGCTATACCCTGATCAATCGCGCGGGCGGCCTGGTGCAAGGTTCGTCCGACGCCTTTCGCATCAAGGATGACTTCGACCGTGGCGCCATCGTGGTCGACAACAGCGGCACACTGCGCTCGCTGAACAAGCGTGCCATCGATCTGGAGGCGCTGAAAAGCACCGGCATTGCGACCACCCTCGACAATCGTGCGGGCGGGCTGATCCGCAGTGAAAAGAACGACGCGATGAAAACCGGGATCAATGCCACCATCACCAATCACGGTGAGATATCCACAGGCGACACCCTGAGCCTGGACGATAAATACGACGGTATCGACGTGGCCGCAGCGACCGGCGTCTCCGTGTACAACTATGGCCTGATCAGCGGTGGCCGCCACGGCGTGACCACGGATGAAGGCGCCCTGCTCTACAACGAAGGCACCGTGATCGGCCGCAATGGCTCCGGCTATGGTTCGGACGGCAATGGCACTGTGATCAACCGAGGCCTGATTTCCGGCGATGTGTCCGGGCTGCAAGCCGTGGGCGACGGCGACGGCGTAGACATCGACTACATCGGCCATATCGAGAACTATGGGACCATTCGCGGCACCGGCGCGTCCGGCGCCAAGCCCGGCGACCCGTTGAACGCCAGTGAAGGCATCGCCATGGGCGGTGGCTATATCTTCAATGCCTCGGGCGCCACCATCAGTGGTGCCGACAATGCCATCCTGATCGACGATGGCAGCAACGGCTCGGCCCATGGTGCCACCTACCTGGAGAACCACGGCAGCATCACCGGGCTCAAGGGTTTCGGCGTGCAATTGAATGGCGAGTTTGCCGACACCGTGATCAACGCCGGGACCATCGGCGGCAGCAATGGCCAAGCGCTGCAGATGGGCGCTGGCGATGACAGCTTGACCGTACACAGTGCGGGCCGCTTCATCGGCCTGGTGGACGGCGGCAGCGGCAGCGACCGGGTGAATCTGCAAGGCAATGCCGATGGCAGCTTTGGCAACAGTCGCAACTTCGAGACGCTGGAGGTGCAGAGTGGTACCTGGACCCTGACCAGCGTCGACGATTTCAGCGCCCAGAGCCGCATTGCCAACGGTGCCACGCTGATCAACCAAGGTAGCATCGCCGGTGCGCTGACCGTGGACCAGGGCGGGGTCTACGCCGGTGGCGGCGCGGTAGGCAATCTGCTCGTCAACGGAACCCTGGCGACCAACAGCCGGCTGGGCACGGCCGTGGTCCGTGGCGACCTGACTCTGGCACGCGGCGCGACGTTGGCATATGGGGTCAACGCCGATGGCAGCAGTGCGCCACTGCGGATTGCAGGTGCGGCCAACCTCGACGGCGCCACCTTGAACATCGTGCCGAGCAGCGGTGAGTATCCCTGGCAGAGCCGCTACACGGTGTTGCAAGCCGGCAGCGTCAATGGCCGCTTCGCTACGGTGACGAGCGACTACGCCTTTCTGACCCCGACCCTGAGCTACAGCGCGACCTCCATCGACCTCGACTACGCCCGCAACGACATCGCCTTCGCCGACTACGCCAGTACTGTCAATGGCGGCAACGCTGCGCGCAGCATGTCCGCCATGAGCGGCGGCGCCCTGTATGAGGCGTTGCTCGGCACCCGTGCTGCCAGCGCGGGGATGGCCATCGAGCAACTGGCTGGCAGCAGCAATGCCAGCCTGGGTGTTGCGACGTTGGCCAGTACTGCACAGGTCGGCCAAAGCATGTTGTCGGCCATGCGCCAGATGGGCAGCGATGGCGGCCTGCTGGTGGGCCTGCACGAGCGGGACACGCCGGTACTGGCGGCCAATGGCGTGCCTGACCAGGCACGCAACCTGAACGACCCAAATGCCCGTGGCCGGGTATGGATCCAGGCGCTGGGCAGCTACGGCAAGCTCGAGGGCGCACACGGCGGCGATGGTCTTGAGCAACGGACCTCGGGCGCCGTGCTGGGTACCGACTGGGCACTGACGCCGGAGTGGCGCGCAGGTCTGCTGGGCGGTTACTCACGCACCGACCTGGACGCGTCCGGCGTGGACGGCAACGTCGACAGCTGGCACGCGGGCCTCTACGCCATGCGTCAGAGCGGACCTCTGGCCCTGCGCCTAGGCGCGGCGTACAGCAAACATGACGGCAACAGCAAACGCACGGTCAGCTTCGACGGCTTCAGCGACCGGCCACAGGGTGACTACGATGCCGACAGCCAACAGGCCTTTGCCGAACTGGGTTACAACCTGGGCAGTGGCCGGCTGAGTGCCGAGCCGTTCGCCAACCTCGGCTACCAGCGCTACAGCCGCAACGGTTACCGGGAAAAAGGCGGCCCGGCGGCGCTGGACGTGGAATCGCAAACCCAGGACAACTTCACCAGCACCTTCGGTGTGCGCTTGGCCCACCTGAGCCAACTGGACAATGGCATGAGCCTGACGCCACGCGGCAGCCTGGGCTGGCGTCACACCTATGGCGATGTGGCCAACAGCACACGCCAGGCTTTCCTGAGCGGCGGCAGTGGCTTCAACGTGGAAGGCAGCGCCCTGGATCGCGACAGCCTGATGCTGGAAGCCGGGCTGGATCTGGGCGTGAGCGCGCGGCAGAGCGTGGGAATCAGCTACAGCGGGGAGTTGGGCAGCAACAACCGTAACCATGCTTTGGCAGGGCACTGGCAACTGCGCTTCTAACCCACGCAGGTTGAGAAGGCGGCACCTTCATTCACGGCCAGCGTCTCATCCAAGCTGCCTCGCTCATCATTCGGTGAACCGTACGCATTTTTGAGCGCCAGCCTGGCGGCGACTCAAGCACGCCGCCGGGGCGGCCTGAAACGGTGGGCAACGGACGTGATCCAGTCAATGCCCCACGTTTCAGAACTTGCATTGCGCACGCTCAAATCCCAGCGCGGCCTACCCTCGTTAGTCATCCCTTAACTCAAGTAAAGACCGGCTCTAAATCCACCGGCCAGCAAAATGTGACAAATAATTAAAGCTACTTCGTACCCCCCTCTTCAACGACTACGCTCCAATGCCATTTACATAAAACACCTGCGCCACTGCAGCGGGTGACGATCGAGTGCAAAAAAAGAGCGTTATATGAATATTGATTTCTACAAACTTGCTATTGCGCTAACCTTTATAACTGTATTGCCCGTACCCACATTTGCTATTGACTGGGGAGAAGGGCTACCCAACTTACAACCTTCCCAGGCTTTGCTTAACGGCCAAGGCCAGCATGCCGCGTGGGAAGCCATTGGTCGATTGACCGTAGAGGGAGGCATGGAATGCACAGGCGCGCTGCTGGACACGCGGCAACCTGGAACGCCGACTGATGCACCCGCTTATGTTCTAACGGCCGGTCACTGCACGCATCCGTCCAATCAGCCGCAACGTATCGCTTATCAAATGGACGCTGAGGGCTCAATGACCTTCAACTATTTTGAAGATACGCAAGACCAGCGCAAGGTGTTCAGAGTCAAGCGTATTACCTGGAGCACCCTGCGAGGGTCAGACCTCTCAATTGTAGAACTGGACGCCAGCTTGCAGACCGTGCTGAAGGCAGGTATTACTCCGCTCAAGCTCAGGAGTGAACCTTCACCGGCCCACCAACTGCCCATACTGGTGATAGGCGCGCCGCTGGCCTTCCAGGGTGCCGAAGGCTACTTGCGCATGGCCGCCTGCCTCGCGCAACCCAGTGCAGCGGTGGTCGAGTACATGTGGGTATGGGTCAACGAGCAAAGTAATGGCTGCCATGACATCTTTCCGGGCGTCTCTGGTTCGCCGATCCTGGACCGTTTTACCAATGAAATCATCGGTGTGATTGGCACCTCGACATGGGGCGGCGGGAGGTCGCGATGCAGTCGCAATGATCCGTGCGAGGTTGAGAATGGTGGCATCACCAAGCAGACGAATACCAGTTATGGCTCCAAGACTCAGGGCTTGACCAAATGTTTCTCAGCGGGGCGATTTGCCTTCAACGCAGTGAACTGTCCGCTTGGCGCGCCGACAACCTTTGAACTAGGTAGTGATCCACTTTTCGATTATCTCAAAGGTGGCGATGGCACGTGGCAGTGGGAACAAACTTTCTCGGTCAATGCACCCGCCATACGCTACAAGTACGTTCGCTCTGCGACGGACTGCGCAACACTGGAAAATTACGCTGAGGCAATACCTTCGACCGGTCCCGTCACGGTCTCCCATGCAATGAACGAAGGCCCTGGCATTACGTTCCTTTGTGTACTGCCTCTTGAAACTCCAGACGGCCCGATTCGACCCCTGTTTTCCAATAGTGTTTTAATCTTCTACCGCTGGCTTATCAATCCACCATCGCTCATGCCGCCTCACTATCGCAGAACGTACGATGCTGAAACACGCGTGCATGAATTTACGTTGCTTCCAGTAACGCCAGAGTTAGACATGGCCGGTTATCGTTACAAGTCCGGTGAGCCGGATAAGCTGGATTGTCTCTCTGATCAAGACTATCAGCGGATCAACCCCAGCTTCGGGCGTTTCGAGGTCGAGGTGGGTTCGCAGCCCTCTGTCGTTTGCATAGCAGGCATGGACATGGCGGGCCATCAGTCGCCTCGTATACGCCTGCATCTGGCACCTGCGACGATAGCCAGCAACCAATGAACTTGACGAGCCAGTAGGTCGCCCATCATTGAATCCAAGCCTACTGAAATAGGCCAGGGATAAACAAACGTCACCGGTGCCCGATGAGGCACGGGCCCTGGGTCAGCATACTGAAAAAAAAAGGGGGCCACCCGGCCCCCAGAGGAAAACCTTGCAGCCCGAGGTCAGCCCTCGATCTCGATCAATATCTCGCCGGGGTTCACGCGGTCGCCTTTGGCCACATGGATGGCCACCACCTTGCCGGCCACACCGGCCTGAACCTCGGTCTCCATTTTCATCGCCTCGGTGATCAACACCGCCTGCCCGGCCTTGACCGCATCGCCCTGCTTGACCAGCACGTCGACGATGTTGCCGGGCATCGCAGTGCTGACATGGCCCGGTTCGCTGGCCTGCTTGCGCTTGCCGATACCGCCGCTGACGAACTCGTTCAGGGGTTCGAACACCACCTCTTCGGGCATGCCGTCGATGGACAGGTAGAAATGCCGCTTGCCTTCGGCCTTGACCCCGACGCCGGTGATGTCGACCCGATAGCTTTCGCCGTGCACATCGATGACGAACTCGGTCGGTACCCCTTCACCAGTGCGCGCAACCTGGGCACCTGCCTCGGGGATCGGCAGCAACACCTCGGGCACCAGCGTGCCGGCGGCACGCTCTTCGAGGAACTTGCGCCCGATGTCGGGGAACATCGCAAACGTCAGTACATCCTCCTCCGACTGGGCCAGCTCGCCGATGTCCTTGCGCAGCTTGTCCATCTCCGGCTTGAGCAGGTCGGCGGGACGTACGTCGATGACTTCCTCGCTGCCGATCGCCTGGCGCCGCAGTTGTTCGTTGACCTTACCCGGCGCCTGGCCATAACCGCCTTGCAGGTACAGCTTCACTTCGTTGGTGATGGTCTTGTAGCGCTCGCCGGCCAACACGTTGAAAAACGCCTGGGTACCGACGATCTGCGAGGTAGGCGTGACCAGGGGCGGGAAGCCCAGGTCTTCACGCACCTTGGGAATCTCGGCCAGCACCTCGTTCATACGGTTCAGCGCGCCCTGCTCCTTCAGCTGGTTGGCCAGGTTGGAAATCATGCCGCCGGGCACCTGGTTGACCTGCACGCGAGTATCGACCGCCGTGAATTCGCTCTCGAACTGGTGGTATTTCTTGCGCACGGCATAGAAATACAGGCCGATCTCCTGCAGCAGCTCCAGGCTCAGGCCGGTGTCGAATTCGCTGCCCTTGAGCGCGGCGACCATGGACTCAGTGCCCGGATGACTGGTGCCCCAGGCAAAGCTGGAGATGGCCGTATCGATATGATCGGCGCCATTTTCCACCGCCTTGAGCTGACACATCGCGGCCAGGCCGGCCGTGTCGTGGCTGTGGATGAACACCGGCAGCGACTGCTCGGCCTTCAGGGCCCTGACCAGCTCGCCGGTGGCATAGGGCGTCAACAGACCCGCCATGTCCTTGATCGCCACCGAGTCGCAGCCCATGGCTTCCATCTGCTTGGCCTGGGCCACGAAGGCGGCGACGGTGTGCACCGGGCTGGTGGTGTAGGCGATGGTGCCCTGGGCGTGCTTGCCAGCCGCCTTCACCGCCTCGATGGCCACACGAAGGTTACGCACGTCGTTCATTGCATCGAAGATGCGGAACACATCGATACCGTTGTCGGCCGCCTTGGCCACGAAGGCGCGGACCACATCGTCGCTGTAGTGCCGGTAGCCCAGCAGGTTCTGCCCGCGCAGAAGCATCTGCAGACGGGTGTTGGGCAGCGCCTGGCGCAGTTTGCGCAGGCGTTCCCACGGGTCTTCCTTGAGGAAGCGCACACAGGCATCGAAGGTGGCGCCGCCCCACACTTCCAGCGACCAGTAGCCGACCCGGTCGAGCTTGTCGCAGATGGGCAGCATGTCTTCGGTGCGCATGCGGGTCGCCAGCAACGACTGATGGGCGTCGCGCAGGATGGTGTCGGTCACGAATATGCGCTTGGAAACAGGAGTATTGGACATTGTTGTGTTCCTCACAGGCCGGCGTGGGCGGCGATGGCGGCAGCGATGGCCAGGGCCAGCTCTTCGGGTTTGCGCTTGATCGAGTACTGGGTCAGCTCCGGATGGCTGTCGACGAAGCTGGTATTGAACTGGCCGCTGCGAAACTCGGGGTTGCGCAGGATTTCCTGGTAGTAGGCCGCCGTGGTCTTGATGCCTTGCAGGCGCATGTCATCGAGCGCCCGCAGGCCGCGGTCCATGGCCTCTTCCCAGGTCAAGGCCCAGACCACCAGTTTGAGGCACATGGAATCGTAGAACGGCGGAATGGTGTAGCCGGTGTAGATCGCTGTGTCGGTGCGCACGCCCGGCCCGCCGGGAGCGTAGTAGCGGGTGATCTTGCCGAAGCTGGGCAGGAAGTTGTTCTTCGGATCCTCGGCATTGATGCGGAACTGCAGGGCAAAGCCGCGGTGCACGATGTCCTCCTGCTTCACCGACAGCGCAAGGCCCGAAGCAATGCGGATCTGCTCGCGGACAATGTCGATACCGGTGATTTCCTCGGTGATGGTGTGCTCCACCTGCACCCGGGTATTCATCTCCATGAAATACACCTCGCCTTCGGCGAGCAGGAACTCCACGGTACCGGCGTTCTCGTAGCCGACCGCCTTGGCTGCGCGCACCGACAGGTCGCCGATGTAGGCGCGCTGCTCGGGGGTCAGCTGCGGGCTGGGGGCGATCTCGATGAGCTTCTGGTTGCGTCGCTGGATCGAACAGTCGCGTTCGAACAGGTGCACCACATTGCCGAAGCGGTCACCCAGGATCTGCGCCTCGATGTGCTTGGGATTGACGATGCACTTTTCCAGGAACACCTCGGCCGAGCCAAAGGCCTTGGTCGCTTCGGAAATCACCCGTGGAAAGGCCTGCTCCAGTTCCTCGCGGCTGTTGCAACGGCGAATGCCTCGCCCACCGCCGCCCGAGGTAGCCTTGAGCATGACCGGGTAGCCAATGCGCTCACCCTCGGCCAACGCCTCGTGGATATCGGCGACGTTGCCCTCGGTGCCGGGCGTGACGGGTACGCCCGCCTTGATCATGCTGCGCCGGGCTTCGGTCTTGTCGCCCATGCGGCGAATGACCTCGGCCGACGGCCCGATGAACTTGACCCCGCGCTCGGCGCAGATGTCCGCCAGTTCGGCATTCTCGGAGAGAAAGCCATAGCCTGGATGCAAGGCATCGCAGCCGGTTTCCACCGCCAGGTTCACCAGCTTGCGCGGGTTCAAATAGCCGGCCAGGGGCTCGGCGCCGATGCTGTGGGCTTCGTCTGCGCGCTTGACGTGCAACGCGTGACGATCGGCTTCGGAATAGATCGCGACCGAACGAATGCCCATTTCGGCGCAGGCTCGTACGATGCGTACGGCAATCTCACCTCGGTTGGCGATCAGGATCTTTTTTATCACTTTGAATTTCCTCGACCGATGAATCCATTCGGGTCGGTGCGTGGCCGACCCTTTGGGTAACCAGTTGTTTCCTGGTCGCCTCTGCAAGCTAGCGCGGTACGAGGATTAATAAAAATCAATCTTTGTTAGGTTACATATTAGCTAAAGCTTATAGTTGGTTGATTATCGTTCGAACATCGGATGGGGGCATGCGTAAGTCACTGATGCGCCTGACATTGCGTCAGCTGCAAGTATTCAACGAGGTGTGCGATCTGCGCTCCTACAGCCGTGCCGCCGAAGAAATGTCGCTCACCCAGCCAGCGGTGAGCCTGCAGATTCGCCAGCTGGAAGAGCTGGTGGGCCAGCCACTGTTCGATTACGTGGGCAAGAAGCTCTATCTGACCGAAGCAGCCCAGGCGCTGCAGGCGGCCAGCCGCGACATCTTCGGCCGCCTGGAAAACCTCGACATGCAGCTCTCCGACATGCAGGGCTCCCTGCAGGGGCAGCTCAAGCTGGCGGTCGAATCCAGTGCCAAGTACTTCACGCCCCATCTGTTCGCCGCCTTCCGCACCCTGCACCCGGAGGTCAACCTGCAGCTCACGGTGGTCAACCGCGCCCAGGTGATCCGCCGCCTGAGCGACAACCGCGACGACGTGACCATCATGTCGATGGTGCCGCAGGACATGGGCTTGGACTTCATGCCTTTCCTCAACAATCCGATCGTCGCCGTCGCCCCGCCCGAGCATCCGCTGTGCCAGTTCGAACGGCTGAGCCTGCAGGAGCTGCAAGCCTATACGTTGCTGGTGCGCGAACAAGGTTCGGGCACGCGCCGGGCCTGTGAGGAATATTTCAAGGAGAAACGTGTGTACTTCACGCAGACCCTGGAAGTGGCATCTGCCGAAGCCCAGCGCGAATGCGTGATCGCAGGCCTGGGGCTGGCGCTGCTGACGCGCCATGCCGTCGCCCGGGAGTTATCCACAGGCACGCTGCGAGAGTTGCCTGTGGCAGAACTGCCGTTGCAGCGCAGCTGGTGCGTGGTGCAGGCCAAGGCGCGGCGTCAGTCGCCGGTGGCGTTGGCCTTCGCCGCGTTCATCCGTGCCGAGCGGGCGCAGATCACGACGCTGGTCGAGCGCTTTGCCGGACATCCACCGACACCGTCTGCCAGACGTTGAGCTGGGCGTCGTCGCCAATTTCCTGGAGCAGGCGACGCTGCTCGGCGTAGCTTTCGATCGCACGGCGAAACTCCATGCGGCGCTGATCTTCCTGCTGACGTTTGGTGCGGGCGGCACTGTTGCCTTGCGCTTGCGAGCCATCGACGTAACGAGCCATTGCCTGTCTCCCAGTTCGAGTTCGGGAGTACAGGGTGGCGTGGGTGTATGAAGGTTTGGCGACGGGGCGGTGAACATCGGGTTAAACCCATCACGCCTCGCTCAGTCCTCGTGGGCCTCGTGGGCCTTCAACGACTTGGGCGACAGGCGCAGGCTGCGCAGACTGCGCTTGACGCTCTTCAAGTGATTGACCAGGTCCGGGCCACGGGCCATCGCCACGCCCATGGCCAGCACGTCGATCACCACCAGGTGGGCGATACGCGAGGCCAGCGGCGTATAGATCTCGGTGTCTTCGTGCACATCGACCGCCAGGTTGACCGTCGCCAGCTCCGCCAGCGGCGTCTGCCCCGGACACAGGGAGATCAACGTGGCGCCACTTTCGCGCACCAGGTTGGCGGTGATCAGCAGGTCCTTGGAGCGCCCCGATTGGGAGATGCACACGGCCACGTCGGTCGGCTTGAGGGTCACCGCCGACATGGCCTGCATGTGCGGGTCCGAATAGGCCGCCGCCGTGAGCAGCAGGCGGAAGAACTTGTGCTGGGCATCGGCCGCCACCGCGCCAGAGGCGCCGAAACCATAGAACTCG
Source organism: Pseudomonas coleopterorum (assembly GCF_900105555.1). NCBI lineage: Bacteria > Pseudomonadati > Pseudomonadota > Gammaproteobacteria > Pseudomonadales > Pseudomonadaceae > Pseudomonas > Pseudomonas coleopterorum. The sequence continues at coordinate 4,603,063 of NZ_FNTZ01000001.1, forward strand.
ACCCGCTGCGCCGTGACCATGGCGCTGATCGCCCGTTGCAAGGCTTCGGGGTCGAGCTTCTCGCGCACTTCCATCAAGGTATGCAGGGTGGTGTCGAAGATCTTCAGGCTGTAGTCGGCCACCGAGTCGTCTTCGTGAATGGCGAACTGGCCGAAGCTCGCCCCCGCCGCCAGACTCTGCGCCAGCTTGAGCTTGAGGTCCTGGAAGCCGGTGCAGCCGATCGCGCGGCAGAAGCGCACGATGGTCGGCTCGCTGATGCCCACGCTGTGCGCCAGATCGGCCATGGAGCTGTGCATCACCGCCGCAGGGTCCAGCAGCACATGCTCGGCAACCTTGAGTTCGGATTTGCGCAGCAGGTGGCGAGACTGGTCGATGTGTTGCAGCAGGTTCAAGGGACAGCTTCCGCTAAAGGAGTCGAGGGGCCAGGATGTAGCTGGCCTGTAGTTATACTACAGGCCTCGGTGATCGCCCAGTTAAACGTCTCAGCACCCGCCGCGCAGGCAAAAACGGCCGCACATTGCTCGGCGCACACGTCGAATCTGCACCTTATGTCCGACACTCGCAGGATTTGTCTCGCAAGCGACAACTCTTGTTTGCCCCAACTCCATCGCGCACCCTAAAATGCCGGAATGCGCGATGACCTCTCCCTTCTGCTGAATTCCCTCAACGATGCCCAACGCCAGGCCGTAGCCGCCTCCGTCGGCCGTCAGTTGGTCCTGGCCGGTGCTGGTTCCGGTAAAACCCGAGTGCTGGTTCACCGTATCGCCTGGTTGATCCAGGTCGAAAACGCCTCGCCCCACTCCATCCTGTCGGTGACGTTCACCAACAAGGCCGCTGCCGAGATGCGCCAGCGCATCGAGCAGTTGATGGGTATCAACCCGGCCGGCATGTGGGTAGGCACCTTCCACGGCCTGGCCCACCGCCTGCTGCGCGCGCACTGGCAGGAAGCCAACCTGAACCAGAATTTCCAGATTCTAGACAGCGACGACCAGCAACGTCTGGTCAAGCGGGTCATGCGCGAGCTGGGCCTGGACGAGCAGAAATGGCCGGCGCGCCAGGCGCAGTGGTTCATCAATGGGCAGAAGGACGAGGGTCTGCGCCCGCAGCACATCCAGCCTGGCGGCGATCTGTTCCTGGCAACCATGCGCTCGGTCTACGAAGCGTACGAGGCAGCCTGTGCACGGGCCGGCGTGATCGACTTCTCCGAACTACTGCTGCGCGCCCTCGACCTGTGGCGCGACAACCCCAGCCTGCTGGCGCACTACCAACGTCGTTTCCGCCATGTGCTGGTCGACGAATTCCAGGACACCAACGCCGTGCAGTACGCCTGGCTGCGGCTGCTGGCACAAGGTGGCGACAGCTTGATGGTGGTGGGTGACGATGACCAGTCGATCTACGGCTGGCGCGGTGCCAAGATCGAGAACATCCACCAGTATTCCGCCGACTTCCCGGACTCCCAGCTGATTCGCCTGGAGCAGAACTACCGTTCCACGGCGGGTATCCTCAAGGCCGCCAACGCGCTGATCGCCAACAACAGCGGGCGACTGGGCAAGGAACTGTGGACCGACGGCGACGATGGCGAGCCGCTGAGCCTGTATGCCGCGTTCAATGAACACGACGAGGCGCGCTACGTGGTCGAAACCATCGAGAGCGCCCTCAAGACCGGCCTGGCGCGCAGCGACGTCGCCATTCTGTACCGCTCCAACGCCCAGTCGCGGGTGCTGGAAGAGGCGCTGCTGCGCGAGCGCATTCCCTACCGCATCTACGGTGGCCAGCGCTTCTTCGAACGCGCCGAAATCAAGAACGCCATGGCCTACCTGCGCCTGCTCGAAGGGCGCGGCAACGATGCAGCCCTGGAACGCGTGATCAACGTCCCGCCCCGTGGCCTGGGCGAGAAGACCGTCGAAGCCATCCGCCAGCATGCACGTCACGCCGAACTGTCGATGTGGGAAGCCGGGCGGCAACTGGTGGCCAACAAGGGCCTGACCGGTCGCGCCGCCAACGCCCTGGGCGCGTTCATGGAGCTGATCGAGAACCTGGCCGCCAAGGTCATGCACATGCCGCTGCACCTGATGACCCAGACCGTCATCGAGCAGTCCGGCCTGATCGTCTATCACCAGGAAGAAAAGGGTGAAAAAGGCCAGGCACGGGTGGAAAACCTCGAGGAACTGGTCAGCGCCGCGCGCAACTTCGAAAACAGCGAAGAAGACGCCGACCTCACGCCCCTGGCCGCATTTCTTGGCCATGCGTCCCTCGAAGCCGGCGACACCCAGGCCGAGGAGCACGAAGACAGCGTTCAGTTGATGACCCTGCACAGTGCCAAGGGCCTGGAGTTTCCCTACGTGTTCCTGGTGGGCATGGAAGAGGGCCTGTTCCCGCACAAGATGAGCCTTGAAGAGCCTGGTCGCCTGGAAGAAGAACGCCGCCTGGCCTATGTCGGCATCACCCGGGCCATGCAGCACCTGGTGATGACCTATGCCGAAACACGCCGTCTGTACGGTAGCGAGACGTACAACAAGGTCTCGCGCTTCGTGCGCGAAGTGCCCGCCGGGCTGATTCAGGAAGTGCGCCTGTCCAACAGTGTGAGCCGTCCCTTCGGCGGGGGTCAGGCACAGAACTCGAGCAGCCTGTTCGGGGCTGCCGCCATCCCGGAAACCCAGTTCAATCTCGGCCAGCGGGTACAGCATTCGGTTTTCGGCGAGGGTGTGATCCTCAACTTCGAAGGCTCCGGCGCCCAGGCGCGGGTGCAGGTCAACTTCGCCGAAGGCAGCAAGTGGCTGATGCTGGGGTACGCGAAACTGGAGGCGGTGTAACGGTTGGCTTCCTGGCCTTTTCGCAGTGCTCGGCGGCCGCGAAAAGGCCGACACTGCATTTTCCACAGGCAGTGAAATTTCCTACGCCGCTTTTCGCAATTACGCAAAAGCTCGAAACATGTTGTCACTAGCTATGTACAGCACACCTGTGCAACATGACTCGCGTGCAATCCACCTAACGGAATGAACCTATGCAACGATTTCTCAGCATGGCTCTGGCCCTTTGCATTGGCCTGACCATGAGCCTGGATGCCAGTGCCAAACGCTTCGGCGGCGGCAAGAGCATGGGCGCAGCCCCGACTCACCAGACGCGCCAGGCCGCGCCTGCCACTCCAGGTGCCACAGCCGCCGTACCGGGCCGTGCCGCCCCTGCCGCGAGCGGTGCTTCGCGCTGGTTGGGCCCTCTGGCCGGCCTCGCCGCCGGTGGCCTGCTGGCCTCCATGTTCATGGGCGACGGCTTCCAGGGCATGCAGATCTTCGACTTCCTGATCATGGCAGTCATCGCCTTCCTGATCTTCCGCTTCATCGCCGCTCGCCGTCGCAAGCAGCAAGGCCCGCAAATGGCTGGCGCCGGTGCACCTTACCAGCGTGAAACCATCAACCAGGCCCCTGCCCAGCCGTCGATCTTCGGTGGTGCAAGCGGTGCTTCCGCAGCCCGTCCGGTGATCAACGCGCCGGCCTGGTTCAACGAAGAGAACTTCCTGAACGCCGCACGCAACCACTTCCAGTCGCTGCAGCAGCACTGGGACGCGAACGAGATGGACAAGATCGCCGAGTTCGTCACCCCACAGATGCTGCAATCGCTGAAGCAGGAACGCGCCGAGCTGGGTGATGGCTTCCAGTCCACCTACATCGACGATCTGCATGTACAGCTGGAAGGCGTGGATGATCGTGCCGAGAAGACTATCGCTACCCTGACATTCGTTGGTGTATCGAAGACTTCGCGCTTCGACAAGGGCGAACCCTTCAGCGAAAGCTGGAACATGGAACGCGCCCAGGGCGAGAACCAGCCTTGGCTGGTGGCCGGTATCCGCCAGAACTGATACGCGTCACGCTTTGCAAAGCCCCGGCCCTGGTCGGGGCTTTTGCATTTTGAACGTTGCATCCATTTCCAGCTAAGGTATAAACCGCAGCGCGTATTCTGGTCAGAGGAAAACATCGTGGAAGAAGTGATCGAGCAGCTCCGAGAAGCCAACGAACCGGTACCGGTTCCCCTGGAACTGCCAGACGAAGACCTGCTGGTCGAGATCGAAGAGCAGTTGTTCATCAACATTCCGTTCGTCTTCAAGGAATATCTGCTCACCGTCAGCGACGTGGTGTACGGCAGCCTGGAGCCGGTTACCGTGACCGATCCGCAATCGCACACCTACCTGCCGGACGTTGCGGCGACGGCATGGGACCTCGGCGTCCCGCGCGAGCTGATCCCGATTTGTCAGGACGGCGACGATTACTACTGTGTCGAAGAAGACGGCACCGTCGTGTTGTGGTCGGGCGAAGAAGAGCTGGTGACCGAGGAAAGCTGGGAGTCTGTCTGGCATTGGGCGCGGGACGTCTGGCTGGAAAGCTGATCGGTACAGGCAGGTGTGACCTTTTCACAGCTCGATGGCGCGCCGCCAACCTTGTGGGAGCGGTTCTACCCGCGAAGAGGCCAAACCTGCCTACCCAACTTCAATGCTCGACGTTGTTGTCCAGGGTCTCCAGCAAAGCCACCTGCATCCGCGTATGCACGCGAATGAACCAGCGCCACAACACGGCTACCACTGCGGCTGCCACCACGGCGATCAGCAGCAGCAATTCCAGGGTTGGCAGGATACTCGCCGACAGCGCGGCCAGCAGCACGAAAATCATCAGCAGCGACAATAGCGGAATGACTTCGGCAATGATGCGTCGAACCCGCTGGGTGTGCCTGCCCGCCATTTCCGGCTTCACGCCCATTTCCGCCAGGAGCATCGACAGCGCCTTGAGCTTGCGATAGGCCGCGATCAGGAATGGCAACGACAGCAGCAAAGCTGCGCCCCAGATCAAAGCTTTCTGCCCACCGGGCTCTGCCACCCATGTGGTCAGGTAGCCACCGATCCGCTCGGCGAAATAGGCCCCGGCAAAGAAGATACCGATCACCAGCGCCAGGTTGACCCCCACCTGCAGGAGAATCTTGCGGATCATCGACGCCAGCATGGCGCTCTGCCCGCGCGGCTGAATGCTGCGCAGCCATTCCCCATACATCCCCAGCACCCGCGCCATCCGCTGCGGCACCAAAGCGCCCAGACGGTGGGAAAGCGGGTCTGCCGCCCGGATCAGGTACGGCGTGGACAAGGTCGTCAGCACCGACACCGCCACGGCAACGGGATAGAGGAAGTCGCTGGTGACCTGCAGGGTCATGCCCAGCGCTGCGATGATGAACGAGAACTCGCCGATCTGCGACAGCCCCATCCCCACTCGCAGGGACGTCTTGCCATCGTTGCCGGCGATGAATGCACCCATCCCGCAGGAGACGATCTTGCCCAGCACCACCGCCACGGTGATGACCGCGATCGGCCAGGCGTAGGCAAGCAGGATGGCAGGGTCGAGCATCAGGCCGATGGCGACGAAGAAGATCGCGCTGAACATGTCGCGGATGGGTTCGATCAGCCGCTCGATTTTCAGCAGTTGCCGAGATTCGGCCATGATCGCCCCGATCAGGAAGGCGCCCAGTACCATGCTGTATTCAAGCTTGACCACCAGCAGGCAGAAGCCGAAGCACAGGCCCAGCACGGTCACCAGCAGCATCTCGTTGCTCTCGAAGGTGGCCACGTAGGCCAGCAGACGCGGCACCACCAGGATCCCCACCACCAACGCGATCACCATGAACAGCGAGAGCTTGCCGACCGTGGAGAACACCTCACCGGAACTCACCGCACCGCTGACGGCGATACCTGAAAGCAGGGCAATGATGCCGATACCCAGAATATCCTCGACGATCAGCACACCAAAGATCAATTGCGCAAACCGCTCGTTCTTCATCTTCAGGTCATTGAGCGCCTTGACGATGATGGTGGTCGAGGAGATGGCCAGGATCGCACCCAGGAACAGCGAGTCCATGGTGCCCCAATCGAACCAGCGGCCGATCTCGTAGCCGATCCAGATCATCAGCACGATTTCCAGGAACGCGGCGATGAAGGCCGTGGCGCCGACCTTGAACAACTTGCGCAGGCTGAATTCGAGCCCGAGGCTGAACATCAGGAAAATCACTCCCAGTTCGGCGAGGGTCTTGATGGTGTCTTCGTCGTGGATCAAGCCGAAAGGCGGAGTGTGCGGGCCAATGATGAAACCCGCGACGATGTAGCCGAGCACCACCGGTTGCCGCAATCGGTGAAACAGAATGGTCACCACGCCGGCCACCAGCATGATCACTGCCAGGTCCTGGATGAAACTGATGGCATGCACGGTGATAGCCTCCTTTGCTATTCGGAATTACGGTACCAATTGTTTCAGGAGGCAGGTTAACACTGCCCATTGCAGGCAAACGTCGGTGCAATATGCGGAAACAGATCGCCGCTATGCCCTACGTAATGGCACGATAGACGTGACGGAGTAGCCTCGTTCAGCGTCCGCCTGTGGACGAGACCCGTCGTAAGTGGCCAACGCCAGAATAGGTGATGCCCCTGTAATTCTGCCAACCAACCGTGAGTTCACTATGGAACCTGGAAACGCCCAGCTGTCGATGACGGTGCTGATGACCCCTGACATGGCCAATTTTTCCGGCAATGTGCATGGAGGAACGCTGCTCAAATACCTCGACGAAGTGGCTTACGCCTGCGCCAGCCGCTATGCCGGCCGGTATGTGGTGACCTTGTCGGTGGATCAGGTGATTTTCCGCGAGCCAGTGCACGTGGGCGAGCTGGTGACCTTCCTGGCATCGGTCAACTACACCGGCAACACGTCGATGGAAGTGGGGATCAAAGTGGTCACCGAGAACATCCGCGAGCGTTCGGTGCGCCACACCAACAGTTGCTTCTTCACCATGGTGGCGGTGGACGACCAGCGCAAACCCGCTCACGTACCGCCTTTGAAGCCACAGGATGCCGAGGGCACGCGGCGCTTCATCCAGGCGCAGCAGCGCCGGCAGATCCGCCAGGAGCTGGAAAAGCGCTACCGCGATCTCAAGGAAGAACCGATTTAAAGCGCCACGGCTTCGAAACGCAGGCGCGGATGCACGATCCGATCCTGGGCGCGCACCAACTCCAGTTCGTAGCTGGCGCACGCCTGGGTCTCCAGCAGCACTTCGTGCACTGCCGCGGCCGTGAACTCGAAAGCGGCCAGCCAATCATCGCCCAGCAGTAGCCTGGCCAGGAACAAACCGCTGGTCAGATCACCCACGCCGACCGGCTGACGCGGAAACGCCAGCAGCGGACGCCGCAGGTGCCAGCTGCCTGTGGCGGTGACCAGCAGCATCTCGAAGTCTTCAGGTGATTTGCCGGGGTAGGCCAGATGTTTTACCAGCACCGCTTTCGGGCCCCGGGCCAGCAAGGCGCGCGCCATGGCCACGCAATCCTGCAGGGAGTCGGCCTTGCGGCCGCTGAAGCTGTCGAGCTCCAATTGGTTGGGACATAGCACGTCGGCTGCCGCCACGGCTTCATCGAGCAGAAAGTCGCTGACCTCGGCCGGCACCACGCAGCCTTTCTCCGCATGCCCCATCACTGGGTCGCACAGGTACAGGGCCTTGGGATTGGCTGCCTTGACTCGCCGTACCACGCCCAGGATTGCCCGCCCCTGCGCAGCGCTGCCCAGGTAGCCGCTGAGCACCGCATCGCAGTTGCCCAACTCGCCAATCGTCGCAATCCCTTCGACCAGTGCGGGAATGTGTTGCGGCGCCAACACTTCTCCCGTCCACTGACCATACTGTGTGTGATTGGAAAACTGCACCGTATTCAATGGCCAGACCTTGACGCCCACTCGCTGCATCGGGAAAACCGCCGCGCTGTTGCCGGCGTGGCCGAACACGACGTGGGACTGGATGGCGAGCAGGTGTGGTGTACGTTTCATGCAAGGATTCCGGACCGGTGACAGGACTTCATGGCGCGCAGTATCGCGCGAAATGCAGCCTGTACGACAGACCGGAGACACAGTTAAGCTGCGAGCAACCGGTTGGAGCGCACGTTGATGTTGACCCTTGGCAATATGTTCATCCTGATGTTACTAGCCGCAGGTGCGGCCTGGTTGTGGCACAACCATGGCCTGCGCGAGAAGGCGTTGGAGCGGGTCAAGCAGCATTGCGGCAAGCTCGATCTGGAACTGCTCGACGACAACGTCGCCTTCAAGCGCTTTGCCTGGCTGGCCGATGCCAACGGCCGCAAGCGCCTGGCGCGGGTGTACAACTTCGAGTTCACCGTCACCGGCGAGCAGCGCCATGCAGGCATCGCCACGCAGTTCGGGCCGCACGCAGTGCAGATCGAGCTGGCGCCCTACCCGTTCGAAGTGAAGACGCCGACCAGTGCCGAGGTCATCGAAATGAGCCAGTGGCGCCAGGAACACAAGCGCTGGCGCCCCTGAGGGTGTCAGTCCTGTAACGGATCCGGCACCTGTGCTCGCAGCAACCCTTGCTGCAAGCGCGTTGCGTCCTGGGGTGTGTCGAATATCAGCTCCACCCGTGAATCGCGACGCCACTCACTCGGTCTCCATTGGGCGGTTTGTCCTGCCAGCAAATTACTTGATCGCCACCCCTGCGTGCTGTGGATAACCAGCTTGGCCCGACGCCAACTTTCATCCTCCAGCCAACGCCCTAGGGTCTGCAGGTCGAACTGCACCTGTGGGTGCCAGCGCCAGCCGATGCTCCAACCATCAGGATGATTCTGCACCTGGCATTGGGCGAGAGACTTATCCACCCATAGATCACCCAGCGCATTGGGGCTGTCTATCAGCTTGTCCACAAAAAGCTCTACAGGCTTATCCACAATCGGCAGTTGATCGAAGCAGATTTCGTCGACGTCCCGCCACAGCATTTGCGCTGTGGGTAAATTTGTACTTATGCACAGCTCATCGGTACCGGATGCCTTGTTCATGATCAGCAATCCCGCCTCGCGCGCGGCTTCCAGCTGTACCGCAGGCAGCGCATTCCCCACCCTGAGTGCCAGCGCGTCGAGCACCATCACCAGCGGTTGCACGGCCAGGACCCCACGCCAAGGCGCTTCACCCAGTTGTGCAAGGATCTGCAGCGGATGGCCCAGGCCCGACGGCTCGATGAACAATCGGTCCGGAGGGGCACTGCGCAGCAAGCGGGCAAGACCAATTTGAAACGGCGCTCCATTCACGCAGCACAGGCAACCCCCGGCGATTTCACCGATTGCGATACCATCGTCGGCTGTAGCCAGCAACGCGGCGTCTATGCCCACCAGACCGAATTCGTTGATCAAGACGGCCCAGCGTTCGTGCGCTGGTTTGCACGTCAGCAGATGACGAATCAGGCTGGTCTTGCCGGCGCCCAAGGGGCCTGCGATGACATGGGTGGGAATGTTCTGCAGCATGGTCGGATGTCTATGGAGGTTGAACGATGCGTGTGTGGGTTTTGCTAGGCCTGCTGGCCAGCACTCAGGTATGGGCCGAGGCCTGCGTGGTGCACAGCCAGGCCGAGCGGGTGAGCGTGGAAGTGTGCCAGCAGAATCGCACTATACCGCCGAAGCTGTTTCATGACGGATTCTGCCAGCCGAATCTGCCGGGCCAGAAGGTCGAGGTGCAACACCTGGAGCAATGCCCGCAGGGCGCCTACGGTGTCTGTCGCGGCGCGCGCGTGGAGCGCATGCCCTATGAACAGGACATCCACTACTACGGTGTGGCCAGCGATGCCGCTTACCTCAAGCCATTCTGCGAACAGAACAGTGGGGGCCACTGGGAGACCCCCTGATCAGCCGAAGTTACACGACCGGTGTCTGCTCGTGCCAGTCACCGAAGGGATCCGGCCAACGGGTCCAGGCGCGTGCACCCAAGGCCAGTTCCTCGTCATCGAGCAGGCAACTGTCCAAGTCTCGACTCAAAGCGGCGAAGTCGATGTTCTGGCCAATGAACACCAATTCCTGTCGGCAGTCGCCGGTGTCGGCGTTCCAGTTGTGCTGGATGGCAGCGATGCTTTCAGCATCCTGCGGCCATTGCGATTCAGGCACGAAGCGCCACCAGCGCCCGGCAAAACCATAGCGCATCAGTCCTCCCGCCTGTGACCAGCTCCCGGCTTCCCGGGGCTTGCTGGCCAACCAGAAAAAGCCCTTGGAGCGCAGCAACTTGCCGTTGGTCCAGGGTTGGTCGATGAAGGCATGGAAGCGCTGTGGATGAAACGGGCGTCGGGCGCGATAGGCCGTCGAGGCGATGCCGTAGGCGTCGGTTTCAGGCACATGTTCGCCCTGCAGCTCCTTCAGCCAACCTGGCGCCTGCGCCGCGCGCTCGAAATCGAACAGTCCAGTGTCCAGTATGCGCGCCAGAGGTACCTGACCCATGACCATCGGCAGCACCTGTGCGACCGGGTTGAGCTTTTGCAGCACCGCGGTCAGTTCGGTGCGTTCGGCCTGGCTGATGAGGTCGATCTTGCTGATCAGGATCACATCGGCGAACTCCACCTGCTCAATCAACAGCTCGGTGATCGCCCGCTCGTCTTCCTCACCCAACGTCTCGCCTCGGCTCGCCAGACTTTCAGCTGCCTGGTAGTCGAGCAGGAAATTGACCCCATCGACGACGGTGACCATGGTATCGAGCCGCGCCAGATCTGCCAGGCTCTGACCTTGCTCGTCGCGAAAGGTGAAGGTTTCTGCCACCGGTAGCGGTTCGGAGATGCCGGTGGATTCGATCAACAGGTAATCGAAACGCCCGTCGGCGGCCAGTTTTGCCACCTCCTGAAGCAGGTCTTCGCGAAGCGTGCAGCAGATGCAGCCATTGCTCATTTCGACCAGCTTTTCTTCGGCGCGGTTGAGGCTGACATCGCGCTGCACTTCGCTGCCGTCGATGTTGATCTCGCTCATGTCATTGACGATCACCGCGACGCGCAGGTCGTCACGATTACGCAGGATGTGATTGAGCGAGGTGCTTTTCCCGGCTCCCAGAAAACCTGAGAGCACAGTGACGGGTAAACGGTTGGGCATGACGGACCTCATCAGGAACGGTTACAACGGACTATACGCTGATTTTATTGTTATAACATAACATTAACAGCGTTAATCTGTTGTCACTTAACCGATTCGTCATGAGTTAAAAAAACACGTGTTCCACGTGGAACACGTGCCCTATGTTTCACGTACGGGGCTTTACCGCACCGCAGTCGTTACCCAACCAGACGGCACGGGTATTCATGCTGCCCTTCTGAGCGGTACCGGAGGCATTGAAGGTGCCGCTGACCGTAGTCAGAAATTCCCGGTCGCTCAGGAATTGCGCCTGTCCCGCGCCTTGAGCCTTTGGACAGCTGAATTGGAATTTCCAGACATTGCCGTTGCGCTCGGTGATCTTCTGCGTGCAGCCCGACTTGGGGTCCTGCAGCGGGATGTCGTTGGTCTTGACCTGTTCTGGGGTCAGGCACGAACGAATGCCATTACCGCCCAAGGTAATGCCCTGGTTGGCCAATACGCCTTCCATCATCGCCCTTTGCTCGGGCGGGAGCATCTTCAGCTGGCCCAGCATGACCTGCATGTCCGGCAATGGCTTGCCATCGACCTGCATGTTGCTGGTGGTCATTTCCCATAGACCTGGCTGCAACATCTGCGCCTGCGCGCCTGTCGCCGAAAGGCTCACTATCAATGCTGCCATCGGCCATTTGAATCTCATCTGATGTCACTCCTGAAGGTCGTTGGGAAAAGCGCGGGCGCCTCGGCTTTTGACGCCGAAACCGGACCCGAGTTGCGCAGGAATAAAAACGCGACAACCGCTCCTGAACGTGGTCTGTTACCACAGCGCATCAAGGAGCCGCCGTGCAATGGATTATCACAGTCCGATTTTTTTTGGGTATCTATTTGGCCTGCTGCACGTACTGGGCATCGGGGCGGCCGTACATGCCGTGCTTACCGTACGCACCGCGCAAGGGTCGATCGCCTGGGCCTTGTCGTTGATGTTCATTCCCTACCTCACATTGATCCCCTATCTGGTGTTCGGGCGCAGCACGTTCGATGGCTACATCGAGGCGCGTCGGCATGCCAACAAAGAAATGCACACAGCCATTGCCGACCTGGATTGGCGGCCGTGGATCGAGGAAGCGCTGGCTGCACGAAAGTCGACGTCCTACGCCTCGCTCAGAGCCATGCCCAAGCTTGGTCGCATGCCCTGCCTGGCCAACAATCGGGTCGGCCTGCTGGTCAACGGCCACGCGACATTCGATGCCATCTTTGCTGCCATCCGCGAGGCCAAACAAGCAGTGCTGGTGCAGTTCTTCATCATTCATGACGACCATATCGGGCGTCAGCTGCAAGGCCTGTTGTTGCAGAAAGCCTCCGAAGGTGTGCAGGTCTATGTGCTGTATGACCAGGTCGGAAGCCATGCCCTGCCCCGTGAATACGTCGAGCGCCTGCGTGACGGTGGAGTGAACGTAAAGGCGTTCGCCACGCAGAGCGGCTGGTTGAACAGGTTCCAGGTGAATTTCCGCAACCATCGCAAGATCGTGGTGGTGGACGGTATCAAAGGCTTCATCGGCGGTCATAACGTGGGTGATGAATACTTGGGTGGCAACCCCAAGCTGTCGCCTTGGCGCGATACCCATGTGAGCATCAGCGGACCTGTGATCGCCTGCCTGCAGGAGTCTTTCGCGGAGGACTGGTTCTGGGCGGCACGCGAGCTGCCACCGTTGATTCTGCCGGATGCGTACGAAGAGGACGGTGTGCTGTGCCAGGTCCTGGCGACCGGTCCGGCGGATTCCTATGAAACCTGCTCACTGTTTTTCGTCGAGTCGATTCACGCCGCGAACGAACGCGTCTGGATCACGACGCCCTATTTCATCCCCGATGAGGCGGTGTTTGCCGCTCTGAGGCTGGCCGTGCTGCGCGGTGTGGACGTCAGGATCCTGCTGCCCTCTCGTCCCGATCACAAAGTGGTGTATGCCGCCTCCAGCCTGTTCGCTTTCGAGGCCGTCCGTGCGGGCGTCCGGATGTTCCGGTATGGGCCGGGATTTCTGCACCAGAAAGTGGTGCTGATCGATGACGAAATCACCGCGATCGGGAGCGCCAACATGGACAACCGCTCCTTCCGCCTGAACTTCGAAATCATGCTGTTGACCGTGGACAAGGATTTCACCGGCGAAGTCGAACGAATGCTGCTCGACGACTTCGCTCAATCACGCGAGATCGATGTGCGCGACAGCAAGGAAACCCATCGCCTGCAAAAGTTGGGCATGCGCGTCGCGCGGCTGATCTCACCCATCCTCTAGCCTGCTCAGCTGCTGTAGATATCATCGCGGGTCCAGGGCAGTCCGGTATGGCCGTCGGTGTAGGGTTTGACGGCAAGGATCTGGTGGATGTTGATCCAGCCCCGACTGAACCCATAGGCGCAGCCGGCCAGGTACAGACGCCAGATCCGCAGAGACTGTTCGGATACCATGCCGGCGGCGGCCTCCAACTGGTTTTCCAGGCGCGCGCTCCAGTGCTGCAAAGTGCGCGCGTAGTGCAGCCGTAGACTCTCCACGTCCACGACCTCAAGTCCCGCTTCGCTGACCTGCGCGTCGACCATGGACAGGTGAGGCAATTCGCCGTGGGGGAAAACGTACTTGCCGATGAACTCCCCCGCGCCCCTGCCGACCGGACGGCCGTCCGTGTGCCGGGCCGTGATGCCGTGGTTCATCACCAGGCCACCCTCGCGAACAGCGCCGCAAAGGCGCTGGCAATAGAGCCCCAGGTTCGCGTGGCCAACATGCTCGAACATGCCCACGCTGACGATCTTGTCGAAGCGTCCGTCCTGGGGCAGGTCACGATAATCTAGCAGCTGCAGTTCGACCTGATGTTGCAGGCCTTCGGCTACCACTCGCGCCCGAGCCAGCTTCAGCTGCTCCTTGCTCAGGGTAATCCCCAGCACCCTGGCACCGAACTCGCGCGCGGCGAATCGCGCCAGGCCACCCCATCCACAACCGACATCCAGCAGGTAGTCACCCTGGCGCAGACGTAATTTGCGGCACAGGTGTCTGAACTTGTCCTGTTGCGCCTGTTCCAAGGTCTCCTGACCGGTATGGAAGTAAGCACAGGAGTAAGCCATGTCGCGGTCAAGCCAGAGCTGATAGAACTCGTTGGACAAGTCGTAGTGATAGGCGATCGAACGTTCATCGGTGTCCTTGTCGTGTGCCGAGCGCACGGGCACGGGCCCCTCATCGTCGTGCAGAATCGCCTGGCTGAGTTCATCGCACAGGCGGATGACGTCACCGATCTCGCCTTCCACATCCACCTTGCCTTCGATGAAGGCACTACCAAGCTGATCCAGGCTGGGGTGGGAAAACTGGCTGATGACCTGCGGCTCTTTCAGCACGAGTGTGACGCTTGGTGAAGGACCCAGGTCCAGTTCGTGTCCATCCCAGAGACGCAGCCGTAAGGGAAGCTGCAGGTTTTGCAACACAGGCGGTAGGTGCGCGAGCATGGAAGTTCTCCCCTGTCTGAACGATTCAGCACAAAAGACTAGCTCAGAAGTCGGTGCCCGGATGACCAGTCGATCATCGAGTCAGGTGCCGTGGGTCGGTAATCCTTCGATCTGTAATTAAATTTTCACGTCATCAGCTACGCTGGCAGCTACAGGACACATCCAGAAACATCGGAAATGCCAGATGTAGCATGCCCGGGCTTCGACATCATCAAGGAAATGGACCTGCATGAGCGCAGACAACGAAAGATTCATAGGTTTGGAATGGCTGCGCTTTTTCCTCGGCGTGTACCTTGTGATGTTTCACACACTGCCCTTCTACAGCGAGTACACGCACCTGAGCGGATTGGTGGAGTTCACCGAACTGGGATTTTTCGCCACCAGTAGCTTCTTCGCGTTATCCGGCTTTCTCCTTACCCACGTCTACCTGGACGGCAACAAGCTTCGAGAGCCGCCGCTCTCCTTCATGACCAAGCGCTTCGCCAATCTCTACCCCATTCACTTGTTCGGCCTTGCCAGTTGCGTGATCCTGATTGCGCTCACGGGCCTGTTCGACAGCAACACCGACCTGGGTGTCGCCTATCGATCCGATGACCTGCTCAAGCGCACCGCTCCCGAGCTGCTGAAATATCACCTCAGTGACTTCCAGATAGCCGTCAACGCGGTGCTGCAGGTCACCCTGCTGCAAGCCTGGAACCCGGTCTACCTCGCTTACAACGGGCCGCTGTGGTCGATCTCGGCACTGTTCTTCTTCTATCTGGTATTCCCCTGGTTCGCACCGCGTCTGGCGGCCGCCAAACACAAGGTGCGGTTGCTGCTGATCATCTGGGCGGCGTGTCTGGTCCCGCCGCTGCTGGTGGTCCTCAACGATGACTACAGCTCGATCTGGATCGGTTTCCTTCACCACTTTCCGTTGCTGCGGCTACCGGTTTTCCTCGCCGGCATCGTCGCCTATCTATTGTTTCGCGAGCATCGGTTGATGGGCGCCGGGTTGCGGGGCCCTGGCAAACTGCTGGCGGTGGTTGCCCTGGGCTTTGGTGTAGCGATCGCCGCCGAGGTCAACTGGCGGGGTGCCAGCCACTGGTATGTGCTGCTGCACAACGGCCTGCTGCTGCCGCTGGTGCTCAGTGGGATCACGCTGTGCGCCATGGCCTCGAGTCCGCGCAGCGAGCGCTACATCAAATGGGCGCGCCGGCTGGGCGCGGCATCGCTGCCGATGTTCGCCTTGCACACACCGATCTTTATCATCTTCCGTCGTCTGGAAATGCTGGCGAACATCAATGTGCCGTTGTGCTTCAGCAATGCCTCGGCCTGCGTTGCGCAAGCCAAGGGCCATCCGCTGTCGCTGGCGTACTACCCTCTCCTGCTGCTGCTGTGCATCATCATCTGCGTGATATTCCAGGAGCAGATCGGCGACCGCACGCGGCAGTGGCTGTTGCAGGGGCCGCTGAGTCGGTGGGTGGTCAAGAGCAAACGTGCAGATACCGGCAAGGCCAAGACCATGCGCACGAGCATGAGCCGCGGCTGAGGGGCCAAGCGCCATGCCCTGAGACCGTTGGGTTCTCAGGGCATGGCGCTGGCACCCGGTCAGTACTTCCAGCTGACCGATGCGGTGATGTTGCGCGGCGCGCCGTAGCTGCTGGCGGTCTGGCTGTACAGCGAACGCAGGTACTTGCGATCGGTGACATTGTTGAAGTTCAGCGACGTGCTCCAATGGTCGTCGATGTCATAGCGGGTCATCAGATCGACGATGGCATAGGCATTCTGGCGAATGGCGCTGTTGGTGTCGTTCTCCACCCCGCTCTGCCAGCTCAGGCGCGTGCCCACGTGAGCCTTCGGCAGCATCGGCAGGCGGTAGCTGACCAGACCGTGGAAGCTGTGTGTAGGCACATAGTTGCGCGCATCACTGCCGTCCTCGTCTTCGATGGCGACATAGGTGTAGCCGGCCAGCACGTCCAGGCCGGGGTACGCTTCGCCTGAAGCCTCCAGTTCCACCCCATGGCTCTTGTAGTCCTCGGTCTCGTACAGGTACTGCGATCCCACCAGGGTGGAGGCCCCGGCCACGTTGCTCTGCTGCGTCTTGAACACAGCCGCCGTCAGGTCCAGACGGTTGTCGAGCAAGCGACCCTTGACGCCGGCCTCCAGGCTTTTGCCTTCGAGCGGGTCAAGCAACTTGCCATCCAGCCCATAGGTGGCGTATTGCGGATTGAAGATCCGTGTCCAGCTGGTATACACCGCCCACTGCTCGCTCAGGTCGTAGACCAGGCCAGTGTACGGCGTCACTCGGCCATGCTCGCGCAGGGAATGATCCGAGCCGTAGCTCTCACCCGAGCCATCGGCGCTGAGCATGCGTGCACCCGCGATCCAGTGCAGATCGTCCGTCAGGTTGAAGCGCGCGCCGGCGAAGAGGCTTTTCTGCCTGTCCACGAAGTTCTGGGTATTGGTATCGCTGGTTTCGGTGAAGGACGGACGTGCGGTGGTGCCGTTCAGGATGTTTGCGAATGACGTGTAGTAATACCCCCCCAGCTCTATTCCTTCGGAAGAGTCGTACTCACGCGCAGTCTGATGCGTTCGTCCGTAGGTGGCCCCAAAGGTCAGTTCATGCTGGCGACCGAACAGGCTGAAAGGGCCCGACAGCTTCGCTTCACCAATGGCCTGGTTGGCCGTGGCGGAGGTGTCTGCCGCAAAGACCAGCGCCTGATCAGCGTCCAGACCCGCCACGTAGAACATGTTTGTGTCCTGGTATTCATGAATACCGGTTACCGTCAGCGTGGCATTCCAGCCGTTGTCGAAGGCATGCTGCAGCTCGGCGAAGGTGCGCTGCGTGTGCATGTTCCAGTAGGTCCAGGGCTGGCCCACGTTGGAACTGCGGCTGCTGTAGTGCAACCGGTTGCCGCCGTCGTCCACCAGCGGCAGGTTGCCCCAGGTGCTGGCATTGGAGTCGCTGTTGTGCTGGGAGAAGCCGACCGTGAGCGTATCCCGCTCGCTCAGATCGAACGCCAGCAAACCCGCGGCCACGTTGCGTTCGTGGCTGTAGCGGTCCATCCAGGAGTTGCCCTTGTCGTGGGCGTAGATGAAACGGCCACGCACGTTGCCGGTGTCGGTCAACGGGCCTGAGACGTCGGCGGCGATACGGCGGCCGTCCCAAGAGCCCACGCTGCTATCGATCTGCGCCTGGAAGGTCTCGGTTGGGCGTTTGCGCACGAAATTCACCGTCGCCGACGGGTTGCCGGTCCCGCTCATCAATCCGTTGGCCCCGTGCAGCACGTCGATCTGCTCGTACTCAGCCATGTCAACGTCGCCGATCAAGGTGGCCTGGGAAAACGGCATGCTCATCCCATCGTATTCGAACGACGTGATTTCAAAGCCGCGGGATGTGAATTCGGTCCGATCGCTCTCGCTCTGCTCCACCGTCACCGAAGGCGCCGAGCGCAAGGCATCCTTGATGCCACGGATCTTGAAGTCTTCCATCTGCGCCTGGGTGACGGTGGTGATGCCCTGTGGTGTTTCCTGCTTGCTCAGCCCCAGCTTGGTGGTGCTCGAGGACGGCTTGGCCGTGTAGCTGACAGTGGGATCTCTGTATTGATCCTCGGAGGCCGACTCTTGCACCTGAATGGACGGCAGCGTGAGGGAATCATCGGCGTGCGCCAGCGGAAAGGTACCGCAGGCGCCGGCCAGCAACAGGGTGGCGGAAATACGAGGCTTCAAGATCGGCGTCCCAAGACGAAGAAAAGGACGGGGATGATGTAGGAAATTTCAAACAAGAACTAGAATCGTTTACCTGTTTTTTACTTTTTTTTCACATTTATTCTGGGAAATCAGTCGTGTCGGCAAGGGGATGGTGCCGAGCATCAGGCTCGCAGGGCGATCAGTCCACCTTGTCCAACTCCACCACACAGACCTGAGCCATTGCGCCCTCCAGGCTATAGCGCTGCAACTGACCGCCGACGTTGGTGCAACGCAGCGTGGCTCGCGGGGCCAGTTGATGGCGCTGCCCACTGCTCGCGTGAGTGACGTTGACAATGCCCACTGACGCATTGAAGAAAACGACCTGAGTCGCCTTGGAGCCCAACACCACGGCCGGATGACAATCCACCCAGCGCAACGACGCGTTGATCCGATCCGGGCGGTAGATCAGGTTGAAATCCTCGATCGGCGAGCCCAGCAAGCGACACTGCACGGTCGCTCCACCGTCGAAACTCAGCGGCTGCAGGGGACCCAGCGCCTCACTGTCCACCCCATTGATCTGCAACACCATCCCATCGCCATGCAGCACGGTGATGACCCGGCTATAGCCGGGGAACACGGAAAAGGGTCCATCGACATCGATCTGGGCGATCGACAGGCGCCAGTCATAGCCGCTGTCATCGACGCAGCGCTGCTGGGCAATCTCCAGGGTGCTGCCACCCCCGTTTTTCCATGGCATGGCCGTGTACGCTTCGGGTTGGTACAGGTGCGAATCAGTCATCGGAATCCGGCTAGCAAAGAAATGTCAGGCAGGCTTGAACGCCATGAAGCGCTCGATCAGCGCAAGCAGTACCGGGCGCAAGGTATCGACTTTGGCCTGTTGCAACCCGTAGGGCGGCGCTTCCTGCATGTAGGCACGCTGCGCCAGCTCCAGCTGAACCGCGTGAACCCCATGGGCCGGGCTGCCGTACTGGCGGGTGATGTAGCCGCCCTTGAACCGACCGTTGAGCACCGCTGGCAACTGCGGGGCCAACTGCTCGGCCAAGGCGTGCAACTGCTCGCCAACGCCAGGTGCGCAGGCGCTGCCGCTTGCCGTACCGAAGTTGAACACCGGCAACTCGCCTTCGAACAGGTGCGGGATGACCGAACGGATCGAGTGGGCATCCCACAGCAGGGCATACCCGTGGATGGCTTTGATTCGCTGCAGTTGCTGGTGCAAGGCCCGGTGGTAAGGCTGCCAATAAAGCTCCAGGCGCCGAGCGATTTCAGTATCGTCAGGCTCGTATCCCGGCTGATACAGCGGCACGTCGTCGAAGGTCGCCAGCGGGCAGAGTCCGGTGGTGTTCTGGCCCGGATAGAGGCTGGCGCCATCGGCCGGCCGATTCAGATCGATCACGTAGCGCGAAAAGCGGGGGCGCAGTGTCGACGCCCCCAGCGCGGTGGCGAAGTCGTACAGCTCATGAATATGCCAGTCGGTGTCGTCTACCGCCTGGCCGACCGGGCTGTAATGCGCCTTCAGATCGTCTGGCAGTTCAATGCCCACGTGGGGCATGGAGATCAGCAAGGGGCCGATGCCCTCATGCACCTCGAACGTGTGTTCCTGAGTCATATCGTTTGCTCCAAGAGGTCGGCCAGGGTGGCGCGGTAGCCGTGCAGCGCTTCCACCTGCAGGGCGTGCTGGCCGTTGTCGATGACGTGCCTGCCGCCGACGAAGACATCGCGTACGGGGTGGGTGCCGTGCTCGCAGAACACCATCGAGGACAACAGCTGTGCCGGATTGCCCGGGGCGATAGTGGCGGCGTCCGAATCGATCACGACCAGGTCGGCACGCTGGCCGACCACCAGTCCGCCCACCGAGCGGCCCGTGGCCTGCGCCCCGCCACTGACCGCCTGAGCGAACAGTCGGTCCGCCACCACCGGCGCTTCGGCGCTGGCCAGCACGTTGCGGCGGCGATGCAACAGGCGTTGGCCGTATTCCAGCAAGCGCAGTTCGGCCCAGGGATTGACCGCCACGTTGCTGTCCGAACCGATACCCCAATTTCCCTTGTCGGCCAGGAAACGCTGCGCATCGAACACACCATCGCCAAGGTTGGCTTCGGTGGTCGGACACAGACCGACGACGGCACCACTGCGCGCCAAGGCGGTGTATTCGGCGTCGTCCATGTGGGTGGCGTGCACCAGGCACCATCGCGGGTCCAAGGGTTGGCGGTCCAACAGCCACTGCACCGGGCGCTGGCCGAGGATGGCTACGCAGTCATCGACCTCACGGGTTTGTTCGGCAATATGGATATGCACGGGCGCCCGTGGGTCTTCACTGTTCACGCCCTGGATCAGCCTCGACAAGGAGGCTTCGCTCACGGCGCGCAACGAGTGCGGCGCTACGCCGTAGCGCCGATTGCCGTTCTGCGGCATGGCTTTTTGCAGGTGCTGACGCAGCTCGAAGATCCACTCGGGTGAATTGATGAAGCGACGCTGGTGCGGTAACGGTTCCGCCTGACCCAAGCCGCCGTACTGGTACAGCACCGGCAGCAGGGTCATGCCGATGCCCACCTCCTCGGCTGCACGAACCACGCGCAGGGACAGTTCGGCGGGGTTGGCGTAGGGCTGGCCGTCAGCGCCATGGTGCACGTAGTGAAACTCGCAGACCGAGGTGTACCCGGCCTTGAGCATCTCGATGTACAGATGCCGGCCGATGGCCTGCAGGTGCCGCGGCTGCAGGCGCTGGGCGAAGCGATACATCAGGGTGCGCCAGCTCCAGAAGGAGTCTTTCGGGTCACCCAGGGTTTCGGTCAACCCGGCCATGGCGCGCTGAAAGGTATGGGAATGCAGATTCGGCATGCCACTGATCACCGGGCCCCGCGCCACCGGCGTGCCAGCCGCAGGTACGGCATCGATGCTCACGGTGGTCAGATCGCCGAGCGCGTTCCAGCTCAGCAGCACATTGTGCTGCCAGCCATCGGGCAGTAGGGCGTTGTGGGCAAACAGGCTGCTCTGGGCGTGACTGGTAGGTGAATCCAAGGGTGTATCCACATGAACCTCTGGGCAGTGAGTCAGGCGCGGGCAATCAGAGAACAGGCGCTGCGTCTCGCGACAGCACGCTTTGCAGGAAACTGCGCGTACGGGCTTCGCGAGGCGCGGTGAACAGCTGGGCTGGCGGCGCGGCTTCGACGATGGCGCCTTGGTCCATCACCACCACTACATCGGCCACTTCCCGGGCAAAACCCATTTCGTGGGTGACGATGATCATGGTCATGCCTTCGTTCGCCAGGGTCTTCATGACCTGCAACACCTCACCCACCAGCTCCGGGTCCAGTGCCGAGGTCGGCTCGTCGAACAGCATGACCTTGGGTTCCATGGCCAATGCACGGGCGATCGCCACGCGCTGCTTCTGCCCGCCCGACAGGGTGCCGGGATAGACCTGGGCCTTGTGTTCGAGGCCGACCTTGTTCAACAGGCGCAGGCCCTGCTCTTGCGCAGCCTGGCGCGACTTGCCGCGCAGGGCCATGGGCGCCAGGGTGATGTTGTCCAATACGCTGAGGTGCGGGAACAGGTTGAAGGACTGGAACACCATGCCGACTTCGCTGCGCAGGGCGTCGAGTTTGCTTTCGGACATCATCCGGCCCTGCTCCACCACCGTGTGGCCGCAAGCCCGCAGCGTTCCGCCTTCGGCGGTCTCCAGGCCGTTCATGCAACGCAGGAAGGTGCTCTTGCCCGACCCGCTGGGGCCGATCACTACCACAACCTGACTGGCCTGCACGCTGAAGTCGATGTTGTGCAGCACCTGATGGGTGCCAAAGGATTTGCTCAGGTTCTGAATGTCGATGATGGCGGTGCTCATCACACTCTCCCGTCAGCGCGCAGCACTTTCTCGGTGCGGCGCAGGATCAAGGTGGTGATGCTGGTCAGCATCAGATAGATGAAGGCGATGGCCAGGTACACTTCGAGGGAGCGATACGACACGCTGATGATCTTCTCGCCTTCGTGCATGACGTCGGCAATGGTCAGCAACGACACCAGCGCCGAGTTCTTGATCAAGGCAATGAATTCGTTGCCCAGGGCGGGAATCATGCGCACGAAGGCCTGGGGCAGGATGACCTTGCGCATCGCCAGCTTGTGCGGCAGCCCCAGGGATCGAGCGGCTTCCATCTGGCCCTTTTCCACGGACTGGATCGACCCGCGGACGATCTCCGAGACATAGGCCGCGCTGTAGATGCCCAGGCCAAAGATCCCACATACATAGGCCGGCAATTGGATGCCGAAATGCGGCAGACCGAAGAACAGAATGAACAACTGCACCAGCAGCGGCGTGCCACGGACCAGCGTCAGGTAGGTGGTGCACAGCCCATAGATGATCTTGCGATCGGGATTGAGCCGGCCCAGCCCGATCAACAGGCCCAGCACACAGCCCAGCACCAATGCCGCAGCCGTGATTTCGATGGTGATCAGGGTGCCGGAGGCGAGCGCGCGCCAGCCGTCCCAGACCGGGGAAAAGTCGAGATCCATGAAGTACTCCGCACAGGCTACGGTTGAAGGCGTGATGTGCAGGTCCGCCGCAAGCATCGCGCGGACCTGCAGCGGCGGCTTATTCTTTGGTGGTGCCGAACCATTTCTGGGTCAGGGCGGCATATTCGCCGTTGCTGCGCAGGGTTTGCAGCGCCTGGTTCATCTGCTGTTGCAGCTCGGTGTCATTCTTGCGAATGGCGAAACCGTACAGTTCGGTGGTCAGACCTTCGTCCAGCACCCGGACCTTGGGCTGACGCTTGGCGTATTCCACTGCCGCCGGACGCCCAGTGACCGCAGCGTTGACCCGGCCAATGGCCAACAGGTCGAACATGGCCTGGTTCTTCTCCACTTCCACCACAGTCACTGCGGGGTAGTTGGTCTTCAGAAAGTCGATGGACTTGGTGCCCACTTGGGCCGAAACCTTCTTGCCCGCCACCAGATCGGCAGGCTTGCCGATGCTGGCGTCCTCCTTCAGGACCAATACAGCCAGGCCCCCGCGATAGTAGGAGTCGGTGAAGTTGACCACCTTCTGACGCTCTTCGGTCATGTAGATGGCCGATGCGGCGACATCGAAGCGGTTCGAAATCAAGCCCGGAATCAGCCCCTTGAAGCCGATGTCGACCCATTCGACCTTCTTGTTCAGTTGCTTGCCGATGGCTTCGATCAATTCGATATCGAAGCCGGTGCGCTTGCCATCCTGCACGAACTCCATGGGCGGGAAGGTGGCATCGGTGCCGACACGCATCACATCGTCGGCTGCCTGGGCCGAGGTGCAGAGCGAGGCCATCAGCGTCAGCGCGGCAGCCAGGGGGGTGAACAACTTCAACGCTTTCATCACAAATTCCTTTGGCAAGGGTGAGTCCGTCAGGACCCGAAACATGGATTGAGCGGCAGTTAGAAGCGATTGCAGATGCGGCTGGCTGCTTTTCTGGTGAGGCTGATCAGCTCAGCCTCCCGTGGGCCAACGCGCAATGACGGCGCCATCAACGTAATGGTGCCTTCCAGGCCACCGTCCGCTGAAACCAATGGGACACTCACGCCCCAGACACCCAGATCGACTTCACTGTCACTGGTGGCATAGCCATTCTTGCGAATCCGGGCGATCTCCTTTTCCAGCGCCGCGATGTCCACGGCGCCCTGTTGCGCTTGCTCTGCGAGCAACTGGCGCTGCACCGGCTCGGGCAGAAACGCCAGCAGGCTCTTGGCCGATGCCCCCTGCATCATGGAATGCGCGCGGCCCTTGGTGAACGAGCAACGCAGCGAGCTGCTGCTCTCCTCCATGGCGATGCACACCATCTGGCCGTTGCTGTACACCAGCAGGCCAACACTTTCGCCCGTGCGTTCAGCCAGGGCACCGATCTCGTCGCGGCTCTGGCTGATCAGGTGGGACGTCTGATCGAAGCCCCAGGCCAGTTGCACCCCGGTCGCACCGGGTTCGTACAGCCCGGTGGTCATGTGCTCTTGCAGCAAGCCCCACTTCTTCAGCGACGCCAGATGCCGGTAGACCGTGCTCAGCGGCAGCTCAACCTGCGCGGCAATGCGCTTGGCCGCTATGGGTTGTCCGGCCTTGGCCACACAGGTCAGCACCTGCAGCACACGGTCGACGATGCCTGTGGTTCGTGGGTCGTTCATGACTGCACTATAAGAACAAATTCTCGATTCTGAAGGACGATTCTCACTGAGCGGGAAAAAAATCCCACACAGCCGACTGTAGTCTTCACTAAGGCAGCCATGGGATGCCTCACTGACCGCTCTAGATCCGAACTCTCATGATTTCCTACAGGTCACAACTCCATGTCCTGCCCACGGACTTTCAGGAGACAGCCCATGCCCTACTCGACCCCTACGCTGCTGACACCTTTGCGCCGCGCGTGCCTGGCCGGGCTGTTGCTCGGCGCCCTGCCGATGGCCCATGCGGCCGACGTCCTGCTGGTGGGCAACAAGGCCGGCGCCAGTGTGTCGGCACTGGACATGGTCAACGGCAAGGAACTGTTGAAGCTGCCAGTCGGCACCGGCCCCCATGAAGTCATCGTCGCCGGCGACGGTCGGCTGGCAGTGGTGGGCAACTACGGCGCCCAGGGCAAGGCCAACAACAGCCTGAGCGTGATCGACTGGCCGACCCGCAAGGTGGTGCGCACCATCGACCTGGGCCAGGATTCGCGCCCCCACGGCATACGCTTCTTTCCCGACAACCAACGCATCGTGGTGACCACCGAAGACAGCGAACGCCTGCTGGTGGTCGACCTGGCCCAGGGCAAGGTGCTCGCGCGCATCGACGTTGGCGGTGGCCAGCCCCATATGGTGGTGCTGTCGGCAGACGCCAGCCGCGCCTACGTGACCCACGTCAAAGGCGGCAGCCTGTCGGTGGTCGACCTTGTACAGCACCGCAAGCTCGCCTCGGTGCCCACCGGCAACAGCACCGAGGGCATTGCCATCGAGCCGTCGGGCAAGCATGTGTGGGTGAGCAATCGTGAAGACGACGAGGTGGCGCTGGTCGATACCCAGACGCTGAAGGTGCTGGATCGGATCAAGACCGGCCGCTTCCCGATCCGCATCGTCATGACACCCGATGGCAACCATGCCTTGGTCAGCTGCGCCAAATCTGCCGAGCTGTCGGTGATCGACGTGGCGAACAGGCGCGAGATCAAGCGCATCGATCTGGCCCGAAAAGGCGCGGTGTATCGCGAAACCTTGCTGGGCGCCGCAGCCCTGCCCATCGGCGCGGTGGTGGCGCCGGACGGCAAGCGTGCATTCGTGGCCATCAGCGGCGGTGACGAGATTGCCGTGATCGACACTGCCACCTGGTCCGTGCAGGCCCGCTGGCCGGCAGGCCCGGAGCCGGATGCACTGGCCATTATTCCGCAGGGTTGAGTGATCGTCCCCGGCGCTGCACAGCAGGGACGCTGGCTGTGCGCGTCGTCACCTTCGGCTTCGCGCACTGGCCAGACGGGAGCACGCGGTTGCGGGTCAGTGGTGGAGAATCTGTCGCAAGAAGGCTTTGGCCCGCTCAGATTTCGGGGCATTGAAGAAGTGTTCCGCCAGCGCATCCTCGATGATTTCTCCCGCATCCATGAACAGCACACGATCGGCCACCTTGCGCGCAAAACCCATTTCATGGGTCACGCAGAACATAGTCATGCCTTCACGGGCCAGCTCGGTCATCACAGCCAGCACTTCGGCCACCATCTCGGGATCCAGCGCTGAAGTCGGCTCGTCGAACAGCATGGCTTGTGGCTCCATCGCCAGCGCACGTGCGATCGCCACGCGTTGCTGCTGCCCTCCAGAGAGCTGAGCAGGGTACTTGTCACCGTGGGCGGCAAGACCGACCCGCTCCAGCAGTTCGCGGCCCTTGATCAGCGCAGCGGCCTTGCCGCGCTTGAGAATGCGGGTTTGTGGGATGGTCAGGTTATCCATCACCGTGAGGTGAGGAAAAAGCTCGAACTGTTGGAAGACCATGCCTACCCGGCGACGCAGCAGCGGCAGATCGGTGCCCTTGGCGCCCACGGAGATGCCATCGAAATGGATCTCGCCTTCATCGAAGGGCTCCAGCGCATTGATGCATTTGATCAACGTGGATTTCCCCGAACCGGAGGGGCCGCACACCACGATCACTTCACCTTTGGCCACTTGCGTGGTGCAGTTCTTCAGCACCTGAAAAGAGCCATAGAACTTGTTCACCTGATTGATGGCGATCATTTTTCAACGCCCTCCTTGAGCAGCTCCAGAAGAGTATTGGCAATCACCTGGGTGGCCTTGCGCAGGTCTTGCAGGGGGACGCGCTCGTCGGCGCGATGGCCGTTGGCTTCCAGCAACGTCCGCGGGCCGGCACCGTACATGACGGTTGGAATGCCCGCCTCGCTGTACAGGCGGGCATCGGTGTACAGCGGCACGCCGATGGGTGTGACCGGCTCGCCGAACACTGCGCCCGCTTCACGGCACACCAACTCGGCCAGGCGCTCGCTGCCTGCCACCGGCACGAAAGGCCTCGCCAGCAAGATCCGCGAAACGTCGATGGTGATGCCTGGGAGCTGCGCGGCCACGGTCTGGATCAGATCGCGCAATTCGGTCTCCACCGCTTCGGGTGACTCCTCCGGCACGATACGGCGGTCCAGACGCAGGGTCAGGCGGTCGCCGACGACGTTGGTGTTGATGCCGCCTTCGATCAAGCCCACTACCAGCGTGGGATGGCTGATACCCAGGGTGGCCGAAGGGCGCTCGCGCAGGCTGTCGCGGTAGCGGTACAGGGCCTGCAGCAACGGCACGCTGGCCTCGATGGCATCCACGCCGGTATCGGGCATCGCCGCATGGGCAGATTTGCCAAGCAGGGTCAGCTCCAGGTGCAGACAGCCGTTGTGGGCAGTAATCACATGGTAGGAAAACGCCGCGCTGAGCACGTAGTCGGGCTTGCTCAGCCCAGCGCCCAGAATCCAGCCGGGGCCTGTGGCACCGCCGGTTTCCTCGTCGTAGGTAATGTGCAATTCGACACTGCCGGCCAGCGGTGTTTGCAGTGTTTTCAGCGCTGCCAGCGCGCAGGCATAGGTGGTGATGTCGGACTTGGACACCGCAGCGCCGCGACCGTAGAGCCAGCCTTCGCGAACCTCACCGCCATAGGGGTCGGCGCTCCAACCACGGCCGGGCGGCACCACATCGCCGTGGGCATTCAGGGCAATGGTGGGGCCAGGGCCAAACCGATGGCGCACGATCAGGTTGGTGGCGCTGAGCATCCCGGCCTCGGCCACCACTTCGGCTGGGGTGACATGCCGCTCGACCTCAAGACCCATGGCTTCGAGCAGGCGCGCCGTGGCTTCGGCATGAGGCGTGCAGTCGCCGGGCGGATTGTCCGACGGCGTACGCACCAAGGCTTGCAGCATTGCGGTTTGCGCAGTGAAGCCTTGGTCGATCCGAGCCGCGAGATGTTGCTTGAGGTCGTGCATGCACTTCGATCCCTGTCAGGCTGTGGCGCCGAAGCGCTCGATACGGAAGGCGGAAATGTCCAGTTCGGTCCGCCCGTTGACGATCAGCTCGGCCACCGTGTGCGCCACGATCGGCGCAAGGGTGTAGCCATTGGAGGTGACGGCATTGAAGAAACCAGGTACGCCGGGGACTTCACCCAGAATCGGTGCGCCGTCGATGTTCACGTTCATGCCGGCCCAACTGCGCAGCATATGCAACCCGCGCAGGGCGGGCAGGACCCTGGCGGCGACCCACAGATTGCCCTCGATGCTGCTGCGCACGGCGTGGTTCAGGCGCATGGATGCATTGAAGCCGGCGCTCCAGCCGCCGCCGATCAGCAGGCCACCGTTGGCGCTCTGCTTGAGGCTCAGGTGACGGTCGGCATGGGCGATCAGGTGATCGACCAAGGGCGGAGCACGTTCAGTGACGATCATTTGCAAGGGCGCGCCCTTCACCGGAATGGCCACACCGAGCATGTCGCCAATGGTGCTGGACCAGGCGCCCGAGGCGTTGATCAAGCGCTTGGCTACGATAACGCCACGGCTGGAGGTCACGCGAAAACCGCCGTTGGCCAGTTTTTCGATGCCCTGCACATTGGTACCGCGCTGAAAGCGTGCGCCCTGCTCACGGGCCAGCGCGCCGACGGCATAGGTCGCGCGCAACGGGTTGATCTTGCCTTCCAGAGGGCAGAGTTCGGCACCGATCAGGTTATCGGCCAAGTGCGGTGAAAGCCGGCGCAGTTCGGCGCCATCGAGCATCTGCGCATCGATACCGTAGCTGCGTTCCAGGTGTACCTTCTGCTCGAGGAAGCGCAGGCCTGGTTCGTTCTCGGCAACCATCAGGCCGCCGGTGATCTTGATTTCAAGCGACTCGCCGCACGCCCGCTCCAGGTCTTGCCACAACTTGATGGACAGCGGCCCCAGCGGCAGAGTCTGCGCGGCGGGGCCACCGCCCGCCTGGGCCTTGGCGCCGAAGTCGAACGACAGCAATTGCACATGCAGACTGCCAGCATTGGCGCCCGACGCCTGCAGGTTGCTGTCATCACGGTCGATCACCAGCACTTGGGCACCCGCCTTGGCCAAGTAATAGCCCAGACAACTGCCCAGTACTCCGGCGCCAATCACCAGCACATCGGTATGCTGCTCGGTCAGCGGCGTGGTTTCCACCGGCCGGGCCAGGTTCGGTGTCATGGCGGGCAAGTGGCCGCCCCACTCGGGCTTCTCGAAGGTCAGGGCCGCAATGGGTACCGGCTTTGCCGGTGGACGTGGGGCGAAGCCGCTTTCCACCTGAGGAGCACGACCGCAGGTTTCCTCCAGCAGCTGGCAGGCGACGCCCGAACAATAGCGGCCCTGACAGCGCCCCATGCCCAGACGCGTGTTGCGCTTGAGGCTGGCAAGTGTGTCGTGCCCGTCGCCGACGGCCTTGCGCAAGGTGCCCAGGTCGACTTCTTCGCAACGACAGATCGGAGTCGCATCGGCAAGGCCCGCCAGCTTTACCGGCGGCGCTTGGTACAGGCGCCACAACGCCGACTGGAACCGTTCGGCGCTGTGCAGCCGCCGCCGCGCCAAGGCCGCCTGACCTTCATCGCTGCCCAGTCCCAGTGCCTGGGCGACCGCCAGCCCGGCCAAGGTGCCGCGTGCCAGCGCCACCCGCGAGCCACCCAGATCGGCACCGTCGCCAATCACGTAAACACCGGCGATGCTGCTCGCGCCATCCTCGGCAGTACGCACCGCAGGCGTGCTGAAGGGTGTGGTACGCAGGTACTGCTCGCAGCCGAGCATCCGGGCCAGTTCCGTGGAAGGAATGAAGCCGTGTCCCAGGCACAACACATCGCATTCGATGCGTCGCTCGCTGCCGGGCACCGCTTGGCCGTTGATGTCCAGGCGGGCGACGGTCACCGCCTCCAGGCGTTCGTTGCCATGCGCTGCGATCACCGTTTGCCCCCAGCGCAGCGGCACCCCGGCGCGCTTCAGGCGACTCAGGTACGCGGCGCCCTCGGCCAATAGGTCACTGCCCTCGCGCAGCAGGCCGAATAGCTCCCTCCACCGCTGCAAGGAAGGCGCCGGTGCCGACTCCAACACCTCGCACACCCCGGCTCCACCATTCAACAGCTCTGCCGCCAGCTGCAGATTCAAGGGACCGTTACCGCTGATCACGGTGCGCTCGCCTGCAGCGACCTGGTAGGCCCGCGCCAGCGTCTGCCCGGCGCCTGTGGTCATGACCCCTGGCAGCGTCCAGCCAGGAAACGGTACCGGCCGCTCGTAGGCGCCCGGCGCGAGGATCAGCTGACGAGGCTCGAACACCCAGGCTTCACCGTCTACCAGCGCGGCAATCTCGTTGACGCCGAAGGCGCCCCATACGCAGGCGCCCTGACGGATTTGCACGCCGGCCGCCCTGGCTGCGGCTACCAATGCCAGCCCTTTGGCGAACTGCGCGGCCGGGGCACGTTTGAAGCCGTGGGACGGTGCCAAGGGCTTGTAGAACTGCCCGCCACTTTGTAGGCGCTCGTCCAGCACCAGTACCTTGGCACCCCGCTGCGCGGCGGCCAGTGCAGCCGACAAACCGCCAGGGCCGGCGCCGACCACCAGTACATCCGGGCGCTCTACTGCCGGCTCATGACCTTGGGGTGTCGGCGCCAGGGGCGCCAATTGTGCCTGGGCTGGCAAGCCACTGCTGACCTGCATCCCATCGCTGACCTTGACCAGACAACTGCGCTGTCCACCCTGCCCGTCCACTTCGACGGCGCATTCGAAACACGCGCCCATCCCGCAATACAGACCGCGGCGACCGCTGTAGCGGGTCTGCCGCACGCCCACGATGTGCGCCCGAGCCAGCGCCGCGGCAATGGTTTCGCCCGCCAGCGCAGAGACCGGCTGCCCGTCGTATTCGAAGGTAACGGCAGCGGCGATGCTTTCGATTGCGGGATGGATAAGACGCATCAGAAAAGATCCAGAGGTTGTTGCATACCGATTGTATACGTATACAATCGGTATGCAACAACCTTCGAGAATCTGCGATGACACATTTCCGCGGTACCTACACAGTCCTGATCACACCTTTCACGGCCGACGGCAGCGCGGTTGACGTTGCTGCTTTGGAACGCCTGGTGGAATGGCAGATAACCGAAGGCATCCACGGCCTGATTCCGTTGGGGAGCACGGGCGAGTTTCTGTCGATGACCCGCGAAGAGCGGCAATTGGTCACCGAAACAGTAATTCGCACCGCCAACGGGCGTGTTCCGGTCCTGATCGGCACGGGCGCCGAATGGACCCGCGATTGCGTCGAGCTGAGCCTGGAAGCGCAGTCGATGGGCGCCGATGGGGTCATGATCATCCCGCCTTTCTATAGCTGTCCCAACGAGGACGAGCTGTTCGCTCACTACCGCGCAGTGGGTGAAGCAATCGACATACCAATCATGATCTACAACAACCCGGCGACCGCGAACGTCGACCTGATTCCCAGCACGGTAGCGCGCCTGGCGCAGATCGACACCGTGAACTACATCAAGGAGTCCACCCTGGAAGTCACCCGGGTGCGCGACATCATCGAACTGTGCGGCGAACGCATGAACGTGTTCGCCGGCATTCTGGGCTACGAGTCGTTCTGGCTCGGTGCTTGCGGCTGGATCGCGGTGGCGTCCAACCTGCTGCCCAAACTCTCCGCGCAAATGTTCGAAGCCGCCGTGGACCGCGGTAATCGCGACGAAGCGCTGGCCATCTACAAGAAAATCCTGCCCATCGTGCGTGCCGTAGGCGGCCCGCACTATGTGGCAGCCAGCAAAGCCGGGCTGGACATGCTCGGACTCGCAGTCGGCGACCCGCGCGCGCCACGTTTGCCTTTGGCACTGCCGCAACAACACGCCTTGCGCGCCGCCCTGGAAGAACTTCAGGTCATCGGCAGCCTGCGTGGCTGATCAATCCTTCGCCGACTAGAGAGCACGTCCATGAGAGCACCCCTGCGCAGCCTTTTGACCCTCGGCCTGCTGGCCACCTTCGCGACAGCCCCGGCCTTTGCCGCCGACTGCACCGCCCCGACGGGACTGACCCTGATCAACCCCGGCCACCTGGTGATGTCGACCAACCCAACCTTGCCACCCTTGCAGTTCGTCGACAGCAGCGGCGAGCTCAAGGGCATGCGCATCGAGCTGGGCGCGGAAATCGCCAAGCGCCTGTGCCTGCAGCCCGACTACGTGCGTATCGAGTTCTCGGCCATGGTGCCGGGTCTACAGGGGGGCCGCTGGGACATGATCAATACCGGCATTTTCTTCACCCCCGAGCGAGCCAGGATCATGTGGATGATCCCTTACGAGAACCAGGCCGTCAGCCTGTCGGCACTCCCGGACAATCCCGGCAAGATCAGCCGTCTGGAAGATCTCGCCGGCCAGAGCGTGGGCGTGGAGATTGGTGGCTTCGAGGAAAACGCTGCCAAGAAAGCCAGCGCCGAACTGGTTGCCAAGGGCCTCAAGCCTATCGATATCCGTACCTTCGATAACTTCTCCATCGCCTTCCAGGCCCTGCGCGCCGGCCAGGTTCAAGCGGTGGTCAGCCTGGACTCGGTCGCCGTCGAGTATCAGAACCAAGGCAAATTCAAACAGGTGATCGCCGGACTGGAACCGACCCCGGTCGCCATCGCCTTCAAGGACCGCGCCCTGGCCGATGCCGCCGCCAAGGTGCTCAACGACATGCGCGCCGATGGCAGCCTGGAGGCTCTGTTCAAGCGCTACGGCGCCCAGAGCACGTCCGGCGATTTCACCGTCAAGGGCCCGACCACCTGAACGTCCGCCACTCAAAGGAGGCATGACTGATGAATCAAGGCTGGAGCTGGACCGGGTACTTCGACTACCTCTTCAATCATTTCTTGATGATGGGGGCGTTCTACACCGTCTGCCTGACTCTGGCCGGGATGCTGGGCGGCCTTGTGCTGGGTGCGCTGCTGACCTTCGCGCGGATGTCGCCCAGGGTCTGGTTGTCGACCCCGGCGCGCCTGTACATCTGGATCTTCCGCGGCACGCCGTTGCTGGTCCAACTCATCATCATCTATACCGGCCTGCCCCAACTGGGGCTGCGCTTCAGCGTACTCGAAGCGGTGGTGCTGGGGCTGGTGATCAACGAAGCGGCGTACCTGGCCGAAATCATCCGCGGTGGCGTCCAGGCCATCCCGCCGGGGCAAATCAATGCGGCCAAGGCACTGGGCTTCCGCGGCCTGGGCGTACTGCGCTACGTGGTGTTCCCGCAGACCATGCGCCTGATCGTGCCGACCCTGGGCAACAGCTTCAATGGCCTGCTCAAGACCACCTCGATCGCGTCGGTGATTTCCATGGAGGAGTTGCTGCGCCGCACGCAGATGCTCATTCAGGAGAAATTCATGGTGCTGGAATTGTTCATGGTGGCGGCCACCTATTACCTGATCCTCACCACCCTGTGGGATTTCGTCCAACGGCGCATCGAGCGTCATTACGCAACCGCCTACCTTGTCGATCGCGGCAGCAATAAAAATGTGCCTGCGCTCGACACACCTGCCGCCCTACCCACCACCGCCAAGGAGAGTCGCTGAATGCACCGCTTCGACCTGATTGTCAGCAACGCCGATATCGTCACGGTGGGCGGTCGCTTCAACGCCGACATAGGCGTTCGCGACGGCCGTATCGCGACCTTGGCCCACGGCCTGGATCCTGCCCTGGCCGACCAGGTGATCGATGCCGCCGGGCGCATGGTCACTCCGGGTGGCGTGGACGCCCACTGTCATCTGGATCAAGCATCCGACGATGGCTCCAAAGGCTCGGATGACTTCCTCACCGGCACCCGCTCGGCAGCCTGCGGTGGCACCACCACGGTGATTCCGTTCGCCATGCAGTTCAAGGGACAAAGCCTGGACGAAGCAGTGGCCGACTACCACCGACGTGCCGAGGGTCAGGCCAGCATCGACTACGCCTTTCACCTGATCATCAGCGACGCTTCTCCCGCTGTGGTCAAGGAACAACTGCCGCGCATGGTCGAGGCGGGTTACACCTCGTTCAAGATCTACATGACGTATGAATCGCTGAAGCTGTCAGACCGTGAAATCCTCGATGTACTCGACGCGGCTCGCACGCTGGGTGCCTTGAGCATGATCCATGCGGAAAACGACGACTGCATCGCCTGGCTCACCGAGCGCCTGCTGGCTCAAGGCAAGACTGCCCCGCGCTACCATGCGCTGGCCCATTCCGCGATTGGCGAGCGCGAGGCGACCCACCGGGCTATCTCCCTGTCCGAACTGGTAGACGTCCCCATCCTGCTGGTGCATGTCTCCAGCCGCGCGGCAGTGGAGCAGATTCACTGGGCGCGCGGCCAAGGGTTCAACATCTTCTCGGAGACCTGCCCGCAGTATCTATTTCTGACGGCCGAAGACCTGGGCATAGGTGACGATTTCCATGGTGCCAAGTGCATCTGCAGCCCGCCGCCACGAGATGCAGATAGCCAGAAGGCCATCTGGAATGGGCTGGCCAACGGTACGTTCACGATCTTCTCCTCGGACCACTCCCCCTATAACTTCGACGATCCGCAGGGCAAGAAGCTGCACGGCGAAGATGCCTCCTTCGACCGTATTCCCAACGGCATCCCGGGTTTGGAAACCCGCTTGCCGCTGCTGATGAGCGAAGGTGTATTGGGCGGACGCATCAGCGCCGAGCGTTTCGTGGAACTCACGGCCACGGCTCCGGCACGCCTGTACGGGCTGTATCCCCAGAAAGGCACCATCGCCGTGGGCGCCGATGCCGATCTGGTGATCTGGGACAACGACCTGGATAAGACCCTTCGCCATGTCGACCTGCATAGCGCGGCAGATTACACTCCGTACGAAGGCTTCAAGCTCAAGGCATGGCCGGCATGGACCTTGTCGCGTGGCAAGCCGGTGTGGGCCCACGGTGCCTATTGCGGCACCGCCGGAGCGGGACGTTTCCTCCCATGCGCAGCGCCCTTCCCTGCGCAGAAATGACCGGGCTGCACTCATTCATTACGGATTCAACACTTTCATGTCGGACAACCAAGACAAAGCGCTCGCCGCGATCATGGCGGCCACCCCGCTCTCCCTGAAATCTTCCAGCCTGGCGGAGCAGATCTACACACTGCTGCGTCAGTTGATCCTGGAACGCAAGATCCCGGGCAGCAGCGAGATGTCTGAATCCCGGTTGGCGGATGAACTCAAGGTTTCTCGTACACCCATGCGTGAAGCCTTGGTACGCCTGGCCGGCGAGGGCCTGCTGGTACGCCGCGGCGCCCGCTCGTTTGCCGTTCGCGCAGTGGATACCAAGGAATACTTCGACAGCATGACCCTGCGCGAAATGCTCGAGTGCGAAGCCATCGTCAAGGCTGCCGGACGGATCGACCAAGCTCAACTGGAAGTCTTCGCGGCGGAACTGCAGGAACTGGACCAAGGCGAGCACGACGAGAACGACTACTGGCTGTTCGACGATCGCCTGCACAATTTCATTGCCGAAGCCTCCGGCAATACGGTGCTGGTAAAGTTGCTCGCCCAACTGCGCGCCAACTCCCGCCTTTTCCGCCTGCACAGCCCCCTGCATCGGCAGAAGGAAAACCATAGCGAGCATTCGGCCGTGCTCGATGCGTTGCGCCAGCAGGATACCGAGGCCGGGGTATCGGCGATGCGGCAGCACATCCAGAACCTGCGCAATGAAGTGCTCAAAGCCCTTTCAGAGTAATCCAGACCCCTCTATACCCGGCACCTGCGCAGAGGAGACATCCTTCGCGCCAGTCACATCCGGGCATTCAACAGCGTCGAATTCCATGGGATAGTGGCCGTCTTCCTCACCATCTGAAGACCCTGCCCCATGGCCACCAAGCACCCACTTGAACCGCTGGCTCGACGCTTCCTCGGCAAACACCCTCATCAGCTCGAACCCGAAGAAATCCATGTGCTGGAGCAGATGAGAAAACGACTGCCGGTCAGCCGCGATGCCGGTGACGCCTCCGATGAGGTAGCCACCTTCGGTGAACGGTTGTCCGATCGTGTAGCGGCAATCGGTGGTTCATGGGCCTTCATCATCGCTTTCACCATCATCCTGCTGGGCTGGATGCTGCTCAACACCGATGTACTCGATCACTTCGGCCTGGCCTTCGACCCCTACCCGTACATTTTCCTCAACCTGATGCTGTCCACCGTCGCAGCCATTCAGGCGCCGGTGATCATGATGAGCCAGAACCGCCAGTCAGCCAAAGACCGCCTGGCCGCGAGCCTGGACTTCGAGGTGAACCTGCGCGCGGAGCTGGAGATCATGCGACTGCATGAAAAGATCGACAAGGAGATCGTCGAGCGCCTGGATCGGATATTGGCGAAGGTGGAGCCTGAGGGGACGGTGTGAGAAGGCTTGTGGAAACCCACCCTCCAACTGGCCGTATAACCGTCTGTGCTCATGCCATTGGAGAAAAAAGGTCGCGATGAACGAAAAAGCCAGGCGCGCAGGCGACCTGGCTTTTTTGCTTTACACGGTTGGCTACCTTGCATCAGTTCAGGCCAGGCACCCCGGCCCGCGTCACATGCTTCACCGCCTGATACGCCGCCAGCCCCCAGGGGCCGAGTTCGCGCCCAATGCCGCTGCCCTTGCTGCCACCCCACGAGGTTTCGACGAACACCGCTTGTATCGAGTTGATCCACACGTGCCCGACCTCAAGCGCATCAGCCACCCGCTCGGCGCGGGCAATATCGCAGCTGGCTACCGTGGCCACCAGGCCGAAGCGGCTGTCGTTGGCACGATCGATCGCCTCTTGTTCACGGCTGAAACGCTGAGTACACAGCACCGGGCCGAAGATTTCTTCATTCCACAAACGGCTGCTCGTCGGCACGTCCTGGTACAGCGTCGGGCTTACGAACCAGCCGTCTCGCGTCAGCGCGGCGCCGCCGCTCAGGCACCGCAAGCCTTCCTGTTCGGCAATGGCGAAATACTCGCGCACCTTATGCCACTGCGCCTGGCTGGTCAGCGGTCCCATGTCGACCTCTTCGGTCAGGGGGTTACCCACCCGCAGTGCGGCGAACGCAGCCTGTAAGCGCGGGATCAGTGCCTCGGCGATGCCGTCCTGAATCAGCAACCGCGAAGTGGCCGAGCACATTTGTCCTGCGTTCCAGCAGATGCCACCCACGATCCATTCCACCGCCTCGTCGGGGTCGCAGTCATCGAACACGATAAACGCCGATTTTCCGCCCAGCTCCAGAGTAACTGGCCGACAGAATGCCGCTGCGCTGTGCATCACCTGGCTACCTACGCTGTTGCTGCCGGTGAACGACAGCTTGTCGAGGCCCGCATGGTTGCTCAGTGCCGCGCCGATGTCTGCCTTGCCGTTGACGATATTCAGCACGCCGGCGGGCAAACCCAGGCTATCGGCGATTTCGGCGTAGGCCTGCTCGATCAGCGGGGTGACTTCCGAGGGTTTGAGTACCACGGTGCAACCGGCCGCCAGGGCCGGGGCAAGTTTCCAGGCGCTGGTGACCAGTGGAAAATTCCACGGCACGATCAGGCCGACCACGCCCACCGGTTCCAGCCGTGTGCGGGACGTGAAGCCGGGCAAGGCCAGTTCGACGTCGCGGTGGCTGGACTGGGTTTCGATCAGCTTGGCGTAATAGCCGAAGGTCGCCACAGCGTCGTCGAGATCGACTTCGGCTTCGTGCCGAGGCTTGCCGTTGTTGCGCATCTGCAAGGCAACCAGCGCTTCGCGGCGCTGGATAAGGTGCTCGGCAAAACCGCGCAATACGGCAGCGCGCTCGGCGACAGAGGTGTTTTTCCACGCAGGCAGCGCGGCGCGGGCGGCAGCCACGGACTGATCGACCTGCGCGCTGCTGGCGGCGATCAGTTCGACGAAGGGCAGTCCCAGCGCCGGATCGTACACGGTCAGGACATCAGCGCCCTCGCCCGGCTGCCAGCGGCCATTGATGTAGTGCGGGGTGTTCATGGTGTGGCTCCATCGGGGATTTTATAGCGGGTTCAGGGGGCAAACGGTGGAGCCTGGTTGATTTCGATGATCAGCGGGCGATCATCCGGGGCTTCGCGCAGCAGGGTTTGCAGGTGTTGGTAATCGCGGGCGCGCTCGGCCGCGCAGCCAAACCCGCGGGCTATCGCGAGAAAGTCCGGGGTGTAGATGTCGACACCCAGCGGCGTGATGTCGCGGCGTTGCATGTAGCTTTTGATCTCGCCGTAGCCCTGGTTATTCCAGAGCAGCACGATGATGCCAACCTGCGCCTCAACGGCGCTGGCCAGTTCCGGCAGGGTGAACTGAATGCCACCGTCACCCATCAGGCTGATCACCACCCGCGCAGGCTCGGCCAACTTGGCGCCGATGGCCGCCGGCAGGCCGTAGCCAAGAGTGCCGTAGCCGGTGGAGGCGTTGAACCAGCGGCGTGGGCTGCTGAGCTCGACCAGGTGATTGCCGCTGTACACCGTCTGCGTCGAGTCGCCGACAAAGCGCGCCTCGGGCAGTACCTCAAGCACGCAGTCGAACAGTTTGCGGTAGTGCGCCCAGCTGCTGAAATCCTCGGCCAGTTGCTGCTGCACCGCCGCCGTACGCTGCACGCCAAGGCTATCGGCACTGGCCGCCCGCGCCGGCAGTTCGGCTAGCAAGGCGCGTATCGCTGCCGTCGCATCACTGAGGATCGCGAGATGCGGCGTATGGTTGCGGGTCAACTGTTCGGCATCGATATCGATGCGGATCAGTTCGCCGCCAATCCTGAAGTTGCCATCGAACACCACGTCGTAATCGGTCTCGCCCAGCTCGGTGCCGATCGCCAGCACCACATCGGCATCCAGCGCTAGTTGCCGCACCGGTACCAGCGACTGGTTGCTGCCCAGCAACAACGGGTGCCCGCCCGGCAACAAACCTTTGGCATTGATGGTCAGGGCCGTCGGTGCATCCAGCCGGGTGACCAGCTCGCGGACTTCGTCCATCGCGGCCACGCAGCCTCCACCGAGTAACAGCAGCGGCTGCTGGGCTGCGCGCAACCGCGCAGCCGCCTTGCTGATCGCCTCAAAGTCCGGCGCCGGTCGGGCGATGACCTGGCGCGGCACCAGCGTCAGGTGATCGGCGCTGGCAGTGATGATGTCCAGCGGCAGCTCGATGTGCACCGGGCGTGGGCGCTGGCTGTCGAACACCGCGAAGGCCCGCGCCAGCACAGCGGGCAGTTCGTCGACGCTCATCAGCGTGTGGCTGAATGCGCTGACGCCGGCGACCATCGTCCGCTGGTTGGGCAACTCGTGCAGATAGCCGTTGCCCAGGCCCAGGCGATGACGCTCGTTGACGCTGGAAATCACCAGCATCGGAATCGAGTCGGCATACGCCTGGCCCATCGCGGTGAGGATATTGGTCATGCCGGGGCCGGTGATGATGAAACATACCCCAGGCTTGCCACTAACCCGCGCATAGCCGTCGGCCATGAAGCCCGCGCCCTGTTCGTGGCGCGGCGTGACATGGCGAATGCCGCTGTTTGGCAGGCCGCGATACAGCTCGACGGTGTGCACGCCGGGAATGCCGAACACCATGTCGACGCCCCAGGCATGCAGTTGCTTGACCAGGAACTCTCCGCAAGTGCTTGCACACGTACTCATGCTGCGCTCTCCTGTTCCAGACCGATAAAGCGCCGCACCCGCGCATCGCCTTTGTGGCGGATCGCCGCTGGCGAGGCGTCGGTGACCACGTGGCCGTTTTCCATGAACACGATGCGATCGGAAATCGACAGGGCGAAATCCATCTCGTGGGTGACGATCAGCATGGTCATGCCTTCGGCCGCCAGGTCACCAATCACCTTGAGCACATCGCCCACCAGTTCCGGGTCCAGCGCCGAGGTCGGTTCGTCGAACAGCATGATGTCGGGCTCCATCGCCAGCGCGCGGGCAATCGCCACGCGCTGTTGCTGGCCGCCCGACAACTGGTGCGGGTACTTGTCGGCATGCGCCAGCAGCCCGACCCGGTCCAGCAAGGCATGGCCCTTGCGGCGCAACTCAGCCGTACTGGCCAGACTGTGGTAACGCGGGGCAAGGATGACGTTGTCGAGAATGGTCCGGTGCGGGAACAGATTGAAGTTCTGGAAGACCATGCCGATGCGCCGGATGCCTTGGCGGATCACCGGAGAATCGGTGCGTGTGCCGGCCTTGATGAAGTCATGGCCGAACAGCACGATTTCGCCTTGATCAATGGTCTCCAGGCTATTGATAGTGCGGATCAACGAGGTCTTGCCGGAGCCGGACGGGCCGATGATCGAAATCACCTCACCGGGCCGCACAGCGAGGTCGATGCCCTTGAGCACTTCATGGTTGCCATAGCGCTTGTGAATGTTGCGCAGTTGCAAGGCGTCGGGCTGTCCCGCCACCGGCTCGCAACGCGGCTTCGCAAGGCCGGCCGGTTGGCGCAAGGCTTCGGTCTGCACGGCCTCCAGGGTTTGTGCGTTTTTGCGTGAGAGGTCCAGATGGCGCTCGGCCCACTGCAACAGCCAGCCGAACAGGGTGACGATCAGCACGTAATACACGGCTACCGCTGCCAGGGTTTCCAGCACCAGAAAGTTTTGCGCGTACAGGCGCTGGCCGACCATCAGCAGCTCGCTGAGCGAGATCACCGAGACCAGCGAGGTGAGTTTGACGATGGTCACGTATTCGTTGGTCAACGTCGGCAAGGAGATACGAATCGCCTGCGGGATGATCACCAGCCGCTGCGCGCCCAGCCCGCGAATACCCAGCGCCTTGGCCGCTTCGCGCTGGCCCTTGAGCACCGACAGCAGGCCGCCCCGGTGAATCTCGGCCATGTACGCGGTTTCAGTCAGTACCAACGCGATCAGCCCGGAATAGAACGGCTGCGACAGCACGCTGCCGGCGGCTGGAAACAGCTGCGGCAGGTTATAGACGAACACCAGCAGCACCAACAGCGGGATGCTGCGAAACAGCCAGATGTACAGGCTGACCGGCAGGCGCAGCCAGGCACGCGTCGACAGCTTGGCGCTGGCCAGTACAAAGCCCAGCACCAGACCCAGAGTCCAGGACAAGGTGCTGAGCTGCACCACCGTCAGGCAGGCCTTCCAGAAGGCCGAGACGGAGAACAGTGAGAAAAAATAGGCCCATTCGAATGCCATGATGACCTCGGTATAGCGGATGGATGGCGATCAGCTCGGGGTTAGCACGAACGTTGCAGGAGCGCGCTTGCCGGAATGCCGGACCGCCACGCTCCTGCGCAGGGAGGATTGTCAGGCAGGGTCCAGGTTGTACTTCTTCAGCAGTTCGCTGTATTCGCCGCTGCGCTTGTAGGTTTCAACCACGCCACGCATCTTTTCCAGCAACTCGGTGTTGCCCTTCTTCACATAAATGCCGAGGGTCTGCGGGTACAGGGATTTCTGCGAGCTGATCACGATCCGGCCACGGGCCTTGTCGACGATCATTTTCGCTGCCGCCGAGATTTCCAGATGCGCCTGGATATTGCCGGACATCAACGCCTGGGAAGCTTCTGCGGTGGTCGGGAATTCGCTGATGGCGATCTCGCCCTTGTTCTGCTTGGTGCAGTAATCAGCCGAAACTGCCTTGAGCTGGTTGATCCAGTTGGTGCCCTGCTGCAAGCCGACTTTCAGGCCGCACAAGTCTTCAGGCTGCTGCGGTTTGGCGGTGCTGTCGCTGCGCACCATGATCGCCGCGCCGACTTGCGCGTACGGAATCGCGTCGGCCTGCTTGGTGCGCTCGTCGGTGATGTACATGCCGGAAATGATGGTGTCGAAGCGGTTGGCGTTCAGGCCCAGGATCAGGTTCGGAAAGCGGGTGTCGACGAATTCGACCTTCAGGTCGCCCAGTTGCTTGGCCAGCGCGGTCGACACCTCAGGGTCAAAGCCCACCACCTTGTCGCCGTCGTAGGACTCGAACGGCGGGTAAGAAATCTCCATGCCGACCTTCAGCGTACCGGGCGTGGCAGTGGGCGCGGCCTGCACGCTGCCGGCGAACAGGGCGGCACCCATGAGCACAGAAGTGGCAAGGCGCGAAAACGTGGTGTTTGGCATAGTCATGATTCCAGATTGAGGGTAAAGGCAGATCACGAAGTCACGTTCTGGTTTTTCAGGTGCCCGAAGCTAGAAGGCTTTCTGGCGTGCTGCGGCAAGGCAATCTGCCCGTCGGCGACACGCTGGCGAAGGTACTGATAGGTCTGTAAAGCCTGGGCCCACATGTGCTCGCCAATGGTGATGGGCGTGTAGTTCTGCTCGCCGGCCGCGAAGGGCGGCAGCGGTTTGATCTGGGTGTGGTAATCGCAGGCGTAGAACAGCGGAAACGAATAACGCTCCTGCTTGACCTTGCGCACCCGGTGCGCGGTGGCGACAAAGGCGCCGGCGGTCATCACCTCGAGCATGTCGCCGATATTGACCACGAAGGCGCCGTCGACCGGCGGCGCATCGATCCACTCGCCCTGCTCGTTCATTACCTCAAGGCCTGGCTGGTCGGCCTTGAGAATGGTGAAGCACTCGTAGTCGGTGTGCGCGCCGATGCCCGGTGCGTCCTGTGCGTCGCCATCAAACGGATAATGGATCAGGCGCAGCTTGGACGGCGGAAAGCAGGCCATGTCGTCGAAGGCATGTTCATCCAGGCCCAGCGCCAGGGCAAAGCCGCGAAACAGCTGGTGCCCCAAGGCAAACACCGCTTTGTAGTAGGCCTGCACCGCCGCTTGAAAACCTGGCAGGGTCGGCCAGTTGTTCGGCCCCAGCAGCGGCGTGCCGTTGAGCACCAGCGGGTTGTCTGCCGGTACTTCAAAACCGATATCGAACGCCTCTTTATGGTCCGGCTTGCCGGTGCCGTACACCTCCTCCCCCTCGGGAACGAAGCCCTTGTGGCTATCGGAAGCGCCGATGTAGTGCTGCATCTTGGCGTCCAGCGGCTGGGCGAAATACTGTTCGGCGGCGCGGTGCAGGTTATCGATCAGCTGCGGCGCGATGCCGTGGCCGGTGATGTACAGAAAGCCCACATGCCTGGCCGCCTCGCCGAGCGCCTGGGCCACTGCCTGGCGATCTTCCAGGCGTTCGCTGAACAGACCGTGGATATCGACCACGGGAATGCGGGTGAAAGCAGAACGTTCACTCATGGCAGCAGGCTCTCCGGACGGTTGGAAAAGGCAGTGAAGTGTTCGCGCTCGGTGCGGCCCATCCACGCATTCAGGTTCCACAGGTCGGCCACCGGCACATCGGTGAACGGCAAATGATGCAGGTAACCATCGGGGCCGAACTCCGGCGTCAGCGTGGTGCCGGTGTAGCCGCGGGCCTGTTGCGAGCGCCAGATGGCTTGCCAGTGCTGCTGATGAAACGCCAGCGCAGCGGCGTATTCCGGCGCGCCGGGATGCGGCACTTGCGGGCCCTGGTCATAGCCGACCCGGGCCTGAATGTGATGCACGCGCTCGACAAAGGCGCTGAGGTCATCGGCGGGATCGTCGAGCAGTCGCTCGCACGTCACCACCCAATGGCTGATGTCGCTGGTAAAGCGCAGGTCGGGCACTTGCTCGATCAATTGCAGGGTCAGCCACGGATTGAACAGCGAGCGCGCGCGGTGGGTTTCAAAGCTGCAGGTCAGGCCGCTGCGTTTTGCAATCTCCAGCGCCTCAGCGAAAAAGTCGACCTGCTGAGCCAGCGGCCAGCGGTCGTTGCCGGCCAGTACATTGACAAAACGAGGTTCCAGTTCGACGGTCAGTTGCAACTTGCGGGCAAAGTCCGTCAGGTGCTCGGCCGGCGTCGCCGCCTGCAACGGCAGCACCGGCGTCGAAGTAAAAAGAATGGCGATGTACGGCACGCGATTGTCACGCAGGAACGCCGCGAACGCCGCCCGCTCGGTCGCGTCCTCGGGGATGCGCGCCTCGAAGCCGTCGAAGCCTGCGGCACGTGCCTCGACCAGCGCCTGTTGCCATGTGCCGCGATAGCCCCACAGCGTACGAAAGATTTCCAGTTTCATGGGCGAACCTCGCCGCCTGTGCCCGCTTGGGCACAGCACGGATCACAAATGGGCGGTGGCCGATTGAGTGACGTTGCTCATGGCCTTGCGGCCCAGCATCGGGTGCGCGCCTTTCGGGCCGTATACCGAAGCCGGCTCCGGAAACGTGCGCAGCAAGGTCAGGTACAGCAGCGCGGCAAGGCCCAGCGTGATCGGCAAGCTGATGTCGATACCGCCGGCCAGTTCGCCCAGCGGCCCGACAAATTGCCCTGGCAGATTGACGAAGCACAGGCCCACCGCCGCGCTCGGAATCCACGCGCCCAGGCCGCGCCAGTTCCAGCCATGGTTGAACCAGTAGCGACCACCGCGCTGGCCACGAGTGAACACCTGCAAATCATCGGCGTGATAAAAACCGCGACGGCTGATCAGGCCAAGGATCATCACCACCATCCACGGGCTGGTGCAGGTGATGATCAGCACCGCGAAGGTCGACACGCTCTGGACCAGATTGAAGGTGAAACGGCCAATGAAGATAAACGCAATCGCCGCCACACCGATCAACAGCGTAGCGCCAGCGCGGCTGAGCAGGCGCGGAAACATGCTCGACATGTCCAGCCCCGTGCCATACAGCGCCGTGGTGCCGGTCGACAGGCCGCCGATCACCGCAATCAGACACACCGGCAGGAAGAACCAGCTCGGCGAAATCGCCAGCAGGCCGCCAACATAGTTATTCGCCTCGATGTATTGCGGTGCCTGGGACGCGACCAGCGTCGCCGTGCACAGGCCGAACAGGAAGGGAATCAGCGTACCGGCCTGAGCGGCCAGCACCGCGAGCATGATGCGAGTCTTGTCGGTGTCGCGCGGAATGTAGCGTGACCAATCGCCGAGAAAGGCACCGAACGACACCGGGTTGCTCATCGC
Organism: Pseudomonas coleopterorum; assembly: GCF_900105555.1. Lineage (NCBI taxonomy): Bacteria > Pseudomonadati > Pseudomonadota > Gammaproteobacteria > Pseudomonadales > Pseudomonadaceae > Pseudomonas > Pseudomonas coleopterorum. The sequence goes on from NZ_FNTZ01000001.1 coordinate 4,647,409, forward strand.
CAGCAACGCCGCGCCGATGAACGCCGCCCAGAAGCCCGGTTGTTGCAGGTTGACGCTGCCGGCATAGCCCGCATCGAATGGCCCGGCAAACGCCAGAATGCCCAGCAGAAACAGCAGGCTCGACGCCCACACCGCGATTTTGTTGACCCACAGCATGAAGCGAAAACCGAAGATGCAGACGATCAATACCAGCACCGCAAACAGCCCGTAGGCCAGGCCCAGGCTGAAGTCGGTTTCCGGCAAGCCAACCAGTCGTCTCGCGCCACCGACCAGCGCGTCGCCAGAGCTCCAGACCGAGAGGGAAAAGAACGCCACCGCCGTGAGCAGTGACAGAAACGAGCCGATGATGCGCCCGTGGACGCCGAAGTGCGCCCCGGACGACACCGCGTTGTTGGTGCCATTGATGGCGCCGAACAAGCCCATCGGCGCGAGAATCAACGCCCCCACCGCCACGCCCAGCAGAATCGCCCAGACCCCGGCCTGGAACGACAGCCCGAACAGCACCGGGAAACTGCCCAGCACCGCCGTGGCAAAGGTATTGGCACCGCCGAAGATCAAGCGAAACAGATCGATAGGGGAAGCATCGCGTTGGTTGTCGGGTATCTGCTCGACACCAAAGGTTTCGATACGCGTCGAATGGCTCATGTGTTGCTCCAGCACCTGTCACGGTTGTTGTAAGGCCAGCGCAGGCACGCTGACCCTTTATGGCCGCCCGTTGACCCCGGGCGGAGGGTTGCTGCTATTTTTTTATAATGTCGCGGCGGTTAACCCGTCACTTCCGACAAATGCTCATGCCAAGCAAGCCAGCGCTCGCCCTCACAGCGGAATACGATCGTCTCGCGCTCCTTCAAGCGCAGCTCTTCGGTACCGATGCGCACATGTGTCGCCACGTCATGCACGAAAATGGCCGTATCGCCCTGCACGTTGACCCAGACGTTACTCGACTCACAGCCCAGCACCGCAAAACCATCGATCTGCCATTGCTGCCACAACGTTTCATACTCGGCCCGCGAGTTCAGCGGCTTGGCCAGGGTATGAAAGACAAAACTGGCGTCAGGACTGAAACAGTCGAAATAACGTGCCGTGTCGTTGCTGGCAAAGGCCGCGACCAGCGCCGCAGCCGCCTCGAGAACCTCGGTTTCACGGTTCATCGACGGACGACGCCCGGCAGCACACAGAGCATTTCGTACAACAGGTTGGCGCCCAGCAGCGAGGTGTTGCCAGTGGTGTCATACGGCGGCGACACCTCGACCAGATCGCAACCGATCAAGTCCAGCCCCTGGCAACCTCGGATTATCTCCAGCGCCTGGATCGTAGTCAGCCCGCCGACCTCCGGTGTCCCGGTGCCCGGTGCCCAGGCCGGGTCGATGCCATCGATGTCGAACGACAAGTACACCGGCCCACCACCGACCTTCTCGCGGACTTCGGCCATCAACGGCGTCAGCGACTTGTGCCAGCAATCCTCGGCCTGCACCACACGGAAACCCTGCTTGCGGCTCCAGTTGAAATCCTCGGCGGTATAACCCTGAGCCCGCAGGCCGATCTGCACCACACGGTCGCTGTCGAGCAGACCCTCTTCCTGCGCGCGGCGGAACGTGGTGCCGTGGGCAATCTTCTCGCCGAACATGTGATCGTTGACGTCGGCATGCGCATCGATATGCACCAGTCCGACCTTGCCATGCTTCTTGTGAATGGCCCGCAGGATCGGCAGCGTCAGTGTGTGATCGCCTCCCAGCGTCAGCGGCACGATGCCGTGGCCCAGAATCCGGTCGTATTCCTGCTCGATGATGCGCACCGCATCGAGCAGGTTGAAGGTATTGATCGGCACATCGCCGATGTCGGCCACGTTCAACGAATCGAACGGCGCGGCACCGGTGGCCATGTTGTAAGGACGGATCATCACCGACTCGGCACGAATCTGCCGTGGCCCGAAACGAGTGCCGGAACGCAGCGAAGTACCGATGTCGAGCGGGATACCGATAAACGCTGCATCCAACCGATCGAGTTCTTCGGCGGCTTGTATATGAGGCAAACGCAGCATGGTGGCGATGCCGCCGAAACGAGGCATCTCGTTCCCGCCCAAAGGCTGGTGGAAAGTCGTGTCCACGGGGTGGCCTCACTTTGTGGTCATTGAAGTGACCCCATTCTGGTGACGCCCCGCAGCCAGAAGAATCGCTGCCCACAAATAATCAGTTCAGAGATTTCTAAACTATCCAGGGATACACTGGCCGTCTGAAACACTGCGATATCCCATCCGGCAATGGACCTGTGGGAGAGGGCTCTGCCCGCGCCACAGCCCAACCCTACAAGACCTGAACTGCCCCCCCGGAGCCCACCCCCAATGTCCTCTGCCCTGCCCGACCTCAAACTGCTGCGCATCTTCGCCTGCGTAGTACGCCACCAGGGTTTCGCCGCCGCGCAGCAGGAACTCAACCTCTCCACTTCCGCCATCAGCACTTACATGAGCCAGCTCGAGACCCAGCTCGGCCTGGTGCTCTGCCACCGTGGCCGTGGTGGCTTCAGCCTGACCAGCAAAGGCGAACTGTTCCATCAGGAAACCTTGCGCCTGCTCGCCGAACTCGAAGGCTTCGAACGCTACAGCGCCGCCCTCAAAGGCGAACTGCGCGGCACTCTCAATCTCGGTGTGCTCGACTCCACCGTCAGCGACCCGGCCCTGCCGCTGGCCGACGTCATCGGCGCCTACAGCAAGGAACACCCCGCAGTACACCTGCACCTCTCCGTGCTCAGCCCCGCGCAACTGCAACTGGGCTTACAGGAAAACCGCCTGGACCTGGCCATCGGCGCCTTCTCGGTGCGCATGAATGGGCTTATGTACCAAGCGCTGTACCGCGAACAGCACTGGCTGTATTGCAGCGATCGGCATGAGTTGTTCGAGCAGCGGCGAATTCCGGCCGAGGTGATCACCCAACAACGAATGGTCGGGCGCGGGTACTGGAGCCAGGCGGAACTGGCCCGCCACGGGTTCAAGCACAGCGCGGCGACGGTGGAGTCGATGGAGGCGCAACTGATCTTGGTGTTGTCGGGAGCGTATATCGGCTATCTGCCGGAACACTACGCGCAATTCTGGGCGGATCAGAAGCGGTTGAAGGTGCTGTTGCCGACGACGTTCGGATATCAGGCACCGTTTTCGTTGGCTTTGCGGCGGGGACGGTCGAGGGAGCCTTTGATACAGAGCTTTCGAGATCGGTTGAGGGGGTGGTTTGAAGCCAGCTGATTCAAGTGACACAAAATCCGCGGGAGTAAGCGACGCTCGCCAATTGAGTATGCAGCGCCGCAGAAATGCGCCTTGCTGGTAGACCGCTACACGATGAGGCCTGGCCAGCAGGGGACCTGAAGGCCCCCTGTTTGTACGGTTGTTTAGCTTTCTGAACGGTTTTCAATCCGAACGACCACGGCTTGCAATCCTACCCCCCTCACTCCACCGTCACCGACTTCGCCAAATTACGCGGCTGATCCACATCCGTCCCCTTCAGCACCGCCACGTAGTACGAAAGCAGCTGCAACGGAATGGTGTAGAGGATCGGCGCCAACGCATCGATGATGTGCGGCATGGCCACCACATGAGTGCCGGGGCCGTTGCTCAGCTGCGCCTGCTCATCGGCGAATACCACCAGCTCGCCGCCGCGTGCGCGCACTTCCTGCAGGTTGGATTTGAGTTTTTCCAGCAGCTCGTTGTTCGGTGCCACGGTGACCACCGGCATGTCCTTGTCCACCAGCGCCAGCGGCCCGTGCTTCAATTCGCCAGCAGGATAGGCTTCGGCATGGATGTAGGAGATCTCCTTGAGCTTCAGTGCACCTTCCATTGCCACCGGGAACTGCGCGCCGCGGCCCAGGAACAGCGTGTGGTGCTTCTCGGCGAACAGCTCGGCGATGCGCTCGATGGTGGTGTCCATGGCCAGGGCTTCGCCCAGGCGGGTGGGCAGGCGGCGGAGCTCGGCCACCAGCTGCGCCTCGACACCCTCCTCCAATGATCCGTGGACCTGCCCAAGGGAAAGCGTCAGCAACATCAGCGCGACCAGCTGCGTGGTGAACGCCTTGGTCGAAGCCACACCGATCTCCGGGCCTGCCTGAGTCAGCAGGGTCAGGTCGGACTCGCGCACCAGAGAGCTGATGCCGACGTTGCAGATGGCCAGGCTGCCGAGAAACCCGAGTTGCTTGCCGTTGCGCAATGCGGCCAGGGTGTCAGCCGTTTCGCCGGACTGGGAGATGGAGACGAACAAGGTGTCGGGCTGCACCACGACCTTGCGATAGCGGAACTCGCTGGCCACTTCGACCTGGCAAGGGATGCCGGCCAGGCCTTCGAGCCAGTAGCGCGCAACCATACCCGCGTGATAGCTGGTGCCGCACGCAACGATTTGCACGTTGCGCACCTTGGCGAACAGTTCGGCCGCCTGTGGGCCGAAGGCCTGCACCAGCACCTGGTTCTGCCCAAGACGGCCTTCCAGGGTGCGCTGTACCACGGTAGGTTGCTCATGGATCTCTTTCATCATGAAGTGGCGATATTCGCCCTTGTCGGCGGCCTCTGCGCCTTCGTGGTACTGCACGCTTTCGCGTTCCACAGGTGCGCCCGCGGCGTCCCAGATCTGCACGCTTTCACGACGGATCTCGGCAATGTCACCTTCCTCCAGGTACATGAAGCGGTCGGTCACCTGGCGCAGGGCCAACTGGTCGGAGGCCAGGAAGTTCTCGCCCATGCCCAGGCCGATCACCAGCGGACTGCCGCTGCGGGCGGCGACCAGACGATCGGGCTGGTGCACGCTGATGGCAGCCAGGCCGTAGGCGCCGTGCAGTTGCTTGACCGTCGCCTTGAGCGCATCGGCCAGGTCCGGGAGGGCCTTGAGGGTGTGGTGCAGCAAGTGGGCGATGACTTCGGTGTCGGTCTGCGAGGTGAACACGTAGCCCAGCTCCTTGAGCTGGGTGCGCAACACTTCGTGGTTTTCGATGATGCCGTTGTGCACCACGGCCACTTCGTCTGTGGAAAAGTGCGGATGAGCGTTCTGTTCGGTGGGTGCGCCGTGGGTAGCCCAGCGGGTGTGGGCAATCCCCAGCTTGCCGAGCAGTGGCTCATCCGCCAGCGCCGTTTGCAGTTCAGCGACCTTGCCCACACGACGTTGGCGCTGCACGCTGCCATCTTCGCCCAGCACCGCGACACCGGCGCTGTCGTAGCCACGATATTCCAGGCGCTTGAGACCCTCGACCAGAATGGCTGTGATGTTGCGCTCCGCAATGGCGCCGACGATTCCACACATGTTCGCTTCTCCTAGCTGGTAGCGGCGAGCACGAGATCGATCCCGCGCGCCTGAATCTGATCGCGCGCTTCGAGCGGCAGACGATCATCGGTGATGAGGGTACTGATGCGGCCCCAGGGCAGCTCCAGATTGGGAATCTTGCGTCCGACCTTGTCGGACTCGACCATGACGATCACTTCGCGAGCGACTTCGGCCATTACCCTGCTCAGGCCCAGCAACTCGTTGAAAGTCGTCGTGCCGCGCTCCAGATCGATGCCGTCGGCACCGATGAAGAGCTGATCGAAGTCATAAGAGCGCAGGACCTGTTCGGCCACTTGGCCCTGGAACGATTCGGAGTGCGGATCCCAGGTGCCACCGGTCATCAGCAGTACGGGCTCGTGTTCCAGCGCACCCAGAGCGTTGGCCACGTGCAGCGAGTTGGTCATGACGACCAGACCCGGCTGCTTGCCCAACTCCGGAATCATCGCCGCCGTGGTGCTGCCACTGTCGATGATGATCCGCGCGTGTTCCTTGATACGTAGAACGGCTGCACGGGCGATGGATTGCTTGATGGCCGAGACGCGTGGACCGGGTTCGCCAATGAGCTCCTGAGGCATGGTCACCGCACCGCCGTAGCGACGCAGGAGCAACCCGTGACTCTCGAGGGCGGCAAGGTCCTTGCGAATGGTCACTTCGGAAGTGGCGAAATGCTTGGCCAAGTTATCCACACTCACTTCGCCCTGCTCGTTGAGCAAGGCGAGGATGCTGTGACGGCGTTGAGGCGTATTACGCTTCGACATGACGACCTAAGTTTCGTTTCGAAAGATAACGAAGGTAATGGAAACCTAAAATGAAAGGTCCGTCAATGGTGAAGCAAAGCTTTTCTGTAATCTCTTCGTGGAGCGGAGGGGTCACCGCCCGCCTCGCTCTCACGAATTAGCACACAGGACACTGTGGGAGCGGGGCGGGCGGCCAAGCCCTCTGCCCGCGAAGAGGCCAGTGATAAAACCACCGTGCTGTGGATAACTAAGGCTTTTTGATCTTCACCGGCCGTTTCCACCCTTCAACATTGCGCTGCCGGGTCCGCGCCACTGCCAACTGCCCTTCCGGCACCTCTTGGGTAATGGTCGAACCCGCAGCAGTGGTCGACCCCGCCAAGATATCCACAGGCGCTACCAGCGAATTGTTCGAACCAATGAACACGTCCTCACCAATGGTGGTTTTCCATTTGTTCGCCCCGTCGTAGTTGCAGGTGATGGTCCCCGCGCCGATGTTGCTGCCGGCACCGATGTCCGCATCACCCAGATAGGTCAAGTGACCGGCCTTGGCGCCCTCGCCCATGCGCGCGTTTTTCAGCTCGACAAAGTTACCCACATGGGCGCGAGCCTCCAGCACTGTACCCGGTCGCAGCCGCGCGAACGGGCCGGCATCGCTGTTTTCATGCAACACGGCACCGTCCAGATGACTGTTGGCCTTGACCACCACGCCGCGGCCCAGGGTGCTGTCCTTGATGTAGCAGTTGGGACCGATGACCACGTCGTCCTCGATCACCACGCGGCCTTCGAGCACCACGTTGACGTCGATCAGGACATCGCGGCCCACGGTGACGTCTCCGCGCACATCGAAGCGTGCCGGGTCGCGCAAGGTCACGCCTTGGGCCATCAGGCGACGACCTTCGCGCAGCTGGTAGTGACGCTCCAGTTCCGCGAGCTGACGCCGATCATTGGCGCCCTGCACTTCCATCGGATCCTGAGCGGTTTCAGTGGCAACCACCAAGCCGTCGCTGACCGCCATGGCGATCACGTCGGTCAAGTAATACTCACCCTGGGCGTTGTCGTTGGACAGGCGCGCCAGCCAGTCGGCCAGGCGCTTTCCAGGGACCGCAAGAATACCGGTGTTGCCTTCGTTGATGGCTTTCTGCGCATCGCTGGCGTCCTTGTGCTCGACGATGGCCTGCACCTGACCATCAGCATCACGCACGATGCGCCCGTACCCCGTGGGGTCGGCCAGGTTGACGGTGAGCAGACCCAGTTGATCGGCACTGACCTTCTGCAGCAGCCGCTGCAGGGTCGTCACCTCGATCAGCGGTACGTCACCGTAGAGAATCAACACATTATCGGCGCTCAGGCCCGGAACCGCCTGTGCGACCGCATGGCCCGTACCCAGCTGCTTGTCCTGCAACACGAAATTCAGATCATCGGCAGCGAGGCGTTCGCGTACGGCATCGGCGCCATGGCCGATCACCACGTGGATTCCCTGCGGCTGGAGTTGGCGCGCGCTGTGGATAACATGGCCGAGCATGGAATTGCCGGCGACAGGGTGCAATACCTTGGGCAGGGCCGAGCGCATGCGCGTGCCCTGGCCGGCGGCGAGAATGACGATATCGAGAGACATGGACGGCTACCAATCCGGAGAATGGCCAGCGGGCTGACCGGGGAGGAAATACTGAAAAAGAAAAAGGGTAGCCGAGGCTACCCTTTTACTCAATCGCAAGTGAATCGACGCATCAGCCGCCAAATTTCTTGCGGATCTGCTGGACGGTGCGCAGCTGGGCTGCAGCCTCGGCCAGGCGTGCGGCGGCAGATCCGTAATCGAAGTCTGCGCCTTTTTCGTTCAGGGCCTTCTCGGCAGCCTTGACGGCTTCCTGAGCGGAAGCTTCATCCAGGTCGGCAGCGCGCTGCACGGTGTCGGCAAGAACCTTGACCATGTTCGGCTGAACCTCGAGGAAACCACCAGAGATGTAGAACACCTCGGCTTCGCCACCCTGCTTGATCAGGCGGATCGGGCCCGGCTTGAGATCAGTGATCAGCGGGGCGTGGCCTGGAGCGATACCGATATCACCCAGGTTACCGTGCGCAATCACCATCTCGACCAGGCCGGAAAAGATTTCTCCTTCCGCGCTGACGATATCGCAATGGACTGTCATAGCCATACTTGCCTCAACCTGATTAGCGCCCGTTGCCGGGCGCCAGGATTACAGTTTCTTGGCTTTCTCGATCGCTTCTTCGATGCCGCCGACCATGTAGAACGCTTGTTCCGGCAGGTGGTCGTAGTCGCCGTTGAGGATGCCTTTGAAGCCTGCGATGGTGTCTTTCAGGGAAACGTATTTACCCGAGGCACCGGTGAAGACTTCAGCCACGAAGAACGGCTGCGACAGGAAGCGCTGGATCTTACGAGCGCGGGATACCAACTGCTTGTCGGTTTCCGACAGCTCGTCCATACCCAGGATCGCAATGATGTCCTTCAGCTCTTTGTAGCGCTGCAGCACGTACTGAACGCCGCGAGCGGTGTCGTAGTGCTCCTGGCCGATCACGTTCGGGTCCAGCTGGCGCGAAGTCGAGTCCAGTGGATCGACCGCTGGGTAGATACCCAGGGAAGCGATGTCACGGGACAGTACGACGGTGGCGTCCAAGTGGGCGAAGGTGGTCGCCGGCGACGGGTCGGTCAAGTCGTCCGCAGGTACGTATACCGCCTGGATCGAGGTGATCGAACCTTCCTTGGTCGAAGTGATGCGTTCCTGCAGAACGCCCATCTCTTCGGCCAGGGTCGGCTGGTAACCTACTGCCGAAGGCATACGGCCCAGCAGTGCGGATACTTCGGTACCGGCCAGGGTGTAACGATAGATGTTGTCGACGAACAGCAGAACGTCGTTACCTTCGTCACGGAATTTCTCGGCCATGGTCAGACCGGTCAGGGCGACGCGCAGACGGTTACCCGGCGGCTCGTTCATCTGGCCGTAGACAAGGGCTACCTTGTCCAGAACGTTGGAGTCCTTCATCTCGTGGTAGAAGTCGTTACCCTCACGGGTACGCTCACCCACACCGGCGAACACGGAATAACCGCTGTGCTCGATGGCGATGTTACGGATCAGCTCCATCATGTTCACGGTCTTGCCGACACCGGCACCACCGAACAGACCGACTTTACCGCCCTTGGCGAACGGGCAGACCAGGTCGATAACCTTGATGCCGGTTTCCAGCAGGTCGTTGCCGCCTGCCTGCTCCGCGAAGGAAGGTGCTGGACGGTGAATGCCCCAGCGCTCTTCGGTATCGATCGGGCCCGCTTCGTCGATCGGGTTGCCCAGAACGTCCATGATGCGGCCCAGGGTGGCCTTGCCGACAGGGACGGAAATGGCTGCGCCGCTGTCGAGCACGTTCAGGCCGCGTTTCAGGCCTTCGGTGGAACCCATGGCGATGGTACGAACCACGCCGTCGCCCAGCTGCTGCTGGACTTCGAGAGTGGTTTCAGCGCCTTGTACCTTCAGCGCGTTGTAGATGCTCGGTACGCTGTCGCGTGGAAATTCCACGTCGATAACGGCGCCGATGATTTGAACGATACGTCCGCTACTCATAGCTGGATCCTCTGAATATTTGAACCGTTAAACCGCGGCAGCGCCGCCGACGATTTCCGAGATCTCTTGGGTGATCGCAGCCTGACGCGCCTTGTTGTAGATCAGCTGCAAATCGCTGATCAGGTCGCCGGCGTTGTCGGTTGCATTCTTCATTGCGATCATCCGCGCCGCTTGTTCAGCAGCGTTGTTCTCGACCACCGCCTGGTACACCTGCGACTCCACGTAACGCACCATCAGGCCTTCAAGCAGCTCTTTGGCGTCGGGTTCGTACAGGTAATCCCAGTGGTGCTTGAGTTCTTGATCCGGGGTTGCCTCCAACGGGATCAACTGCTCCACCGTTGGTTGTTGCGTCATGGTATTGATGAACTTGTTGGACACCACGGACAGGCGATCGATACGGCCTTCCAGGTACGCGTCCAGCATCACCTTGACGCTGCCGATCAGATCATTGATCGACGGCTCTTCGCCCAGATGGCTGATCGCTGCCACGACGTTGCCGCCGAAGTTGCGAAAGAACGCTGCACCCTTGCTGCCGATCACGCACAGGTCGATTTCGACGCCGCGTTCGCGATTGGCCGCCATGTCCTTGACCAGGGCCTTGAACAGGTTGGTGTTCAAGCCGCCGCACAGACCACGGTCGCTGCTCACCACGATATAGCCGACGCGCTTGACGGCGCGTTCGATCATGAACGGGTGGCGGTATTCCGGGTTGGCGTTGGCCAGATGTCCAATCACCTGGCGGATACGCTCCGCGTAGGGACGGCTGGCTGCCATGCGCATTTGTGCCTTGCGCATTTTGCTGACCGCCACTTTTTCCATGGCGCTGGTAATTTTTTGCGTGCTTTTGATGCTCGCAATCTTACTGCGAATCTCTTTTGCGCCTGCCATGTAACACCTATCAGGTTAGCAAGCAGGGGCCTTGCGGCCCCTGCTGCGGCTTACCAGGTTTGGGTGGCCTTGAACTTCTCGATACCGGCCTTGAGGCCAGCGTCGATTTCGTCATTGAAGTCACCCTTCACGTTGATCTTCGCCAACAGGTCGGCGTGATCGCGGTTGAAGTAAGCAATCAGGGCCTGCTCGAAGCTACCAACCTTGGCGATCTCGACGTCGGTCAAGAAACCACGCTCGGCTGCATACAGCGACAGCGCCATGTCGGCGATCGACATCGGCGAGTACTGCTTCTGCTTCATCAGCTCGGTCACGCGCTGGCCGTGCTCGAGCTGCTTGCGGGTGGCTTCGTCCAGGTCAGAAGCGAACTGGGCGAATGCCGCCAGTTCACGGTACTGAGCCAGAGCGGTACGGATACCACCGGACAGCTTCTTGATGATCTTGGTCTGAGCGGCACCACCTACGCGGGATACCGAAACACCGGCGTTCACTGCAGGGCGGATGCCCGAGTTGAACATGGCCGATTCCAGGAAGATCTGACCGTCGGTGATCGAGATCACGTTGGTCGGAACGAACGCGGAAACGTCGCCAGCCTGGGTTTCGATGATCGGCAACGCGGTCAGGGAACCGGTCTTGCCAGTCACTGCACCGTTGGTGAACTTCTCGACGTATTCTTCGGAAACGCGCGATGCACGCTCCAGCAAGCGGGAGTGGAGATAGAACACGTCGCCTGGGTAGGCTTCACGGCCTGGTGGACGACGCAGCAGCAGGGAAATCTGGCGGTAGGCCACTGCTTGCTTGGACAGGTCGTCGTAGACGATCAGTGCGTCTTCGCCACGGTCACGGAAGAATTCGCCCATGGTGCAACCGGCATAAGGTGCCAGGAATTGCAGCGCAGGAGATTCCGAAGCACTGGCAGCCACCACGATGGTGTTGGCCAGGGCGCCGTTTTCTTCCAGCTTGCGAACCACGTTGGCGATGGTCGATTGCTTCTGACCGATGGCAACGTAGACGCAGAAGATACCGGAGTTCTTCTGGTTGATGATCGCGTCGATCGCCAGAGCGGTCTTGCCGATCTGACGGTCGCCGATGATCAGCTCGCGCTGGCCACGGCCGACAGGGATCATGGCGTCGACAGCCTTGTAGCCAGTCTGTACAGGCTGGTCTACCGACTTACGCCAGATAACGCCCGGTGCAACCTTTTCGACCGCGTCGGTCTCGGTGTTGCCCAGCGGACCCTTGCCATCGACAGGGTTGCCCAGTGCGTCGACGACGCGACCCAGCAGTTCCTTGCCAACCGGAACTTCCAGGATGCGGCCGGTGCACTTGGCGCTCATGCCTTCGGCCAGGCTGGTGTAGGCGCCCAGTACCACGGCACCTACGGAGTCCTGCTCCAGGTTGAGTGCCATGCCGAAGACGCCGCCAGGAAACTCGATCATTTCGCCGTACATGACGTCGGCCAGACCGTGAATCCGTACGATACCGTCGGAAACGCTGACGACAGTGCCTTCGTTACGGGCTTGGGAGGTCACATCGAGCTTGTCGATGCGACCCTTGATGATTTCACTTATTTCGGAAGGATTGAGTTGCTGCATTGCTCTGCTGCCCCTTCAAACTCAAGATTTCAATGCTTCGGCCAGTTTCGCGAGTTTGCCGCGAATCGAGCCATCGATAACCAGGTCGCCGGCGCGGATGACGACGCCACCTATCAGGCTGGCATCCTCCGCAACTTGCAGGCGCACTTCCCGGTCGAGTCGTGCACTGAGAACCTTGGCGAGTTTGTCTTGCTGTTCTTGGTTCAATGCGAAGGCACTGGTGACTTCCACATCAACCGATTTTTCCTGCTCGGCCTTGTACAGGTCGAACAGTTCGGCGATCTCCGGCAGAAGCAGGAGACGGTCGTTTTCGGCAACGACGTGGATGAAATTCTGTGCCTTGGCATCGAACTTGTCGCCGCACACGTCAATGAACGTGGCGGCCTTGTCTGCGCTCGTCAGTCGCGGGGCCTTGAGCAGGCTCTGCATGGTGGCGTCTTGCGCCACCGCTGCAGCCAGGCCGAGCATGGCTGACCAATTGGCCAGCTGCTGGTGGGCCTGAGCGTGCTCGAAGGCCGCCTTAGCGTAAGGTCGGGCCAACGTGGTCAGTTCTGCCATGATCGCCCTCGCTTAGATTTCAGCAGCCAGTTTGTTAACCAGCTCCGCGTGCGCGTTTTGATCGATTGTGGCGCCCAGGATCTTCTCGGCACCGCCTACGGCCAGCACGCCCAGTTGGGCACGCAGCGCGTCTTTGACGCCGTTCAGTTCCTGCTCGATCTCGGCTTGAGCCTGCACTTTCACGCGGTCAGCGTCGATACGGGCCTTTTCAACGGCCTCTTCGACGATCTGGTTGCCGCGTTTCTTTGCCTGCTCAATGATTTCGGCTGCCTGAGCTTTCGCTTCGCGCAGTTGCTGACCCACTTTCTCTTGGGCCAACTCCAGGTCGCGAGCTGCTCGGCTGGCAGCGTCCAAACCATCAGCGATCTTCTTCTGACGTTCGTGCAAAGCCGCGATGACCGGAGGCCACACGAACTTCATGCAGAACAGCACAAAAATGAAGAACGCAACGGTCTGGCCAATCAGGGTTGCATTAATGTTCACGCCAACACCTCGCTCGTTCTTTGTCCATCACACCAATCCACTCGAAGGTTCGAGAGATCAGCCAGCGAGTTGACCAACGAAGGGGTTCGCGAAGGTGAAGAACAGAGCGATACCAACACCGATCATGGTCACGGCGTCGAGCAGACCGGCGACGATGAACATTTTAACTTGCAGCATTGGGACCATTTCTGGCTGGCGAGCAGCGCCTTCCAGGAACTTGCCGCCCAGCAGGCCGAAGCCGATAGCGGTACCCAGTGCGCCCAGGCCGATCAGCAGAGCAACAGCGATAGCGGTTAGACCAACTACAGTTTCCATCTTTCCTCCCGACTTTTTACGTCGTCTTTTGCTTGGTTTTTAGGTTTTAAAGCGGTGTTACAAACCGGTGTTTCGGCCCGTGTGGACCTCCCTCGCGCCTGGGCGCGAGGGACATCAGACTCGCCAGGCGGGCCTTAATGATTTTCTTCGTGAGCCATCGAAAGGTAGACGATGGTCAGCATCATGAAGATGAATGCCTGCAGCGTGATGATCAGGATGTGGAACACCGCCCACGCCCACTGCAGCACGACGCCCAGGCCGCTGAGCCACAACAGGCCGCTGCCGAACATCACGGCGATCAGGATGAACACCAGCTCGCCGGCATACATGTTGCCGAACAGTCGCAGCGCCAGCGAGATCGGCTTGGCGATCAGGGTGACGAATTCGAGCAGGAAGTTCACCGGAATCAGCAGGATCTGAACGAAGATGTTTTTGCTGCCGAACGGGTGCAGGGTCAGTTCGCCGATGAAGCCGCCGATGCCCTTGACCTTGATGCTGTAGAAGATGATCAGCGCGAATACCGACAGGGCCATGCCCAGTGTCGCGTTCGGGTCGGTGGTCGACACGGCGCGGAACGGGATGTGCGAGTCGCCGGAGATCCAGGCCGCGGCCATCGGGATCCAGTCGACCGGAATCAGGTCGATGGCGTTCATCAGGAACACCCAGACGAAGATCGTCAGCGCCAACGGTGCGATCACCGCGCTGCGGCCGTGGAAGCTGTCACGCACGCTGCCGTCGACGAACTCGACCAGAACCTCGACGAAGTTCTGCAGGGCGCCCGGCTGGCCGGACGTCGCCTTCTTGGCTGCCATGCGGAAGATCAGGATGAAGATCAGGCCCAGGGCAACCGACCAGCCGAGTGTATCGACGTGGAACGCCCAAAAACCCATTTCCTTGGCTTCTGCAGCGGTGTGGGCAAAGCCCCAGCCGCCTTCTGGTAGCTGACCGAAGGTCAAGTTCTGCAAGTGGTGCTGGATATAGCCCGAAGCGGTTGTTTCTGCCATGGTTGCCTCAAACGCCCTAAGGTCTCGAAAGTCTTGTTTTCATGAGCAGGGGTGCGAACCAGCTGACCAGCTGGGTCAGCCCGAAGACGCCGAATACAGCCAGCGGCGCCAGTGGTTTCACTCCTGCGAACGTCAGTGCGAACAGCACTGCCGTCAAAATCAGCTTGCCTGCCTCGCCGGCGTAGAACGACCGGACGATGGCTTGTGCGGCCCGGGCTCCGGTGAACCGGAAAGCCTTCCAGGCGAAATACAGATTGGGCAACCAGGCGATCAGGCCCCCGCAGAGTCCTGAATAACCGCTGACCGCCCCGAGCCATTGCCACAGCACCAGAGCTGCCAGCAACACGACGACACCTTGCGCCAACAACATCGGGAAAACGACCCACTGATGGAACGGCAGGCGGTTTGGCGTGCGGGTTTCCATCGTGACGACTCCTCAATGGTCGACGTGCCATAAGCCGTAACTTGGCATAAATTGTGCCGACAAAATGCGCGCAGAGTATAGGGGCGGTTCCTCCCCTATTCAACTGCCGGGTAGTGATTTCCGACTGCGCGCTACACAAGGAATTGTTTCAGCGGATGTGTGCAAGCACACCTTGCAACTCATCCAGAGAGTTGTAGCGGATGACCAACTGGCCTTTTCCCTTCTGCCCATGCCGGATCTGCACCGCAGAGCCTAGGCGTTCGGCCAGTCTTTGCTCCAGCCGGGTGATGTCAGGGTCGGCCTTGGCTGGTTCCACCGGCTCGGGTTTACCGCTCAACCACTGGCGAACCAGGGCCTCGGTCTGCCGAACGGTGAGGCCTCGTGCGACAACGTGTCGCGCGCCTTCGACCTGCTGCTCATCCGGCAGACCGAGCAATGCGCGCGCATGGCCCATTTCCAGATCGCCATGGGACAGCATGGTCTTGATCACTTCAGGCAGCGCGATCAGGCGCAACAGGTTGGCCACGGTGACCCGCGACTTGCCCACCGCATCGGCGACCTGCTGCTGCGTCAGCTGGAACTCGTGTTGCAGACGCTGCAGGGCAATGGCCTCTTCCACCGGGTTGAGGTCTTCGCGCTGGATGTTCTCGATCAGCGCCATGGCGATCGCCGCTTCGTCAGGCACATCGCGGACCATGGCCGGGATGGTTTCCAGGCCAGCCTGTTGCGCGGCACGCCAGCGACGTTCGCCGGCGATGATCTCGAAGCGTGCGTTGGCCACCGGCCGTACCACGATCGGTTGCATCACGCCCTGGGTCTTGATCGAGTGCGCCAGCTCTTCGAGCGCCTGCGGGTCCATGTCCCGGCGCGGCTGATACTTGCCCCGCTGAATGACGTCCAGCGGCAGGTGCTGCAACTCGTTCTGGTCGACCTTGACAGCCTGCTCCTCGAGCGAGCTGACGGTCGGACCGCTGAGCAGCGCATCCAGTCCACGTCCGAGACCACGTTTCTTGACGGCCATTGGAATCCTTAAATGACTGCAGCGGTGCGAGATTGGCGACGTTGCCGACGAACCATCTCGCCGGCCAGTGCCAGATAGGCCAGCGCGCCGCGTGATGATTTGTCGTACGACAGCGCCGGCATCCCGTAGCTGGGCGCTTCGGCCAGACGAATGTTGCGCGGGATCACCGTATCGTACAGCTGATCGCCGAAATGCTCCTTGAGCTGTGCCGAGACATCGTTCATCAGGCTCAGGCGCGGGTCGTACATGGTGCGCAGCAGACCCTCGACCTTCAGGTCCGGATTGAGCAACTCGGCAATGCGCTTGATGTTATCCACAAGGTCGCTCAATCCCTCCAGGGCGAAATATTCGCACTGCATCGGGATGATCACGCCATCGGAGGCCACCAGCGCATTGAGGGTCAGCATCGACAGCGATGGCGGACAGTCGATGAGGATGTAATCGTAGTTGTTACGCACCGGCGCCAGCGCGCTGCGCAGACGGCTTTCCTTCATCTGCATTTCCAGCAGGACCACCTCGGCCGCGGTCAGGTCGCGGTTGGCAGGCAGCAACTGGTATCCGCCGTGTTCGGAAAAATGCATGGCCTGAGCCAGGTCGCACTCGCCGATCAACACGTCGTAGATCGAATTTTCCAGCGCATGCTTGTCCACACCGCTGCCCATGGTGGCGTTGCCCTGCGGATCGAGATCGATCAGCAGCACGCGGCGCTTGGTCGCGACCAGCGATGCTGCGAGGTTGATGCAGGTGGTGGTCTTGCCCACACCACCTTTCTGGTTCGCTATCGCGAATACCTTAGCCATTAGTGCTCGTGTTCCCAATCATGCCGTGCGGCGCAGTATCAGCAGATGGCGTTGGCCTTGGCAACCGGGTACGGCCAGGGCGTGTTCGCTATCGAGGTGGAAGTCCGCTGGCAATGCTACCAGTTCGTCGGCCGGATGCAGCCCTTTCATCGCCAACCAGCGCGTATCGCTGTCGCCCAGGTGGCGTGTCCAGTGAGCGAAGTCGTGCAGGCTGCTGAAGGCGCGGGAAACGATGCCGTCGAAGGGCTGCTCGGGTACGAACGCTTCTGCGCGGCTGTGGATAACCTGCAGATTGGCGAGTCCCAGTTCCAGCTTCACCTGCGTCTGGAAACGGGTCTTCTTGCCATTGCTGTCGAGGGTGGCGATGTGCTTCTCGGGAAACATGATCGCCAGGGGAATACCCGGCATGCCACCGCCGCTGCCGACATCGAGCCAGCGCTGGGCATTACCCAGGTGCGCAAGAATGCTCAGGCTGTCGAGCAGGTGCCGTGACACCATCTCGTCAGGATTGCGCACTGCCGTCAGGTTGTAAGCCTTGTTCCATTTGATCAACAGGGCCAGATAGGCCAGCAGCTGTTCGCGCTGGCCTTCGGACAATTCGACACCCAATTGCCGGGCGCCTGTGGACAACTCTTCGCGGTGTTGTTCGGTGACCATGGAACTCAAGCGCTTTGCTCCAACTCGCGGCCTGCGCCGCGTTTTTTCAGGTGAATCATCAACAGCGAAATGGCTGCAGGCGTGACGCCCGGGATGCGCGATGCCTGACCGAGGGTTTCGGGGCGGGTCGCGCCCAGCTTGCCCTGAATCTCCTTGGACAGCCCGGAGATCCTGGCATAGTCGATATCCACAGGCAGACGAGTGTCCTCGCTGGCGCGCAGCCGAGCGATCTCGTCCTGCTGACGATCGATGTAGCCCGCGTACTTGGTCTTGATCTCGACCTGTTCGGCCACCTGTGGATCATGCGCTCCGCCGCCGGTGACTTCGACCAGACCGACATAGTCGATCTCGGGGCGGCTGAGCAGGTTAAGCAGGTTGTATTCATGGGTCAACGGCGTACCGAACTTCTCGGCGACGGCATTCCCCTGAGCGGTGTTGGGGCGTACCCAGGTGCTCTTGAGCCGTTGTTCCTCGATTTCGATCGCTTCGCGCTTGGCACTGAAGGCCGCCCAGCGAGCGTCATCGACCAGACCCAGTTCCCGGCCCTTTTCGGTCAGGCGCAGGTCGGCGTTGTCTTCGCGCAGGATCAGTCGATACTCGGCTCGCGAGGTGAACATCCGGTACGGTTCCTGGGTTCCCAGGGTAATCAGGTCGTCGACCAGGACGCCGATGTACGCCTCGTCGCGGCGTGGACACCAGGCCTCTTTGCCCTGGGCGCGCAGTGCGGCGTTCGCGCCAGCCAGCAGACCTTGGGCGCCGGCCTCTTCGTAACCCGTGGTGCCGTTGATCTGCCCGGCGAAGAACAACCCGGCGATCACCTTGGTTTCCAGGCTGTACTTGAGATCACGCGGATCGAAGTAATCGTATTCGATGGCATAGCCGGGTCGCATGATGTGCGCGTTTTCCATGCCGCGAATCGAACGCACGATCTGCAACTGCACGTCGAACGGCAAGGACGTGGAAATACCGTTGGGGTACAGCTCGTGGGTGGTCAGCCCTTCGGGCTCGATGAACACCTGATGGCTCTGCTTGTCGGCGAAGCGGTGGATCTTGTCTTCGATCGACGGGCAGTACCGTGGACCCACCCCTTCGATTTCGCCGGCAGCCGAGTACATCGGCGAGCGATCGAGGTTGGCCGCGATGATTTCATGGGTGCGCGCGTTGGTGTGGGTGATCCAGCAACTGACTTGGCGCGGGTGCAGCGCCTTGGAGCCCATGAACGACATCACCGGAATGGGGGTATCGCCCGGCTGTTCGGTCATGACCGAGAAGTCCACCGACTTGCCGTCGATACGCGGTGGTGTACCGGTCTTCAAGCGACCTACCCGCAGCGGCAGCTCACGCAGACGATGGGCCAACGCGATAGATGGCGGGTCGCCGGCACGGCCACCCGAATAATTCTGCAACCCTATGTGGATAAGTCCGCCCAGGAACGTTCCGGTGGTGAGCACCACGGAATCGGCCATGAAACGCAGGCCCATCTGGGTAACCACACCCTTGACCTCGTCCTGCTCGACGATCAGGTCGTCGGCCGGCTGCTGGAATATCCACAGGTTGGGCTGATTCTCGAGAATCTCGCGAATGGCTGCCTTGTACAGAACGCGGTCGGCCTGCGCACGGGTAGCCCGCACCGCCGGGCCTTTGCGGTTGTTGAGCACGCGAAACTGAATGCCACCCTTGTCGGTGGCCAGCGCCATGGCACCGCCGAGCGCATCGATCTCCTTGACCAGATGGCTCTTGCCGATGCCGCCGATGGCCGGGTTGCAGCTCATGGCACCGAGGGTTTCCACGTTGTGCGTCAACAGCAGGGTCTTTGCACCCATGCGTGCTGAGGCCAGTGCTGCCTCGGTACCGGCATGACCGCCGCCGATGACGATCACTTCAAAACGGGAAGGGAAATCCACCACGCACCTCGTGCCTGTTCTATGTGGGTAATTGGGATAGCTGCGCAGTATAGGGAATTTGCCTTGGCTAAAGAACCCTTCTGCACAAAAAATAACCAGCTGTGGATAGCGTCGGTAATAGAAATTAAAAGAGAGAGATTTATTAAAGCTTTGTTTTTATGTTTATTACTAGGCACCACCGTATCTGTGGATAAAGCTCTGCAAGCCTGTATCTACAACGTGTACAGGGAAATTAAAGGTTGTGATCAGGTGCCTGTCAGCTCGGTGTATAACCCAAATTAACCTGTGGGTAACAGCTGCGCTTACCCACAGCGGCATTTATCATCAGCTTTCGGACCTGCTTATCAACCTAGCTCAGCTGGGGTTGTCCACAGGGCTCCTGAAGCGTGTATAAAAAAAAGCCACCTCGAAAGGTGGCTCTTGATGAGTCCATGCAGCGCTGCATGGGTATCGGGAGATCTACTTGCCGATGCAGAAGCTCGAGAAAATGCGCCCCAGCAGGTCGTCCGAACTGAACGCACCGGTGATTCCCCCCAGCGCATGTTGGGCCAGGCGCAAGTCTTCAGCCAGGAGCTCGCCCGCGCCCGCCAGCGTCAGCTGATCACGCCCATGGTCAAGATGATCACCCGCATGCCGCAAGGCTTCCAGATGACGTCGACGGGCGCTGAAACTGCTCTCGGCGGTCTGCTCGTAACCCATGCAGGCTTTGAGATGGTCACGCAGCAGTTCAAGGCCTTGGCCAGTTCCCTTGGCTGTGAGACTCAAGGTCACGTGACCGTCGTCGTCATGCTGGATACCGATCGCTTCACCACTCAGATCCGCCTTGTTGCGAATCACGGTGACCTTGCCGATGTCGGGCGTGAGTTCCAGAAACTCCGGCCAGACCGCGAAGGGATCGGCCGCCTCGGCAGACGTCGCGTCCACCACCAGCAGGATACGGTCGGCTTCGGCAATGGCCTTCAGCGCGCGCTGGACGCCGATCTGCTCGACTTCATCGAGGGTGGTACGCAATCCGGCAGTATCGATCACGTGCAGCGGCATGCCGTCGATGTGGATATGTTCGCGTAACACGTCGCGGGTAGTACCGGCGATGTCAGTGACAATGGCCGCTTCACGCCCGGCCAGCAGATTGAGCAGGCTGGACTTGCCCGCATTCGGCCGGCCAGCGATTACCACGTTCATCCCATCACGCAGCAAGGCACCCTGCCCGGCTTCGCGCAATACGGTGGATAACTCGCTGCGAACCTTGTCGAGCATGCTCAACACGTGGCCATCGGCAAGAAAGTCGATTTCTTCCTCGGGAAAGTCGATGGCAGCTTCCACATAGATCCGCAACGCGATGAGCTGCTCGGTCAAGTTATCCACACGTCGGGAGAAAGCTCCCTGCAATGAACGTACTGCGTTGCGTGCCGCCTGGGCGGAGCTGGCTTCGATGAGATCGGCAATGGCCTCGGCCTGGGCCAGGTCCAGCTTGTCGTTGAGAAAGGCCCGCTCGCTGAACTCGCCGGGACGTGCCAGGCGGCAGCCCAGTTCCAGACAGCGCTGCAGCAGCATGTCCATCACCACGGGTCCGCCATGACCCTGCAGCTCGAGCACGTCTTCGCCGGTGAACGAGTTGGGCCCTGGAAAGTAAAGGCCCAGCCCTTCATCGATGACCTGGAACTGCGCATCGAGCATCGGACCATAGTGCGCATGACGAGGGGTCGGCACGCGGCCGATGATCGCCTGGGCGGCCTGGCTGGCCAGCGGTCCGGAGATGCGTACGATCCCTACTCCGCCTCGACCCTGGGCGGTGGCAATGGCAGCGATGGTTTCGCGAACGACGTTCATGCAGGTACTCCGGTCGAATTTCAGATAGCAAAACGCCCCACGAGGGGGCGCCTTGTACACAGGTTAGTCGAGCAACCCGTCAGACGGCAGGTTTGTTCGCCGCGGCTTTCTCGATGCTGCGTGTGATGTACCACTGCTGGGCGATCGACAGGGTGTTGTTGGTTACCCAGTACAGCACCAGACCTGCCGGGAACCACAGGAAGAAGAAGGTGAACACGATCGGCATCATCTTCATCACCTTGGCCTGCATCGGATCCGGAGGCGTCGGGTTCAAGCGCTGCTGGATGAACATGGTCGCACCCATGATGATCGGCAGGATGAAATACGGATCCTTGATCGACAGGTCGGTTATCCACAGCAACCACGGTGCCTGACGCATCTCGACGCTTTCCAGCAATACCCAGTACAGGGAAAGGAAGACCGGCATCTGCACCAGGATCGGCAGGCAGCCGCCCAGTGGATTGATTTTCTCTTTCTTGTACAGCTCCATCATGGCCTGGGACATTTTCTGCCGGTCATCGCCATGCTGTTCCTTGAGGGCAGCCAGTTTCGGCGCTACGGCACGCATGCGCGCCATCGACTTGTAGCTGGCGGCCGACAGCGGGAAGAACAGCAGCTTGATCAGGATGGTCAGGCAGATGATCGAGAAGCCCCAGTTCCCCAGGATCGCGTGGATATGCTTGAGCAACCAGAAGATCGGTTGAGCGATGAACCACAGGATGCCGTAGTCGACGGTCAGCTCCAGACCTGGGGACAACTCCTTGAGCTTGTCCTGAACCTTGGGACCGGCGTACAGCGTGGCTGTGGTTTCAACCTTGCCACCTGGCGCTGCCGACAGTGATGGGCCGGTGTAGCCAATGATGTAGTTGCCCTGGTTGTCTTTGCGCGTCATGACATTGTTGCTGTCGCCGGCGGCAGGAATCCAGGCCGTCACGAAGTAATGCTGCAGCCAGGCGACCCAGCCGCCCTGTACGGTTTCCTTGAGGCCGGCCTTGTCCATGTCTTTCATCGACACTTTCTTGTACGGCTCGCCACTTGTCCACAGGGCTGCGCCCAGATAGGTAGCGGTACCGGTGGCCGTAGTCGAAGAAGGATCGGAGCTGTTGTCGCGTTTGAGCTGGGCGAACATGTTGCCGCTCCAGTTCTGCGCGCTCTGGTTATCCACAAGGTAGCTGACTTTCAAGTCGTACTCACCGCGATCGACGGTGAAGCGCTTGAGGTAGTTCACGCCATTGTCGCTGTAGGTCAGGTCGACCATGAGCTGGTTCTGGCCGTCAGCCAGTTGATAACTTTTCTGCGAAGCGCTGTACACAGGACGTCCGCTTGGACGCGCGTCCGGGCCGTTCGTACCGGTCAGGCCGCTCTGGGCCAGGTAGGTCAGCTCACCACCGTTGTCGAACAATTGGAACGGAATGTTCGGCATGTCCTGGCGACGAGGGTACTCGGGCAGGTTCAGCTGGACGATATCACCACCGGTAGGATCGATAGCGAAGTTGAGCACGTCGGTCTTGACCCAGATCAGGTCCTTGCTGACCACAACAGGCGTCGGCACAGGCAGATTGGCATCAGGATTGGCGCTGGGTACATCGGCACTGGCTTGAGTGTTGGTGCCCGGTACCGTTTCCGGCAACGCCGGCGTCGGGTTCTGGGTAGCCACATTCTGAGTCGGCAAGGCGGCTTGACCGTAATCCTGGTTCCATTTCAGGACCATGACGTAGGCCACGACTGCCAGGGCGACGATCAGGATCGTGCGTTTAATATCCATGATTACTCGGCTATCGAAGAAGAACGGGGTGATGGGGCGTCTGGAACCGGGTCGAAACCACCGGCATTCCATGGGTGACAGCGGCCAAGGCGACGAACGGTCAGCCAGCTTCCACGCATGAGGCCGTGGATTTCGATGGCTTCGAGCGCGTAGCAAGAGCAACTGGGGTAAAAACGACAGTGATTCGCCATGAGAGGGCTGATGGCGTAGCGGTAGAACTGGATCGGAACGATTGCCAGTTTACGCATCTTGACTGTCCACTCCTGCAGGTTCGGTCTTCACCACTGGAGCGGGCCGGTTACGTGCGAGGCGCTTCCAGAGCTTGCCAAAATGCTCATGCAATTCAGGGTTTTCCACGTCGCCCAAACCTTTACGCGCGACGATGACGATGTCCCAGCCCGCCAGGATGCCCTGGTGCAGACGGAACGAGTCACGCATCAAGCGTTTCAAGCGATTGCGCTGAACGGCGAGCTTGACGCTCTTTTTACCGATGACCAGCCCCAGACGGGGATGTTCGAGGCCGTTCTCACGCGCAAGGAGCAGCAGGTTCTTGCCGGGTACCTTGCCAGATGGCGAGTCGAAGACTGCTTTGAAATGCCGGGCTGTCAGCAGACGCTTTTCCCGACCGTAGTCCTGACTCACCACCCGTGCCGAAGGATCAAACTGCCAGACGCTTGCGGCCCTTGGCGCGACGACGCGACAGGACGGTACGGCCGTTCTTGGTAGCCATGCGAGCACGGAAACCGTGGGTGCGAGCGCGCTTGATGGTGCTGGGTTGGAAAGTACGTTTCATGGTTGTTACCTGGTTCGTCCACAACGGGCCGGAATGGACCCCGTTTTAAGAGACCGGCGATTCTAGTGAAAGCGCGGCAGAAGGTCAATTTCCAACCAACTATTACTTTTTGGCCCCTTTCCTCAGATAGAGGGGGGACTGAAGGACACAGGTCGGTGATTGAGAGCCTTCATTGCCAGTGCCTTCTCAGGAGGATGGGTTGGACGATTCGGGCGATCAAATATAAAAATAGAGAAGGGACTTATTTAAAGCTTTTCTGTAATGCTTATAGATCTTAGAGGAGCCAACATCTGTGGATAACCATCTGGAGGCCTTATTCACAGGGCGTTCTGGAGATCCACAACCCTGTCCAGAAGATGGGCTGCGCCTGTGTCATTGCTCCGCACAACCTGTGGATTAAATCAATGGATATCCACAGGCGAGTTATACACAGCGCTCGACCCCTACTTGTGCATAGATCTCAAGATGGGTTATCCACAGAGCTCACAGACAGGTTTTCGAGGCATTGACGTTGTGTTTTTACGTGCAGCAGAGGCAGCGGACCCGACCTACATGTGGATAAGTGTGCGGAGCGTCGGTACAATGGCCGTTGTTTTTGCCTTGCCGGCTTTCAATTCAGGGGATACCTGTGTCAGTGGAACTTTGGCAGCAGTGCGTGGAACTCCTGCGCGATGAACTGCCTGCCCAGCAATTCAACACCTGGATCCGTCCGCTACAGGTCGAAGCCGAAGGCGACGAGTTGCGCGTCTATGCGCCTAACCGGTTCGTGCTGGACTGGGTCAACGAGAAATACCTGACGCGGCTCCTCGAATTATTGGGTGAGCATGGCAATGGCCTGGCGCCGGCACTTTCGTTGCTGATCGGCAGCCGTCGCAGCTCGACGCCCCGCGCTGCTCCAAACGCGCCTCTGGCAGCCGCCGCAGCTGCGAATCAGGTGCAGGCCGCCCCGGTGGCAGCCGCACCTGCGGCAGCGCCTGTAGAAGCCGTTGCCAAGCCTTCAGTGGCAAGCGAAGAACCCTCGCGTGACAGTTTCGACCCCATGGCCGGCGCCAGCTCGCAGCCGGCACCCGTACGCTCCGAGCAACGCACTGTCCAGGTAGAAGGTGCGCTCAAGCACACCAGTTACCTGAACCGCACATTTACCTTCGAAAACTTCGTGGAAGGTAAATCCAACCAGCTGGCACGCGCGGCTGCCTGGCAGGTGGCGGACAATCCCAAGCATGGCTACAACCCGCTGTTCCTTTATGGTGGTGTCGGCCTGGGTAAGACGCACTTGATGCACGCTGTGGGTAACCACCTGCTCAAGAAGAATCCGAATGCCAAGGTGGTTTACCTGCATTCCGAGCGGTTCGTTGCAGACATGGTCAAGGCGTTGCAGTTGAACGCGATCAACGAATTCAAGCGTTTCTACCGCTCGGTCGATGCGTTGCTGATCGACGATATCCAGTTCTTCGCGCGCAAGGAACGCTCCCAAGAGGAGTTCTTCCACACCTTCAACGCGCTGTTGGAAGGCGGCCAGCAGGTCATCCTCACCAGCGATCGCTACCCCAAGGAAATCGAAGGCCTCGAGGAGCGGCTGAAATCGCGCTTCGGCTGGGGTCTCACCGTCGCTGTCGAGCCGCCCGAGCTGGAGACCCGTGTCGCCATCCTCATGAAGAAGGCGGACCAGGCCAAGGTCGAGCTGCCTCATGACGCGGCGTTCTTCATCGCCCAGCGCATCCGTTCCAACGTCCGCGAACTGGAAGGCGCACTCAAGCGGGTCATTGCGCACTCCCACTTCATGGGTCGCGAGATCACCATCGAGCTGATCCGCGAGTCGCTCAAGGACCTGCTGGCACTGCAGGACAAGCTGGTGAGTGTGGATAACATCCAGCGAACGGTGGCCGAGTACTACAAGATCAAGATTTCCGATCTGCTCTCCAAGCGACGTTCGCGCTCGGTGGCCCGACCACGGCAGGTGGCGATGGCGCTGTCCAAGGAATTGACCAACCACAGCCTGCCGGAAATCGGCGATGTGTTTGGTGGGCGTGATCACACTACCGTGCTGCACGCGTGCCGCAAGATCAACGAACTCAAGGAATCCGACGCGGATATCCGCGAGGACTACAAGAACCTGCTGCGTACACTGACCACGTGAACACTCACTACGCAGCTTTTGAGGCAAGGGACTAGACCATGCATTTCACCATTCAACGCGAAGCCCTGTTGAAACCCCTGCAACTGGTCGCCGGCGTCGTCGAACGCCGCCAGACCTTGCCTGTGCTTTCCAACGTCCTTCTGGTGGTTCAGGGGCAGCAGCTGTCTTTAACCGGTACTGACCTGGAAGTGGAACTGGTTGGCCGCGTGCAGCTGGAAGAGCCGGCCGAGCCTGGCGAGATCACCGTGCCTGCGCGCAAGTTGATGGACATCTGCAAGAGCCTGCCCAACGACGCCCTGATCGACATCAAGGTCGATGAGCAGAAGGTCGTGGTCAAGGCCGGGCGCAGTCGGTTCACCTTGTCGACGCTGCCGGCCAATGACTTTCCTACCGTCGAAGAAGGCCCGGGTTCGCTGACCTGCAGCCTGGTGCAGAGCAAGCTGCGTCGCCTGATCGAACGCACCAGCTTCGCCATGGCCCAGCAGGACGTGCGCTATTACCTCAATGGCATGTTGCTGGAAGTATCGGCCGGCATCATCCGAGCAGTCGCCACCGACGGCCATCGTCTGGCCATGTGCTCGATGCAGGCTGATATTGGTCAAGCCGACCGCCATCAGGTCATCGTGCCGCGCAAGGGCATTCTGGAACTCGCCCGTCTGCTGACCGAGCCCGACGGCAATGTCAGCATCGTGCTGGGCCAGCATCACATCCGCGCAACCACGGGTGAGTTCACCTTCACCTCCAAGCTGGTCGACGGCAAATTCCCTGACTATGAGCGTGTGCTGCCCAAAGGTGGCGACAAGCTGGTGCTGGGTGACCGTCAAGCACTGCGTGAGGCCTTCAGCCGCACCGCGATCCTGTCCAATGAAAAGTATCGCGGCATCCGCCTGCAATTGGCAGCCGGTCAGCTGAAGATCCAGGCCAACAACCCTGAACAGGAAGAAGCGGAAGAAGAAGTGGCCGTGGACTATAACGGCGGTGCGTTGGAAATCGGCTTCAACGTCAGCTATCTGCTCGACGTGCTGGGAGTGATGACGACCGAGCAGGTTCGCCTGATCCTGTCTGACTCCAACAGCAGCGCCCTGGTCCAGGAATCCGACAACGACGACTCGGCATACGTCGTCATGCCGATGCGCCTCTGACAGCCACCTGAATGTCCCTGACCCGCGTTACGGTCACCGCGGTGCGCAACCTGCACCCGGTGACCTTCTCCCCCTCCCCGCGTATCAACATCCTCTACGGCGCCAACGGCAGTGGCAAAACCAGTGTGCTGGAAGCCATACACCTCTTGGGCCTCGCGCGATCGTTTCGCAGCACGCGTCTGGTGCCGATCATTCAGCACGAGCAAGCCACTGCGTCGGTATTTGGCCAGGTTGAGTTGGCTGAAGGCGGTCATAGCAACCTGGGTATTTCACGGGAAAGACAGGGCGATTTCACTATTCGTATCGACGGCCAGAACGCCCGGAGCGCGGCTCAGCTTGCCCAGATATTGCCCTTGCAGTTGATCAATCCCGATAGCTTTCGGCTGCTGGAGGGGGCTCCAAAGATCCGCCGACAGTTTCTCGACTGGGGAGTGTTCCACGTGGAACCTCGATTCATGTCGACCTGGCAGCGGTTGCAGAAGGCCCTGAAGCAACGAAACTCATGGCTTCGGCATGGTACACTTGACGTTGCTTCGCAAGCGGCATGGGACCGTGAGCTCTGCCTGGCCAGCGCTGAAATCGACGACTATCGGCGCGCTTATATCAAAGCGCTGAAGCCAGTGTTTGAGCAGACACTCGCCGAGTTGTTGAAGCTCGAAGGTCTAACACTGAGCTATTACCGAGGCTGGGACAAGGATCGCGAACTCGCAGACGTTCTGGCAGGGTCCTTGTTGAGAGATCAGCAGATGGGGCATACCCAGGCTGGACCTCAGCGCGCTGACCTTCGATTGCGAATGGGCGCCCACAACGCGGCCGACATCTTGTCGCGCGGTCAACAGAAGCTCGTGGTGTGCGCACTTCGCATTGCCCAAGGCCATCTGGTCGGCCAAGCCCGCCGCGGTCAATGCATCTATCTGGTAGACGACTTGCCGTCCGAGCTGGATGAACAGCACCGTCGCGCATTGTGCCGCTTGCTTGAAGATTTACGCTGCCAGGTGTTCATCACCTGCGTAGACCAGGAATTATTGAGGGAAGGCTGGCAGACGGAAACGCCAGTTGCTTTGTTCCACGTGGAACAAGGCGGTATTACCCAGACCCACGATCATCGGGAGTGAAGGCATGAGCGAGAATCAAACGTACGACTCCTCCAGCATCAAGGTGTTGAAAGGGCTTGATGCCGTACGCAAACGTCCCGGTATGTACATCGGCGACACCGATGATGGTAGCGGCCTGCACCACATGGTCTTCGAAGTGGTGGACAACTCCATCGACGAGGCACTGGCTGGCCACTGTGACGAAATTACCGTCACCATTCATCCAGACGAATCCATTTCCGTAACGGACAACGGTCGCGGTATTCCCGTGGACGTGCATAAGGAAGAAGGCGTATCTGCAGCCGAGGTCATCATGACCGTACTGCACGCTGGCGGTAAGTTCGATGACAACTCCTACAAGGTGTCGGGTGGTTTGCACGGCGTGGGTGTGTCCGTGGTGAACGCCCTGTCCGAAGGTCTGCAACTGACCGTGCGCCGCGCTGGCAAGTTGTGGGAGCAGTTCTACGTGCACGGCGTGCCGCAGGAACCGATGAAGATCGTCGGCGACAGCGAGACCACCGGCACCAAGATTCACTTCAAGCCGTCGGCTGAAACCTTCAAGAACATTCACTTCAGCTGGGACATTCTGGCGAAGCGGATCCGTGAGCTGTCGTTCCTGAACTCCGGTGTTGGCATTCTGCTGAAGGACGAGCGCAGCGGCAAAGAAGAACTGTTCAAATACGAAGGCGGTTTGCGCGCGTTTGTCGAGTACCTCAATACCAACAAGACAGCTGTGAATCAGGTCTTCCATTTCAACGTGCAGCGCGATGATGGCGTGGGCGTGGAAGTTGCCCTGCAGTGGAACGACAGCTTCAACGAAAATCTGCTGTGCTTTACCAACAACATTCCACAGCGCGATGGTGGGACTCACCTGGTGGGTTTCCGGTCGGCGCTGACGCGCAACCTGAACAACTACATCGAGCAGGAAGGTCTGGCCAAGAAGAACAAGGTCTCGACCACTGGTGACGATGCGCGTGAAGGTTTGACCGCGATCATTTCGGTCAAGGTTCCGGATCCCAAGTTCAGCTCGCAGACCAAGGACAAGCTGGTTTCGTCCGAAGTGAAGACTGCAGTCGAGCAGGAAATGGGCAAGTACTTCTCGGACTTCCTCCTGGAAAACCCGAACGAAGCCAAGGCCGTGGTCGGTAAGATGATCGATGCCGCGCGTGCTCGCGAGGCGGCTCGTAAAGCGCGCGAGATGACTCGCCGTAAAGGGGCTCTGGACATCGCCGGCTTGCCAGGCAAATTGGCCGACTGCCAAGAGAAGGACCCTGCCCTTTCCGAACTGTACCTGGTGGAGGGTGACTCCGCCGGTGGTTCGGCCAAGCAAGGTCGTAACCGCAAGACCCAGGCGATCCTGCCGCTCAAGGGCAAGATCCTCAACGTCGAGAAGGCCCGCTTCGACAAGATGATCTCGTCGCAGGAAGTCGGCACCCTGATCACGGCGCTGGGCTGCGGTATCGGTCGCGAAGAGTACAACATCGACAAGCTGCGCTATCACAATATCATCATCATGACCGATGCCGATGTCGACGGTTCGCACATTCGCACCCTGCTGCTGACGTTCTTCTTCCGCCAGCTGCCGGAGCTGATCGAGCGCGGCTATATCTACATCGCCCAGCCGCCGCTGTACAAGGTCAAGAAGGGCAAGCAGGAGCAGTACATCAAGGACGACGACGCCATGGAAGAATACATGACGCAGTCGGCTCTGGAAGATGCGAGCCTGCACCTCAACGATTCGGCGCCAGGGATTTCCGGTGAAGCACTGGAGCGTCTGGTCAATGATTTCCGCATGGTCATGAAGACGCTCAAGCGCCTGTCGCGTCTGTATCCGCAGGAGCTCACCGAGCACTTCGTGTACCTGCCGGCGGTTTCGCTCGAGCAACTGGGCGACCACGAAGCCATGCAAGCCTGGTTGGCCAAGTTCGATGCGCGTCTGCGCACCAGCGAGAAATCCGGCCTGGTGTACAAAGCCAGCCTGCGTGAAGACCGTGAGCGCAATGTCTGGCTGCCGGAAGTGGAGATCACTTCCCACGGCCTGGCCAGCTACATCACCTTCAACCGCGATTTCTTCGGCAGCAACGACTACAAGACCGTGACCGCTCTGGGCGCACAGTTGGCCAGTCTGCTGGATGAAGGTGCCTACGTGAAACGTGGCGAGCGCAAGAAGGCTGTGGTCGAGTTCAAGGAAGCCCTGGACTGGCTGATGACCGAGAGCACCAAGCGTCATACCATCCAGCGCTACAAAGGGCTGGGTGAGATGAACCCGGATCAGCTGTGGGAAACCACGATGGACCCAAGCGTGCGCCGCATGCTCAAGGTCACCATCGAGGACGCAATCGGCGCCGACCAGATCTTCAACACCCTGATGGGGGATGCGGTCGAGCCACGTCGCGAGTTCATCGAAAGCAACGCACTGGCGGTGTCGAACCTGGACTTCTGATAGGTCGACGCGCTCGGCAAACCAGACCCCGGTGCCTTTGGCCCGGGGTTTTTTTATGGGTGCCGGTTTGGGGCTCATGCATAGCAGGTAACGGTTCCGACGCTGGCTTGGATCTTGCGACGGCCTGTCACAGGCGCGTTGCGGCCATGACTACGCCAATGCCGTTTTTTGGCAATCGTGGGATGCCACGCACCGGATAATCGATCGCTCGATACAACTGTGCAGGGGTGGAGATCATGAACCAGGCAATGGAGGGGCGGGTTTCTCCCGCAACGTTGAAAAAGGTGATCTGCGCGGCTGCCGTGGGCAACTTCGTGGAATGGTTCGACTTTGCCGTCTATGGTTTTCTGGCCACGGCGATTGCTCAGCAGTTCTTTCCCAGCGGGGATGCCACCACGGGGTTGTTGAAGACCTTTGCGGTGTTCGCCGTGGCGTTCGCTTTCCGGCCATTGGGCGGGATCGTGTTTGGCATGCTCGGCGACCGGATCGGACGCAAGAAGGTGCTGGCCATGACCATTCTGCTCATGGCTGGTGCAACGACGCTCATCGGCTTGCTGCCTACCTATGCCGCCATTGGTATTGCCGCGCCGATCCTGCTCACGCTGATCCGCTGCGCGCAGGGTTTTTCTGCAGGAGGCGAATACGCTGGAGCCTGTGCCTACCTCATGGAGCACGCCCCGCGTACCCAGCGTGCCTGGTATGGCAGCTTTATCCCGGTGTCGACTTTCAGCGCGTTTGCCTGTGCTGCGGTGTTGGCTTATGCACTGGATGCATCGCTGTCGCCCGAGGCGATGGCCAGTTGGGGGTGGCGCGTGCCCTTCCTGATTGCAGCGCCGCTGGGCCTGGTCGGTCTTTACCTGCGCTGGCGTCTGGATGAGACGCCCGCATTCCAGGCCGTGAAACAGGATCACGATGTCGCCCACTCGCCCCTCAAGGAAACCCTGCGCAGTCATGGCGGTGCAATCCTGTGCCTGGGGGCATTCGTATCGCTGACCGCCCTCTCCTTCTATATGTTCACGACCTATTTCGCGACCTACCTGCAGGTGGTGGGTGGGCTGAGCAGGGCCACGGCACTGCTGATCTCGGTGATCGCGCTGGTGTTCGCCGCATTGATGTGTCCGGTGGCGGGTGCGTTTTCCGACAAGGTCGGCCGCCGCGCGACGGTGGCCACCACTGGCGTATTGCTGATTGCGGTGGTTTACCCTTCGTTCCTGCTGGCCAGTTCGGGCTCGTTCGCCGCCTCTGTGTTCGGCGTGATGATGCTGGCGGTGGGCGCAGTGCTCAGCGGTGTGGTGACTGCTGCGCTGCTCTCGGAAACCTTCCCGACCCGGACCCGCTACACGGCGTCAGCGATTACCTACAACCTGGCCTATACCCTGTTTGGCGGTACGGCGCCGTTGATGGCAACTTGGTTGATCGGCATGACCGGGAGCAACCTGTCGCCTGCGTTCTACCTGATGGGGGTGTCGGTGCTGGCGCTTGCGGGAGGGTTGGCGTTACCGGAGACGTCGAAGATTTCCCTGCATGGCGATGCGGAGGAAGCTGTTCATGGTGGGCAGCCGGTGGTTGTTTGAGCCCGCTGAAACTGTAGTGGCGCGACTGACGCTTTCGCGGGCAGAGCCCGCTCCCACATGACGGCAACATATCTCTCCCTTGTGGGAGCCGGGCTCTGCCCGCGAACGATACGCCTCGGTGCAACTGATACGCTGCGAGGGCCTCTTTCGCGGGCAGAGCCCGCTCCCACATGACGGCAACATATCTCTCCCTTGTGGGAGCCGGGCTCTGCCCGCGAACGATACGCCTCGGTGCAACTGATACGCTGCGAGGGCCTCTTTCGCGGGCAGAGCCCGCTCCCACATGAAGGCAACACACCTCTCCCTTGTGGGAGCCGGGCTCTGCCCGCGAACGATACACCTCGGTGCAACTGATACGCTGCAAGGGCCTCTTTCGCGGGCAGAGCCCGCTCCCACATGACGGCAACATACCTCTCCCTTGTGGGAGCCGGGCATGGCTTCAGGTGGCGAGTAAGGTGGCTTGCTGGTCGGCGCACAGTTGCAGGAGGAAATCCCAGACCACGCGCAGCCGCACCGATTTGTGCAGCTCGCGCCGGGTGCTTATCCAGTAGCTGCGCTGAATGGTTTCGTCAGGTAGTACGCGCACCAGGCGCGGGTCCTCGGCGGCCATGTACACGGGAAGCACGGCGATGCCGAGACCGATGCAGGCAGCCTCCTGCTGGGCCAGGACGCTGGTGCTACGGAAGGCAACCACCGGGTTGCGGCAGAAGCTGTTGAGCATGAGCAGTTCCTGACTGAACAACAGGTCGTCGACATAGCCGATCCAGCGGTGCTGTGCCAGGTCTTCACGGCTACGCAACGGTGCCGCGGTGGCGAGGTAATCGGCACTGGCATACAGGGCCAGGTGATAATCGGTGAGCTTGCGGGTAATCAGCAAGTCGGCGTTGGGACGCTCCAGGTGCACACTGATTTCGGCTTCCCGATTGAGGATGCTGACGAAGCGTGGAACCGCCACCAGCTCCACTTCCAGGCCCGGGTAGCGGCGGAACAGTTCACCGATGCGGGGCGTGATGAAGGCGATGCCGATCCCTTCGGTCACGCCCAGGCGGATCTTGCCCAGCGGGTTGAACGACTGCGTGATGTCTTCCTGCGCGCGCAACGCCACGTTTTCCATGGCCTCGGCATGCTTGAGCAACGTCTGCCCCGCCGGGGTCAGTTCGTAGCCATGGGCATTCTGTACGAACAGTGGCGTACCCAGATGGCGCTCGATGCTTTCGATGTGCCGCGCGACGGTGCTGTGGGTCGTGTGCAGGCGCTTGGCGGCGGTCAGCAGGCGACCGCTGCGGTGCAGTTCGAGAAAGAAGCGCAGGTCGTTCCAGTCGAACATCGATTTTCCCTTGTTAATCAACTGCGCGATGCGCTGTGCGAAAACGCTCAGCCCCTGGGTGAAATCTTTCGTTTTCACCACGAAGCTAATCAATAACATGGGGAACGACAAGAACAATAAAACGGCGCGGAGTACACCATGCCATCGATCTCATCCGTCTACGACTACATCATTGTCGGCGCCGGTCCTGCAGGCTGCCTGCTTGCCAATCGACTGTCCGCCGATCCCTCGGTCAAGGTGTTGTTGCTGGAGGCCGGAGGCCGGGACAACTATGCCTGGATCCATATTCCGGTGGGCTACCTGTTCTGCATCGGCAACCCCCGCACCGACTGGTGCTTCAAGACCCAACCGCAACCGGGCCTCGACGGCCGTGCCCTGAATTACCCACGGGGCAAGGTCCTGGGTGGATGTTCGTCGATCAACGGCATGATCTACATGCGCGGGCAGTCCAGCGACTATGACCGCTGGGAGGCCTTGGGCAATCCGGGTTGGGGCTGGAAAGACGTGCTGCCGTTGTTCCGCAAGAGCGAAAACCACCATGCTGGCAATTCGGAATTCCATAGCGCCGAGGGCGAGTGGCGCGTGGAGCAGCAGCGCTATCGCTGGCCCATTCTCGATGCGTTCCGCAGTGCGGCGGCGGAATCCGGCATTGCCAGCATCGATGACTTCAACACCGGCGACAATCAGGGGTGTGGGTATTTCCAGGTCAATCAGAAAGCTGGAGTGCGCTGGAATTCGACCAAGGCGTTCCTGCGTCCGGCGCTCAAACGGGCGAACCTGACGGTCCATACGGGCGTTCGAGTGGACAAGGTGCTGTTGCAGGATGGCCGTGCTCACACCGTGGTTGCCCGCTGGCAGGGTGAGGACCATCGGTTCCAGGCTGCAAGGGAAATCATTCTCTGTGCGGGCGCGATCGGCTCCCCGACCATCCTTCAGCGATCCGGCATCGGTCCGCGGCCATTGCTCGAACGCCTGGGCATCCAGGTGCAGCACGAACTGCCTGGGGTGGGCGGCAACCTGCAGGACCATCTGCAACTGCGTCTGGTCTACAAGGTCAGCAATGCACGCACGCTTAACCAGGTGGCCAACAGCCTGTGGGGCAAGTTCGGCATGGGCGTGCGCTACCTGTACGACCGCAGTGGGCCGCTGGCCATGGCGCCCAGCCAGCTGGGTGCGTTCGTGCGCTCAAGCCCCGAGCAGCCCTCCCCCAACCTTCAGTATCACGTACAGCCCCTGTCGCTGGAGCGCTTCGGCGAGCCGCTGCATCGGTTTCCTGCGTTCACGGCCTCGGTGTGCAACCTGCGCCCGAAAAGTCGCGGGCGGGTCGATATCAGTTCTGCCGACCCGGACGCAGCGCCGCTGATCGATCCCAACTATCTGAGCGATCCCGAGGATATTCGGGTGGCCGTGGATGCCATCCGCCTGACACGCAAGATCGTTCAAGGCTCGGCACTGCAAGGCTTCGCTCCACAGGAATACCTGCCAGGGAAAGACGTGCAGAGTGAGGAAGCGTTGCGCGCAGCGGCAGGACGCATAGGAACGACTATCTTTCATCCAGCGGGTACCTGTCGCATGGGCAATGACACCCTTGCGGTGGTGGATGCGCAACTCAAGGTACGTGGCGTGCAGGGTCTGCGTGTGGCGGACGCGTCGATCATGCCGGAAATCGTCTCGGGCAATACCTGCTCGCCGACGGTGATGATCGCCGAAAAGGCTGCGCAGATGATCCTTGATCCACAGCCTTTGCAAGCTGTGCCGGCGACATCGCTGCAAATGCCGGAAAGGATTTGACCGAGCACAGGCAGTACTCGGGACAGGCAACAGTGGAACAACAACAATAATCACTGAGGATGCGAATATGGCGGATTATCTGCAACAGGGCGCGGCGGCCGCGCCTGCCGCGAACCGGGACGAGAAGAAGATCATCTTCGCCTCGTCCCTGGGGACGGTGTTCGAATGGTACGACTTCTTTCTGTACGGCGCCCTGGCTGCGGTGATCAGCAAGCAGTTCTTTGCCGGAGTGAACGAGACCACAGCCTTCATCTTTGCCCTGATGGCATTTGCAGCAGGCTTTCTGGTGCGCCCTTTCGGCGCTTTGGTGTTCGGCCGTCTGGGCGACATGATCGGGCGCAAGTACACCTTTCTCATGACCATCATTCTGATGGGGATATCGACCTTCGCAGTAGGCTTGCTCCCGACCTACGCCAGCATCGGCATCGCGGCGCCGATCATCCTGGTGATCCTGCGCATGCTGCAGGGCCTGGCGCTGGGAGGTGAGTACGGTGGCGCGGCGACCTATGTGGCCGAACATGCGCCACAGGGCAAGCGAGGTTTCCATACCGGCTGGATTCAGTCGACTGCCACCCTGGGCTTGCTCCTGTCGTTGCTGGTGGTGCTGGGCAGCCGCTACATCAGCGGCGATCAGTTCGAGGTCTGGGGCTGGCGCCTGCCGTTCCTGCTGTCGATCGTGTTGCTGGGTATCTCGACCTGGATTCGTCTGAGCCTGAGCGAGTCGCCGACGTTCACCAAGATGAAGTCCGAGGGCAAGACCAGTAAATCACCGATCCGGGAGTCCTTCGGTTCCTGGCAGAACCTGAAGATCGTGCTGACCGCGCTGTTCAGCATCAACGCCGGGCAGGCGGTGACCTTCTACTGCGCGCAGTTCTACGTGCTGTTCTTCCTGACGCAAATGCTGAAGATGGATCCGGCGCTGGCCAACCAGTTGCTGATCATCAGTGTGATCATCGGTGCGCCGTTCTTCGTATTCTTCGGTTGGTTGTCCGACCGCGTCGGGCGCAAGCCCATCCTGATGCTGGGGTTGCTGTTGGCAACCTTTGCCTATTTCCCGCTGTTCAAGGGCTTGAGCCACTACGCCAATCCGCAGATCGACCAGGCCACTCGTACAGCGCCAGTGACGGTCATGGCTGACCCGGCCACCTGCACCTTCCAGTTCGATCCGGTGGGCAAGGCCAAATTCGACAGTCCCTGCGACAAGGTCAAGACGTTGCTGATCAAATCGGGTGTGCCGTATTCCTCGGCTCCAGCCGACGGCAGCGATGTGGCGATCACGATCGGCGAGCAGCGCATCACAGGCTATGACGAGCCGGCGTTGCGGGCTGCCATCGCCCAGGCCGGCTACCCTGCCAAGGCCGATGCGAGCCTAGTGAATCAACCCATGGTGGTGTTGATCATCGTTGCCATGATTCTGATCGCTACCATGACCTATGGCCCGCTGGCAGCGGTGATGGTGGAACTCTTCCCCACACGCATCCGCTATACCTCACTGTCCCTGCCCTATCACATCGGCAACGGCTGGTTCGGCGGATTCCTGCCCACGGTTTCGTTTGCGTTGGTGGTGTACACGGGGGATATCTTCTACGGGCTGTGGTACCCGGTGCTGGTGACCGGGATCAGCTTCGTGGTGGGGATGTTCTGTCTGAAGGAAACGCGGCACGTTGATCTGGACAAGGTCTAGACGCTGCGGTGAAGGGCTCGAAAATCGAGCCTTTCACCGCCGTGCAAAAAACTTATGCACCAATGGCAGGGATTTATAGCCTTTCGAAAACTTCATATCCAACAAATGGTTACGCAGTTTTCAAATAGTTTACGCGAGAAACAATACACAAGTTATCCACAGAAATCAGATAACCGGTGTCGGTGCGATTTCGGGCTTTTCCGGCAGCGCGCCCATGGCCTGCTGGGTTTGCTCATTCCACGTCTGTACGCGCTCGTTCAGGGCTGCAATGGCTCGCGGGCCTGTACCCTCGGCGTACATCGGTTCACCAATGACCACTTCGATGGTCCCACGGTGCTTGTTCCAGCCTTCCTTGGGCCAATAGCGCCCGGCGTTGTGAGCGATGGGCAATACGGGTAACCCGGCATTCACCGCCAGGGCACTGCCGCTGCGGGTGAATTTGCCAATCTGGCCATAGGGAACGCGGGTACCCTCAGGAAAGATCAGCACCCACACCCCATCTTTCAACAGGGTGTCCCCTTTGCTCGCGACTTCCTTGAGTGCCAACTTTGGGTTGTCGCGATCGATGGCGATGGGGCGCAGCATGGCCATGGCCCAGCCAAAGAACGGGACGAACAGCAGCTCACGCTTGAGCACCTGGCTCAGGGGCTGGAAATAGGCCGAGAGAAAAAAGGTTTCCCAGGTGCTCTGATGGTTGGAGACGATGACGCAGGGTGTCTGGGGAACGTTGTGTGCGCCCTTGATCTGCACATCGATGCCGAGCATGACGCGTGTCAGCCACAGCGCACAACGGCACCAGTACACGTTGATGAAACG
The DNA here is from genome assembly GCF_900105555.1 of Pseudomonas coleopterorum. Classification (NCBI taxonomy): domain Bacteria; kingdom Pseudomonadati; phylum Pseudomonadota; class Gammaproteobacteria; order Pseudomonadales; family Pseudomonadaceae; genus Pseudomonas; species Pseudomonas coleopterorum. Next base: position 4,685,054 of record NZ_FNTZ01000001.1, read on the forward strand.
GTAGCGCGCCTTGAACGACAGGAACGGCGCGATGAAGAAGCTCAGCGTGCACCACAGCAAGGCGCTGCTGCCCAATAGCAGATAAAAGGCAAAGATTCTGATTGCCCGCAGGATCGACATAGCGGTGGATACCGTCAAGTGTGGATAAGGTGCCCGGCGACTGCCGCCAGGTCATCGAAAATCAGCGTCCCTTCGGGCAGTTCATGGGTCAGGGTACGCAGGCCTTTGCCGGTTTTCACCAGCACCGGCTGAGCAGCCACCGCCGTTGCGGCGTTCAGGTCACTCAAGCTATCACCCACGAACCAGACGCCAGCCAAAGACACGTCGTAGTGCGCAGCGATGGTCTGCAACAAGCCCGGACGCGGTTTGCGGCAGGTGCAATGGTCATCCGGACCATGTGGACAGTGCACGATCAGACCGACCTCGCCGCCCTGCTCGGCCACCAGCGAGCGCAGGCGCTCATGCATGGCGTCGAGGGTAGCCAGGTCGTAGTATCCGCGCGCCAGGCCGGACTGGTTGGTGGCGACCGCCACCGTCCAGCCGGCCTGGTGCAACTGTGCAATGGCCTCGATCGCGCCGGGTAATGGTAGCCATTCGGCGACCGATTTGATGTAGGCATCGGAGTCATGGTTGATGACCCCATCGCGATCGAGAATCAGCAGTTTCAAGGCTTACCCCAGCAACGAAATGTCGGCGACGCCCAGGAACAGACCGCGCAGCCGTGCCAGCAAGGCATAGCGGTTGGCCCGCACGTTGGCATCCTCGGCATTGACCATCACCGCTTCGAAGAACGCATCCACTGGCTCGCGCAAGGCGGCCAGACGGGTCAGCGCTTCGTTGTAGCGACGTTCTGCCGCCATGGGCACCACGGCCTGATCGGCCTGAGTGATGGCCGAATACAGCGAGAACTCGTTGGCGTTGTCGAAGTACTTGGGCTCCACGGTGGCGGAGATCTTGCCGTCTGCCTTGCTCAGCAGGTTCGAGACGCGCTTGTTCACTGCCGCCAGGGCAGCCGCTTCGGGCAACCGGCGGAACGCCTGGACAGCCTGCACGCGCTGGTCGAAATCCAGCGCCGAACCAGGCTGCAGTGCACGGACCGACAGGTAGGTGGCGACATCGATGCCTTCGTCTTCGTAGCGAGCACGCAGGCGGTCGAAGATGAACTCCTGCACCTGCTCGGCCAGCCCTGCGGACTTCACCTTGCTGCCGAAGGCCGAGACCGCGAAGCCCACGGCATCGTTGATGTTCAGGTCCAGTTGCTTGTCGATCAGGATGCGCAGCACGCCCAGCGCGGCACGGCGCAGGGCATAGGGGTCCTTGCTGCCGGTGGGCAGCATGCCGATGCCGAAGATGCCGACCAGGGTGTCGAGCTTGTCGGCGATGGCCACGGCTGCGCCGGTCAGGGTGCTGGGCAGTTCGGCACCCGCGCCACGCGGCATGTACTGCTCGTTGAGCGCCAGAGCAACGTCTTCGGGCTCGCCATCGTTGAGCGCGTAGTAGTAGCCCGCCACGCCCTGCATTTCCGGGAATTCACCGACCATTTCCGTAGCCAGGTCGCACTTCGACAGCAAGCCTGCCCGCGCGGCGCGCTGGGCATCGCCACCAATGCGCGAGGCAATATAGGCCGCCAGTTTGGAGACCCGTACGGCCTTGTCGTAGACGCTGCCCAACTGGGCCTGGAACACCACGTTTTCCAGACGCGCGTTGAAGCTTTCCAGCGGCTGCTTCTTGTCCTGATTGAAGAAGAACTCGGCGTCGGTCAGGCGTGGGCGCACGACTTTTTCGTTGCCTTCGACGATCTGACGCGGATCCTTGCTCTCGATGTTGGCCACGGTGATGAAGCGTGGTAGCAGCTTGCCGTCGGCATCCAGCAGGCAGAAGTACTTCTGGTTGTCCTGCATGGTGGTGATCAGGGCTTCCTGCGGCACCTCCAGGAAACGTTCTTCGAACGAGCACACCAGCGGCACCGGCCATTCGACCAGCGCCGTCACTTCGTCGAGCAGGGCCGGTGGCACGATGGCGCTGCCTTCCTGCTGGGTGGCCAGCTCGGCGGTGCGTCGGGCGATCAGTTCACGGCGCTCCTGAGCGTCGGCCAGAACGTAGGCCTGGCGCATGTCTTCGCGATAGCTGGCCGGCGAGCCGATGCGTACGTTCTGCGGATGATGGAAGCGGTGACCGCGTGATTCACGTCCGGCTTTCTGAGCCAGGATCGTGCAATCGACGACGTCGTCACCCAGCAGCATCACCAACCACTGGGTCGGCCGCACGAACTCTTCCTTGCGCGCGCCCCAGCGCATGCGCTTGGGGATCGGCAGGTCGTTGAGCGAGTCTTCGACGATGGTCGGCAGCAGGCTGGCCGTCGGCTTGCCGACGATGTTCTGGCTGTAGCGCAGCTTGGGGCCGCTACGATCGATTTCGCTGAGGTCCACGCCGCATTTCTTGGCGAAGCCCAACGCGGCCTGGGTCGGCTCGCCTTCGGCATTGAACGCGGCCTGCAGCGGCGGGCCGTCGAGGTTGATGCTGCGGTCCGGCTGCTGGGTGTCCAGGCCCGTGATCAGCACGGCCAGGCGACGAGGCGCGGCATAGACGTTCTTGGCGCTGTAGTTCAGGCCAGCGGCCTGCAGGCCTTTCTCGATACCGGCCAGGAAAGCGTCGGCCAGGGTGTTGAGGGCCTTGGGTGGCAGCTCTTCGGTGCCCAGCTCGACCAGAAAATCTTGAGCACTCATTGCGCAGCCTCCAGCTTGGCCAATACTTCATCACGCAGATCAGGGATCGCCATGGGGAAACCCAGCTTGGCACGGGCCATCAGGTAGGCCTGTGCCACGCCGCGGGCCAGGGTCCGCACGCGCAGGATGTACTGCTGGCGCGCGGTGACCGAAATGGCGCGGCGGGCATCGAGCAGGTTGAAGGTGTGGGACGCCTTCAGGACCATTTCATAGCTGGGCAGCGGCAGGGGCTGGTCCAGCTCGAGCAGACGCTTGGCTTCGCTCTCGTAGAAATCGAACAGTTCGAACAGCTTGTCGACGTTGGCGTGCTCGAAGTTGTAGGTGGACTGCTCCACCTCGTTCTGATGGAACACGTCGCCGTAGGTCACCTTGCCGAACGGACCATCGGCCCAGACCAGGTCGTAAACCGAGTCGACGCCCTGCAGGTACATGGCCAGGCGCTCGAGGCCGTAGGTGATTTCGCCGGTAACCGGGTAGCACTCGATGCCACCGGCCTGCTGGAAGTAGGTGAACTGAGTGACTTCCATGCCGTTGAGCCAGACTTCCCAGCCCAGACCCCAGGCGCCCAGGGTCGGCGACTCCCAGTTGTCTTCGACGAAGCGTACGTCGTGCACCAGCGGATCGAGGCCGATGTGCTTGAGCGATCCTAGGTACAGCTCCTGGAAGTTATCCGGGTTGGGCTTCAGAACGACCTGGAACTGGTAGTAGTGCTGCAGGCGGTTGGGGTTCTCGCCATAGCGGCCGTCAGTCGGACGGCGGCTGGGTTGCACGTAAGCGGCGTTCCAGGTTTCCGGGCCGACGGCGCGCAGAAACGTGGCGGTATGAAAAGTGCCGGCGCCCACTTCCATATCGTAGGGCTGAAGCACCACACAACCTTGCTCGGCCCAGTATTGCTGGAGGGCGAGGATCAAGTCTTGGAAGGTACGCACGGCTGGCGTAGGCTGGCTCACGAAATTCACCTGTTTCTAGGGCTGCGAATATAAAGAGCGGGAGTATACCGCGATTCCGCGGCGCCTCTACCCATGGAGCCCCAATGCCTCGCTGCTTTTGGTGTACCCAAGACCCGTTGTACCAGGCCTATCACGACCTTGAGTGGGGGGTGCCGCTGCGCGAGGCGGGCGCCCTGTTCGAGTTGCTTTCGCTGGAAGGGTTCCAGGCCGGCCTGTCGTGGATCACCGTGCTGCGCAAGCGTGAACGCTATCGACAGGTGCTCCACGGCTTCGACCCGCAGCGCCTCGCGCAGCTGAGTGACGCGCAGATCGAGGAACTGATGCAGGATCCGGGCATCGTGCGCAATCGCCTCAAACTCAACGGGGTACGCAAGAATGCCCGCGCCTGGCTGCAGCTTGAAGACCCGGTGGGTTTTCTCTGGTCGTTCGTCGGTGGGCAGCCGAAGATCAATCATCCGCACGATCGCAGCGACATCCCCACGGAAACCGACGAAGCCCGAGCCATGAGCAAGGCCTTGAAGAAAGCCGGCTTCACCTTCGTCGGCCCGACCATCTGCTACGCCTTCATGCAGGCCTCGGGCATGGTCATGGACCATACCCGGGATTGCGATCGCTACGCCGCGCTGGCCGGCTGAGGCTAGAATGAGCGCCTGGGCAATTAAGGAGTGATCTGTGGATAAGTTCAAAGGGGCGCTGATGGTCGGTGCCTTGCGGTTGTTCGCGCTGCTGCCGTGGCGCACCGTGCAACGGGTCGGCACCGCCATCGGCTGGCTGATGTGGAAGCTGCCGACCCGGTCGCGCGATGTGGTGCGTATCAACCTGGCCAAGTGTTTTCCGGAGATGGACGGTGCCGAGCGCGAGCGTCTGGTGGGACGCAGCCTGATGGACATCGGCAAGACCTTGACCGAGAGCGCCTGCGCCTGGATCTGGCCGGCCCAGCGCTCGCTCGATCTGGTGCGCGAAGTCGAGGGCCTGGAGGTGCTCACTCAGGCGCTGGCATCGGGCAAGGGCGTGGTCGGCATCACCAGCCATCTGGGCAACTGGGAGGTGCTCAATCACTTCTATTGCAACCAGTGCAAGCCGATCATTTTCTACCGCCCGCCCAAGCTCAAGGCAGTGGACGAGCTGCTGCAGAAGCAGCGGGTGCAATTGGGCAACCGCGTGGCGGCTTCGACCAAGGAAGGCATCCTCAGTGTCATCAAGGAGGTGCGCAAGGGCGGCCAGGTGGGCATTCCGGCGGACCCGGAACCGGCCGAATCGGCCGGCATGTTCGTCCCCTTCCTCGGTACGCTGGCCCTGACCAGCAAGTTCGTGCCCAACATGCTGGCTGGCGGCAAGGCCGTCGGGGTGTTCCTGCATGCGCTGCGCCTGCCGGACGGTTCGGGCTACAAGGTCATTCTGGAAGCGGCGCCCGAGGCCATGTACAGCACCGATACGCACACCTCGGTGGCCGCGATGAGCGCTGTGGTCGAGAAGTATGTGCGGGCTTATCCGAGCCAGTACATGTGGAGCATGAAGCGCTTCAAGAAGCGGCCCGCGGGTGAGGCGAAGTGGTATTGAGATAGCGGCCTGGCGTAATGGCCTCTTCGCGGGCAGAGACCCGCTCCCACAGGACATGCTTCCGCAGGACATGCTTCCAGACCTGCTTCCACAGAGCGGGCTCCTGGAGAGCCCGCTCTGTGAGGGAGCGGGATCGGGGGTCAGAAGAAGCTCAGGCCCACGTGGAACAGCTTTTCCACGTCGCGGATGTATTTTTTATCCACAACGAACAGGATCACGTGGTCACCGGCTTCGATCACCGTGTCGCTGTGGGCGATGATCACCTGGTCATCGCGAATGATCGCGCCGATGGTGGTTCCCGGTGGCAGGTCGATGGTTTCGATGGGCTTGCCGATCACCTTGCTCGAGCGCGCATCGCCGTGGGCAATGGCCTCGATGGCTTCGGCTGCGCCGCGGCGCAATGAATGCACACTGACGATATCGCCACGCCGTACGTGCGCAAGCAGCGTACCGATGGTCGCCAGTTGTGGACTCAGGGCGATGTCGATCTCGCCGCCCTGGACCAGATCGACGTAGGCCGGGTTGTTGATGATGGTCATGACCTTGCGCGCGCCCAGTCGCTTGGCCAGCAACGAGGACATGATGTTGGCCTCGTCATCGTTGGTCAGGGCCAGGAATATATCGGCCTGGGCGATGTTCTCTTCGAGCATCAGGTCGCGGTCCGAGGCGCTGCCCTGCAACACCACGGTGCTGTCCAGGGTGTCGGAAAGATAGCGGCAGCGCGCCGGATTCATCTCGATGATCTTCACCTGGTAACGGCTTTCGATGGCTTCGGCCAGGCGCTCGCCGATCTGCCCGCCGCCGGCGATAACCACCCGCTTGTTGCTCTGGTCGACCCGGCGCAGTTCGCTCATCACCGCGCGAATGTCTTCGCGGGCGGCGATGAAGAAGACTTCATCGTCCGCTTCGATGACCGTGTCGCCGCGGGGCAGGATCGGCCGATCCCGGCGGAAGATGGCCGCCACGCGTGTATCGACCTTGGGCATGTGGTGACGAATCTGCCGCAATTGCTGGCCCACCAGCGGGCCGCCGTAGTAAGCCTTGACCGCAACCAGCTGCGCCTTGCCTCCGGCGAAGTCGATGACCTGCAGGGCGCCGGGGTATTCGATCAGGCGCTTGATGTAGTTGGTCACCACCTGTTCCGGGCTGATCAGTACATCCACCGGGATGGCATCGTTGTCGAACAGGCCGGCACGGGTGAGATACGCCGATTCGCGTACCCGGGCGATCTTGGTCGGGGTATGGAACAGGGTGTAGGCGACCTGGCAGGCGACCATGTTGGTTTCGTCGCTGTTGGTCACTGCCACCAGCATGTCCGCGTCGTCGGCACCGGCCTGGCGCAGCACGGTCGGAAACGAGCCGCGGCCCTGCACGGTACGGATGTCCAGGCGATCGCCGAGGTTGCGCAGGCGTTCGGGGTCGGTGTCGACCACGGTGATGTCGTTGGCCTCGCTGGCCAAGTGCTCGGCCAAAGTGCCGCCCACCTGCCCTGCACCCAGGATGATGATCTTCATCCGTTATTCCCCGTCAATGGCCGCGTACGGCGGCAATCTTGATCAGTTTGGCGTAGTAGAAGCCATCGTGACCGCCCTCTTGCGCCAGCAGTTGGCGGCCATGGGCCTGCTTGATCCCGGCAGAGGTGGCCACGTCCAGTTCGCGGGCGCCGGACGTGCGAGCGAGGAATGCCTCGATGACCTCGGTATTTTCCGTGGGCAAGGTCGAGCACGTGGCATAGAGCAACACGCCGCCAACCTCCAGGGTCGGCCACATGGCGTCGAGCAACTGGCCTTGCAGCACGGCCAAGGCATGGATGTCGTCGGGTTGGCGGGTCAGCTTGATGTCGGGATGACGGCGGATCACGCCGGTGGCCGAACAGGGTGCGTCGAGCAGGATGCGTTGGAACGGCTTGCCGTCCCACCAGGCCGAGGTATCGCGGCCATCGGCGGCGATCAAGTGCGCCTGCAACCCCAGACGCTGCAGGTTCTCGCGCACCCGGACCAGGCGTTTCGCTTCGAGATCGATTCCCACGACTTCAGCCAGGGCCGGTTCGGCTTCCAGGATATGGCATGTCTTGCCACCTGGCGCGCAGCAGGCATCGAGCACGCGTTGACCGGGGGCCAGGTCGAGCAACTCGGCGGCCAACTGCGCGGCTTCATCCTGCACGCTGACCCAGCCTTCGCTGAAACCGGGCAGCCCGCGCACATCGCAGGCTTCTGAAAGAACGATGCCATCGCGGCTGTGGACACAGGCCTGCGCGGCCACGCCCTGCTCGGCCAGCAGGCCCAGGTAGGTATCACGGTCGTGATGGCGGCGGTTGACTCGCAGGATCATCGGCGGGTGAGCGTTGTTGGCAGCGCAAATGGCTTCCCATTGCTCTGGCCAGAAAGCTTTGAGCGATTTCTGCAGCCAGCGCGGGTGGGCGGTGCGTACTACCGGATCGCGTTCGAGTTCGGCCAGAATGGCGTCACTCTCGCGTTGGGCGCGCCGCAGTACGGCGTTGAGCAATGCCTTGGCCCAGGGTTTCTTCAGCTTGTCGGCGCAGCCGACGGTTTCGCCGATCGCGGCATGGGCCGGCACGCGGGTGTACAGCAGCTGGTAGAGGCCCACCAGCAGCAGGGCATGCACATCGGCATCGGCGGCCTTGAAGGGCTTTTGCAGCAGCCGCTCGGCCAGTGCGTCGAGACGGGGCTGCCAGCGTGCCGTGCCGAACGCCAGGTCCTGAACCAGGCCACGGTCCCGCGCTTCGACCTTGTCCAATTCCTTGGGCAGGGAGCTGTTGAGCGAGGCCTTGCCGTTGAGCACTGCCGCGAGCGCGCGGGCCGCCGCCAGACGTGGGTTCATTGGCCCAGCACCGTGCCGACCACGAAGCGATCGCGGCGGCTGTTGAACAGGTCACTGAAGTTGAGTGGCTTGCCGCCCGGCAACTGCAGGCGGGTCAGGCGCAGTGCCTGTACACCGCAGGCGACGGTCAGCCCGTCCTTGTCGACCTGAAGGATTTCACCCGGCTGACCGCTGCCGTCGGCCAACTCGGCCGCCAGCACTTTCACGGCCTCGGCGTTCAAGGTGCTGTGGCAGATCGGCCAGGGGAAAAACGCCCGTACCAGGCGTTCCAGCACTTCGGCCGGCTGGCTCCAGTCGATGCGTGCTTCGTTCTTGTCCAGCTTGTGCGCGTAGTTGGCCAGGCTGTCGTCCTGGGTTTCGCCCGGCAGGCAGCCCGCAGCCAAGCCGGCAATGGCCTGGACCACCGCCGGCGGGCCCAGCTGCGCCAACCGATCGTGCAGGCTGCCGCCGGTATCGTGGGCATCGATCGGGGTGCTGACCTTGAGCAGCATCGGGCCCGTATCGAGACCGGCCTCCATGCGCATCACGGTGACGCCGCTCTGCGCATCGCCAGCCTGCACCGCCCGCTGGATCGGCGCTGCACCGCGCCAGCGTGGCAGCAGCGAAGCATGACTGTTGATGCAGCCCAGCGGCGGAATATCCAGCACCGCCTGCGGCAGGATCAGCCCGTAGGCGACCACCACCATCAGGTCCGGAGCCAGTTCACGCAGCTCGGCCTGTGCCTGCGGGTCACGCAGGGTCACTGGCTGTAGCACGGGGATGCCGTGCTCCAGGGCCAGTTGCTTGACCGGACTTTGCATGAGTTTCTGCCCGCGTCCCGCCGGGCGATCCGGCTGGGTGTACACGGCGACGATATCGTGGGAAGTGGCCAGCAGGGCCTTGAGGTGTTCGGCGGCAAACTCGGGAGTGCCCGCGAAGACGATGCGCATGGAGTTCTCGCTGTTGGAGGTGGGCCGCAACCCTTTGTAGGAGCGGCTGGCAGCCGCGAAGGGGCCCTTCCTGACGCACCGAGGTGCGTTGTTCGCGGTTACTAGCCGCTCCTACAGGGCACCGGAATCAGGCTTGCTGCTTGTGCAGTTTTTCCAGCTTCTTCTTGATTCGGTCGCGCTTGAGGTTGGACAGGTAGTCGACGAACAGCTTGCCGTTGAGGTGGTCGCACTCGTGCTGGATGCACACGGCCAGCAGGCCTTCGGCGATCAGTTCGTAGGGCTTGCCGTCGCGATCCAGCGCCGTGACCTTGACCTTCTGCGGACGATCGACATTCTCGTAGAAGCCAGGCACCGACAGGCAACCTTCCTGGTACTGGTCCATCTCGTCGGTCAACGACTCGAACTCGGGGTTGATGAACACCCGCGGTTCGCTGCGATCTTCGGACAGGTCCATGACCACGATGCGCTTGTGCACATTGATCTGGGTAGCGGCCAAACCGATGCCCGGCGCGTCGTACATGGTTTCAAACATGTCATCGATGAGCTGGCGAACGCTGTCGTCCACCACCGTGACCGGCTTGGCGACGGTACGCAGGCGCGGGTCTGGAAATTCGAGGATGTTTAAAATAGCCATATGCGTATGTGCTGCACTGTGAGGTAAAGTCGTTATTTCGCGTGAACAGACATGATAAAGGGATTCACGGCATGAGGAAATCACTACTCGCCCTGCTACTGCTGGCAATGTCCGGCCTGACGCAGGCGCAGGTGCAGCTCAGGGACGGCTACCCACAGCGCTACACCGTGGTCCGTGGCGACACATTGTGGGACATTTCCGGCAAGTTTCTGCGCCAGCCGTGGCAGTGGCCGCAGCTCTGGCACGCCAATCCGCAGATCGCCAACCCCGATTTGATCTACCCCGGCGATTCGCTGGTGCTGGGCTT